>NZ_JBGCCP010000022.1:0-182345 GCF_041262705.1 Catenulispora sp. MAP12-49 | reverse complement strand
ATACCGGCGATGCTGTGTGGGCTCCGGAGGATTACAAGGCTGTGCTGGAGGCGATGCACGCGCGGGGCCGGGGTGCTCCTGCCTTCGGGGTGAAGGGGCGGAATGGGAGCGGCGGGATCGAGCGCGATATCACGTTGACCGGTCTGGCCGGCAGGGATGTTGACTGCATTCACGATTTGGCGCCGGTTCCAGCGGGTCGCACTGTGTTATGCAATGTGCATCGAGAAGGACACGGATGGATCGCCGTCTGCCACAATCGGAGCAGTAATATCCTCGAAGGCTATGAGCGGTCGTATCCGGAGGACCGGACGAATGTTCCGCTGTTCCGGTTGCCGAAGTTGGCGCCGGGTGGGGGTCCGGCGACGGTGACGTTGACGACGGTGGTGGATTTGGCGGATGTCGATACCGGCGATGCTGTGTGGGCTCCGGAGGATTACAAGGCTGTGCTGGAGGCGATGCACGCGCGGGGCCGGGGTGCTCCTGCCTTCGGGGTGAAGAAGGTCCCGCCGGGGTCGGGGATACGGGACTTCAAGCTGACCGGCCTGGCCGGCGCCACCGGCAGGGATATCGACTGCAGGGTATTTGTGCACGCCACGCCGAGCCCGACCAGCACCCTGCTCTGCAACCTGCAATGGGACGGTCCGAGGGAATGGATCGGAATCTACCACGACCGCCAACATTCCGGTCTAGTCGGCTATGCCATCGGGAGTTCAATTCCCTGGGATTTCGGCAATATCAACCTCGAAGAGATTCTGCTCTTCGAGATGTCCGGCGAGTCGACCAAGGTCGTCGATCTCGGCGACGTACCGCGCAGCGGACCGCTCGACCGGATCGAGATGGCGACACTTCTGCGCGCCATGCACAGGCGTAGTCCCGGCGAGGGCGCCTTCCACGTCAAGACCCACTCCCGAGAGAGCAAGGGCGAGCCCGACCTGGAGATCACCGGCCTTGGCCCGGCGGCACTCTACGCGGTCTTCAAGTACGAAAGGCTGCTCCAGCAAGGTGACACGCCGCTGTTCAAGGTCTTCAACGTCCACCTCGGCAGGTGGCATGCCGTCGTCGCCGGTCCCGATGTCGCCGGACGGACGCCCCTGTATGTCCTCGATTACCGGATGTCCGAGGCAGTGCCGGGATTGCGGTTCCTTCTGACGGGGCCGGGGACGGCGGTCCATCCCTATCGCGACAGGGGTTCAAGCGCGTCGGACACCACGATCGCCGGGGAGGAATCATGAGCCTGCGCACTGATGATCTGCGGAATCTGCTGGCGGGCTCGGGCGCTGATCTGTCGTTGCCCACGCACTTGTTCGAGATCGATGCCGTGGAGCAGCTGTTCGATGCCTACGGTTCCGGTGATGTTCTTTCGATCTCAGAGGCGGTCTATGACCTGCCGGGCTTGGCGGTCCACGGCCGTGGTGTGCTGGCCGGCCAGGAGCGGCAGATGCATGTGCGTTTCCTGACCGATACGTCCGAAGACGTGGTCACCGGGCTTGAAGCCGTGTGCGAGGGCTTCGATTGGGTGATCGAGGAGCCGGCGCAGGCGGCGGGGGACTTCGGATTCCTCGGCGACGCGGGCTTCGACGCCGCGCTGGTGGTGGTGAGCGCCGGCTTCGACGTGATCGGTTTGACGTGCGGGGACGGCAGCGCGTACAACGCGCAGCCGGGTGCCCGGTTCACGATCGCGACGGCCGAGGGACCGTCGACCAGCTTCGTGAGGGTACTGGTCCCCTCCGTGCTGCAGCATTTCAACCTGCTCGCGAGTCTTCCGCACGGGGTGGCATTGGCGTCGGTGGAGTCGCTGGCCTCGCTGCCCTTCCTCGACGGCCTGCCGGTGGCCGATCTGGACGTTCCAGGCCCCATCGAGGACGTTCTGGCCGGGCTGCTGCTCAAGCAGGTGTCGGCGGCGTATGCGACCGACACCTCGGCGATCGACCGGGCCGCGGTGGTGCTCGGGGTCGGCCCGACGACGCCCTGGGCGGTCATCGAGGGATTCCTGACGCTGGAGTCCGTCGACGACCTGGCACTGCGCGCGGTGCGGGAGGAAGGGACGTGGCTCTTCGCCGCCGACATGGGCGCCACGCTCATCGTCGCCGGCTACGAGCTGCACGCCGTGCTGGCGCTACCGGGGCAGACGCTGACGGCCACCCTCGTCGAACCAGACCGACGCACGGACCTGATCGAGGAGCATCTGGACGGCAGCGGGATCGACAAGAACTCACTCACGGTGCAGTACCTGAATGTCGACTACGACATTCAGTCGAGCTCCTACGCCTTGTCCCTGGGCCTGGACACGACCTGGACGTTTCTGGATCGGATGGTCATCCGTGATCTGGAGCTGCGCCTGTCAGGTCAAGGCGGCCGTGTGGTGCGGGACGCCTGCCTCACCGGCACGCTGGCGGTGGGCAACAGCACGATCAGGGTGCAGGGACGGAAGTCCGGTCAGGCCTGGGGACTGTGGGCGTCGGCCGCCGAGGTCGACCTGTCGGCGTTCGACGGGTGGTTCCAAGACCTCTTCGGGATACAGGTACCCGACCTGATCAAGGACTTCGAGCTGGATCTGATACGGATCGGTTTCGACAGCGCGGCGTCGGGGTCCGTGGAGTTCAGCGGTCGGGTGCCGATGTTCGGCCTGTCGATGGATTTCACGGTGCGGGCCGAGATCCGCGGCACCGGCCCGGCGCGGGAGGTGACGTTCGGGGCGAGACTGGTCGCGGACGTCGTGCTGGACGACGGGGATCCCTATCGGATGGTCTTCGACGTCGACTTCGCTTCGGGAGCCGTGGGCAAGAACTTCACCGCGCTGTGGACGGCCGAGGGACGGCCCGTGCCGCTGTTCTCGATCCTGGACGCCCTGGGCCTGTCGGGCGCCGAAGAGCTTCAGCAGGTTCTGCCGCGGGCTATGTGTCCCGAGGTCAGCGGGGTCGCGCTGGCTTATGACTGGACCGCCGAGCGCATGGCCGCGACGTTCACCACGGTCTCCACGACGGTCACGCTGGCGTCGTTGAAGGGCTCTGCCGCGGCCGGGCCCGGGGTTTGGGCGGTACAGGTGATGGCGGCAGTGAATGCCGGGGTGTCAGACCTACCGTTGGTCGGCTCTGCGCTACCGGAAAGTGCGGACCTGCGCCTGAACCGAGTGGGCCTGCTGTACTGCTCGGGACTCCTGTCAGCGGTGCAGGTGGCGGGGCTGAACGCGGCGGTCGCGGCGATCGCTCCCGGAGCGCCGCAGTTCCCGGTGTTACCCGCCGGGCAGGGCGGTCCGGCCGGGGGAGGGCTGAACAAGGGCGCGGTCCTGGTGGTGGACTACGTGTTGCCGGGGAACAGCATTGGCGTGTTGACGGTGCCGGTCGGTGCTGCCGGTAGGGGCTTCTCGGGGGATGTGGGGCTTCCCGCACCTGCGTGGGGCGCCGGTGTGGTGCCCGGGTCGGGAGCAGGCGGGCCGTCGTCGGGGGCTTGGGTGGATTTGGGGCTGTCGCTCGGGCCGCTGCGGGTGGCGCGGATGGGGTTGGTCTTCGAAGCCGGCGTGGTGTGGGTGTGTTTCGACGCCACGCTGGGGGCGGCCGGGCTGACGCTGGGCGTGCAGGGTCTGGCGCTGGGTGTGGGGTTGAACGGCGACACTCCGCAAGTGCAGCGGCCGCGGTTGGACGGACTGTCGGTGGACTTCTCGCGGCCGCCGCTGCGGATCGGCGGATCGCTGACCGACCGGAAGACCTCGTTGCCCGAGGGCGTCGAGCGGTCGGTCGAGGGCGGGTTGGTGGTGTCGACCTCGAGGATCAGCGTCGAGGTGATCGGTGCCTATCAGAAGACTGTCGACGGCGTGACCTCGTTCTTCGTGTACGGGGAGCTGCGCGGGCTCCAGCTCGGGCCGACCCCGTTCCGGGTGACCGGCCTGGCCCTGGGGTTCGGTTTCAATTCCAGCTTGCGGATACCGGAGCAGGACGAGGTGCCCGGCTTCCCGCTGGTGCAGGTTGCCGCGCCGGCGCTGCCCGGGGCACCGCCTGGGAAGTCGTTGATGGAGATGCTGGCGGAGCTGACCGGCGGCTCGCCGCCGTGGGTCGGTCCGCGGCAGGACAGTCTGTGGTTCGCCGCCGGGGTCTCCTTCTCCTCCTTCGAGTTCATCAACGGCAGGCTGCTGCTGGTGGTGGAGGCCGGGGACGAGGTGACGATCGCGCTGCTGGGGCAGGCCGCAGCCCGGTTCCCGTTCCATCCGGACAAGAAGGCCTATGCGCAGGTGCGGCTGGTGCTGCGGGCGGTCTACCGGGTCACCCGCGGGGAATTGGTGGCCACCGCGGTGTTGGTCGACTCCTACGTGATCGATCCCGCGTGTGCGCTGACCGGAGGGTTCGCGGTGGCGGCGTGGTTCGGTCCGCATCCGCGGTCCGGGGACTTCGTCTACACCGCGGGCGGCTACCACCCCGACTTCGAGGCGCCGTCGGGCTATCCGCAGGTGCCGCGCCTGGGCATGTCCTGGTCGCTGGGGAACGTCAGCGTCAAGGGTACGGCGTATTTCGCGCTGACCTCGTGCGCGGTGATGGCCGGCGGGACGTTGGAGGTCGACTACCGGGCCGGCAACCTGCACGCCTGGCTGACCGCCTACGCCCACGCGCTGGTGCAGTGGGCGCCGCTGATGTTCGACATCAGGGTCGGGGTGACGATCGGCGCGCAGCTGGATCTGTGGCTGGTCAAGCCGCGCGGGGAGTTGTCGGCCAGTCTGCACCTGTGGGGCCCGCCGACCGGCGGGAAGATCACCGCCAAGTTCGTCTTCGTGAAGGTCAGTTTCAGTTTCGGCAAGGGACAGCCGTCGGCTGATCCGCTGGGATGGGACCGGTTCGCAGCCGAACTGCTGCCTGACACCGACCGGTTGGAGCTGTCGGCCACCCACGGATTGCTGGCCGGTCACCAGGCGCCGGCGGCCCGCTCCGACGAGCCGTGGTTGGCGAGCATGGCCGGGTTCACGTTCACCGTGCGCACGGTGGTGCCGGTCAACAAGGTGGCCTTCGTCGGCGGCGAACCGGTGAGGGGGGTGCGGGACGCGCAGCTGACCGTGCGGCCGCTGGGCCCGGAGGGCGGGAAGGCGACCGATTCGGCGCTGACGGTGAAGGTGTTCCGCAACACCGCCGCGCGCGGGGCGCCGGCGCGGTGGCAGCGGATCACCGACGCGCCGGCCTGGCAGACCGAGGCGATCAATGACGGGACCCCCTCGGCGCTGTGGGGCGACCCGGCCGTCGACGAGGCCCTGGACTTGCCGGTCACCTTGGACCGGACGGTCGGCCTGACCGTGGTGGTGCCCGCTCCGGCCCGCGGCGCGACGATCGGCGCAATCCGTGAGGAGGACCTGGCCTTCGAGGACCTGGACCTGCCACCGGTGGTGCTGCCTCTGAGCCCTGATGCGGGGCCGTCCGGGCCGTCGGCCGACACCGGCGCCGCCGGGGCCGGTGTCACCGCGGTGACAGGAATCCGCGGCGCACTCCGCCACCTTTTGCGGAACAGCCTGGCCCGCGGCTGGAGCGACCCTGAGACCCCGGCGCCACTCGACGGGCAGCTGGTCTTCTACCAACTGCTGGTGAACAAGGTCGGCCTGGAGGCCGACCCGCTGCTGCCAGTCGAGGCGTCCGGCGTCGGGCGATGAGACAAGGCCGCAGGCGTTCGGCGTCGCCCGCGGCGCCGCTGCCGCAGGGCCGAGTGAGGAGCATCCCAATTGAGTGAGCACGACCTGGCCGCCCCCGGAACGCGCAGCGCGCCCGGATTCCTGGTCCACCTGGACGACGACCTGGTGCCGGCGATCGCGGCCGGCGACTACACGATCACCGCCGAGCAAGCGGTCGACGGCGCTCCCGCAGATCTGGTACCCGACGTCAATCAACGCCTTGAGGTGCGCAGCCCGCAGTTCACTCTTCAGCCGGAGCTCGTCCACGCCGTGAACCCGGCCCCGGAGGCCTTCGGGGACTTCGTCGGCACCCTGCCGCACGTGACGCTCCGCGAGCCGTTGCTTCCCTGGCAGCGCAGCCTCGACCCCAGGGCGGAGCCCGGCGCGGGCCTGGACGCGCCGTGGCTGGCGCTTCTGGTGTTCGCCGACGACGAAGCCACGGCCGGCGGACCGGATTCGGCCCTGACGGCCCGGGAACTGCTGGCCCTGGACGGCCGGGAGGACTACCGCGGGCCGGTGATCTCGCCCGCGCAGGTGCAGGACCTTGATGAGGTGTGCGCGACGGTGACCGTTCCGGCGGCGGTGTTCACAGCGGTGGCCCCGCGGCCGGCGGAGCTGGCGTACCTGGCGCACGTGAGGCGGGTGGCGCCGGAGACCGCGCCGCCCACGGCGCGCGGCGAGAAGCTGGCCGAGGGAGACTTCTCGGTCCTGATGGCGGGGCGGCTGCCCGCCGGCGCTGGGCGCTACCAGGCCCACCTGGTGTCCTTGGAAGGCTGCTTGAAGCTTCTGGAAGACGCCGAGGCCGGCACCCTGTCCGGCCGCGTGGTGCTGGCATCGCTGCACAGCTGGGCCTTCCAGAACCTTCCGGTCGTCGGCGGCGGCTTCGCCGGCCGGGTCCCGAAACTGCTCTTCGCCGACCAGCCCGCGCTGCCGACGGCTCTCACCTGGCGCCCTGCCGCCGAGACCCGGCTGGCCGACGTGGCCTACTTGGCAGGATCCGGAAAGCTGTGCCTGTTCCATGGCGATGAATACTCCAGTGCCCCGCATGCCGACGCCGATCCGGAACAGACCTTTCCGATCGGTCCGGACACCCCGGAGCGGTGGTACTTCACCGGAGCGGAATCGGACTTCTTCCGCGGGGATGTGGACGCCGCCTGCGCCGTCGGCAATTCCAGGAGTACCAGTGTGCTGCTGTTCAAGCAGGATAAATGTCTGGATACGACTGTCGGGCGAGGGGTCGCGGAGATCGCGGAGCGTTTTCCGGGTCTGCCGGAGGACTTTCAAACAGACCTGGACGCGGTGGACCGGATCGGCGTGGAGCAGACGCCTGACCCGGTGGTGCTGCTGTTCTTCAAAGGCGCCCGATACCTGCGCTACGACCTGGACACCCACCAGGTGCAGGCCGGGTTCCCGCAGCTGTTGGCACAGGCCTTCCCCCAGCTACCGCCGGACATGCACGACGGTGTGGACGCGGTGGTGGCCATCGGGGACATGCTGTATCTGACGAAGGGGGCCGGCGGTGCCGCGGTGCGGATGGGCCCGGTACCGCAGCGTGACCTGCTGCTGCGCTGGCCCGGCCCGCCACCGGGAGGCGTGGTGGCCGGAAGCCCGACCTACAAAGAGGACAAGGAAGTCCGTGATCGGTGGGCCGGCGGCTGGACACCGGTGACGTTCCACGTGGAATCCGGGGATACCACTTTCGCTTGGTACCGCGGCCCCTTTTGCGCCCAGCCGGCCCAGGCTCAGCCCGACGCGCCGGACGACGGGACGTGGACCCGGGCCGGGCAGTTGCTGCACTACCTGCCCGAGTGGGGGGTCTTCGACGCCTCGTGGGCGGCGGCCTGGACGCTGGGCCGGGCCCTGGCCCTGGCCGACGCCGACTTCTCCGCGCAGCTGCCGCGCTGGCGGGCCCGGACCCGCGCCCGGGCCGGGCTGCTCGCCCAGCGCCAGCAGCGCGCCGCCCGGGCCGGCCGGTCGTTCTCGGTGGAGCAGGCCGGCGCCCACCGCCCGGCCGGGCGCGTCTTCGAGGCGTTGGTCGCGGCCGGAGCGGTCGGCCGGCTTCTCGACGCCGACGCCGCACTGGCCTCGCCCACCGCGGCGGCGGCGCAGTCCGTCGACCAGGCCAGGCCCGCAGCGGCTCCTCCCACACCGGCGCTGCGTGCCCTGCTGGGGCGGGACTCCCCGGCGCTGGCCGCCGCCGCGGTCCAGGTCGAGGATCCCGGCCTGGGCGGGTGGCTGGCCCGGCGCCAGCTCCTGGCCGGCATCCCGTTCGCCCACCTGGTGCCGGACCAGCGGATGCTGCCGCCGGAATCGTTGAGGTTCTTCTACGTGGATCCGGGCTGGCTGACCGCGCTGCGCGACGGCGCCCTGAGTGTCGGTGTCGCCGACTCCCAGGATGCCGCGCTGCAACGCCTGGCACCCTGGGCCGACCCGGGACCGGCGCCCAAGGCGGGACTGCTGATCCGCTCGGCGCTGGTCCACGAATGTCCGAACCTGGTCGTCCGGCCCTTCCGGGGCGAGGACGCACTGGCGGTGCTGCGGCGGGACATTCTGGGCCACGACGTACTGATATACCTGTTCGACGACGTCCCGGACATGGTGGAGCTGGCCGAGCCGCCGGAGGGGCTGTCGTTCGGCGTCGACGGCACCGGCCCGTTCCACCTGAATCTGCGGGCCCTGACCGGGGAACACACCGGCGGGCAGCTGGAGGATGAGACGTTCCCGGCCGTCGCCTCCGACGGCTTGGACGCCTGGCTGCGCCCGGACGCCTCCGGCACCCGATCGGTGCTGGACCTGCGCCCCGGTGACACCGACGGACTCTTGCGGGCGCTCAGCGATCGGCTGACCGAGGTGGGCCAGCCGGTGCCCGGCGGGCTGGCCGGCCCGGCCGCCTTCGGTCTGCAGCTGATCAATGTGCCACGCCGGCAAAAGCTTGTACCGGACCCCGACCCGGCCCCCGCGACCGATGTGAACGGAGACCCGCGATGAGCGACCCTCGCCCCGTATCCGGCGCCGTCACCAGCGCAGCCGCCCCTTCGTCGGGAATCGATCCGGTGCTGCTCGTGCCGATCCGCGTGGAGGCGCTGCTGGTCAACGACGCTGTCCGGGCCAAGGAGATGTTCCAGCGCTGGCAGGCCAACTACGCGCTGTCCCGCGTCAACCTTTCCCCGGAACCGCCGCCGTTCACGAACGTGGACCTGCTCTTCCGGCAGCATCCGGCCAGCAACGGCGTACATCTGCACTGGCAGCTGCCCGACGCCGTCAAACACGGCCACCACGAGCAGGGCGCCGCGGGGCCGGACTTCCCGAAGGTTCCCAATCGATGGTTTGTGGTGCGGTACGCCGGACCGCCCGGGGCCGCGGCGCGCACCCGGAGGAAGGCCTGGGTGGTGGAGAGCGACACCCTGGCCCGCGACGGCGCCATCCCCTACCTGCATCCGGTCGATGGGACGCTGACCCGTATGGGTCGGCGCGCGGACCTGGACAACCCGTGGACCGAGCCGCGTCCGGGACCGGGCCAGTTCCTGACCGCGGTGGGTCCCGGCCTCGACGGCTTCGCCGACTACCAGCCCTACAACACCGACGTGTTCTCAATACACGACGATCTGCGCGACCTGGACACCGGCCAGGAGCACACCGTGAGCTACCTGGTCGCCGGCTGGTACAGCGACCCCGCCGCCGACCCGCTGGCACCGCTGGTCGGCCTGGTCGGCGAGGAACTGGACCTGGCCCGTGCCGAGCTGACGGCCGAGCTGCAGTGGTCCGTACCCGGCGGGCCGGCACTGGCCCGGACCGTGTGTCACGGCACCGTACTGGGACTTCAGTGGCAGCCGAACCTGTCCCCGCGCTCAGAGCGGCCCGACACGATCCGGCTCGCGGTCGGCCACACCATCGCCGACGCCACCGCCGCCCTGGACGCCGCCGTAGCCGCCGAGACCGGGCAGGACGACGCCGAGCTGCTCGAGCTCATGGCCGCCTGCAATGCCGGGCTGCTGGACACGCTGGACGAGCCGGACGGCGAGTTCCAGAAGCGCCGCGCGACCCACGCCTCCTGGTTCACCCCGACCCCGGCGGGCCACGTGTGGACCTGGGAACACCCCGAGGACGAGGCCGCCGACCGGCGTTTGGGCCGCGACGCGGCCGCTCGCGCCGGTGAGCGGGTTCTGGCCGCCCTCAACAGCGCCCAAGCGGCCCACGACCAGGCTCTCGGGCAGCTGATCGCCGCCCAGCGCCGCGTGTATGACCTGTGGTGGGCCAATCAGCTGCCCCGCATCCCCGATCAACTCGGCGCCGACAACCTCCAAGCAGCCCTTGACGACGCACTGGACCGGGCCGGCGGCTTCCGGGACGAAGTGCTGGCACTGCGTGCCGACATCCCCTGGGCCCAGGACGATCAGGACCTTGAGCGGGAGATCGCCCGGTACCAGGTGGAGCACGGCATGGACGGGCAGCTCAAACGTGGCGTGCTGCCGGACTTCTACCTGCCCAACGACCCCACTGTCGTCATCGCCGGCGCCAAATTCCAGCGCACCTGGACCAGCGACGCCGACGCCGGCCAGCCGCCGCTGCCCTGCCGGGCCGCCACCGATACCGTCACCGGCCTGCGCTGGGACGGAGGAATCCTCACCGGCTCGCCGACTCTCTACACCCCGGCCCACCTTCCGGCTCCGGCTGGACTGGCCGGCGTGCTGCCCGCGCTGCTGGCCGAGGCCTTCCACCTGGACCCCGCCAACGCGCCCGCGCTGGCCCAGGCCACCGGCCACCCGGCCGCGGACCTGGAGGCCGCGATCCGCCGCGGCGAACACGCCGGCACCGGCCCGCACTTCGGAACCGAGCCGTGGACGCAGCCCTGGTCGCCGCTGTACTTCCAGTGGGAGGCGGAGTTCTTCCCCATCCCCTGGCACGATGCCGCCGGCACCGCCATGTGGGCTTTCAACGGCGAAAGCTATGACTGTCTGGACGCCGGACGTCCGCCGTCGGTCATCCTGCGCGGTCGGCAGGGGCTGACGTCGGCCCCTGCCGACACCATGGCCGCGCGGCTGCGCGATCACGCCGCCAACCACCCCGGCCCGCACGCCCCGGTCCTGCGTGCTTTGGCCGAGCGGGCCGCCGCCGCAGACCGGATCGGCCAGCCGCTGTCCGGGTTCACCGAGCAGATCCACGCCCGCCACCACCACCAGGCCGTGATCCCGCACACCGTGCCCGACGCGCTGCGCGGCCACCTCGAACCGGCCTGGCTGCGCGGCCAGCCGCCCAACCCGGGCACCTTGCCCCGGCCGTTCACCGGATACGGCCCCACTCGATTCCACGAGCTGTGTACCGGCCAGTTCGCGATCCGCCGATTGATGATCGTCGACCGCTTCGGCCGTGCGCTGCCCGCCGTCCACATCCCGGCCCGGCCCACCGCCGCCGCCGAGGGGGAGGATCCCGACGCCCCCGGCAGCGACTACCTCACCTTCGAACCCGTACGTCCTGCCCACCTCAGGCCCACTTACGACCAGCAGAGCCGGCCGATCACCGTGGAGCCGTCGAACACCCAGCGCTTCATCCAGCTCACCCCGCGCTTGGCCCAACCGGCCCGTACCTGCCTCACCTTCCTGGACACCGCCGACGACACCCCGCTGGACCAGGCGCCCCGCCACACCGCGACCCCCGTCTGCGGCTGGCTTCTGCCCCACTACCTGGACCGCGCGTTGCTGTGCTATGCCCCCGACGGCACCCCACTGGGCCGGCTCCGCTCCACCGTCCTGTCCGACGGCAGCCCCCGCCTGACCTGGCATCAGCTGCCCCACGCCCCCGACTCCGGCTACGACCACCAGCTGGCCCTGGCCGACCACCCGCACCTGCTCGGCTTCGTCAGCGCGCTGATCGCGCCGGGCGACGACCCCGACCGGGGACCGGCGGCCCTGGACGCACTGCTGGCCGTGATCGACCGCACCCTGACCACCATCACCCCGACCAGCGAGCCGGCCGCCTCCGGCCCGGGCAGCCTGCTCGGCCGCCCGCTCGCGCTGATCCGTGCGCATGTGAGCCTGGCCCTGGACGGCCCGCCTCACACCGACCCGCACTGGCCCAACCTGCTCCAACCGGTCGACCCCGCCTACCCCGCCTACCGGTTCCCGATCCGCCTGGGCCAGCGCGACCAGCTCTCCGACGGCCTGATCGGCTACTTCCGCGACCAGGACTACACCACGATGTACACCGTCCTGGATGCCGACGAACTTCCCGACGACCCCATCGGCACCCCCGGCTCCAGCCTCGCCCCCATCGGCGCCGGCGCCGTCTTGACCCTGCCGGCCCAACCTGTGGGCACCGAGCCCACCGCAACCGATACCGCCTATCTCAGCCTGCTGGCGGACCCGCACGCCACCGTCCACGCCACCACGGACATCCTGCCCACAGCGACCCTGAAGCTGCCGGCCCACATCACCGCCCCAGCTATGGCCAACCTCGCGGTCACCTTCCACCTCAACCCGATCCTGACCACCGACGCGCCGGTGGAAGACGACAGGGTTCGCTCCGGTGAACCGGCCATCCAACTACCCCTGCCGTCCGACCGCCACGGCGCTTGGACGTGGGCCAGACCCGAGACACGCTTCCTGGAGGGCGGTTTCTGGAACGCCACCGACCTGGACGTCGAACCGGCCGACGACCAACCGCTGCGTCCTCAACCCGCCCCCGCCCTGCGCGCCGGCGCCCTGCAACTTCGCCCCCATCCCGACGAAACGCGGTGAGTGAGGAAGCGCTGTGTCACAAACCCCCGCCCACAACCAGCCCGCACCCACCACGAAAGGGGCCGAGGCCATGACCGCCGACGTCGCCGACACGGATCTCAAGCCACTGCTGGAATACGCCGTCAGCACCACCCCCCATCCCTTGTCCGCCAGCTCCCCGGACCCCGACGGCACCGTGGCACACGGCGCCCTGGACATTCTTGTCACCAACACCTCCACGCAAGCCGTCTACTGCCACAGCATCCAGATCCTGCTTCCCATCGGGGAAAGCGCCCAGGACCTCACTGCCAATCCCGACAGCATCGCCCCCCACGTCGTCCCCGCCGACACCTGGCAGGGAGACTGGAGCACCGTCGCCCCCCAAGACGATGTCGTGGTCCTGGTCCCAGCCACCGAGACCACCATGTTCCCGGCCCCCGGAACCCGCGCCGCCACCACCGGTACGCCCGTCGAAACCAGGTCGACGGCCGCCACCCCGTTGTACGTCGCCCAGACCAAGGCGTTCACCCTCACCCCCGCCCAAGGCCAGGCCGATCCCATCGAGATCACCACCAGGGGCCTGCATCTGCACCTGAGCGGCATCCCCATCAACCGCGAACCGGGTATCGCCACCATCCACATCCTGGAGAACTCCGGCACCACCGCCGACAAGGACACATTCCAGGAACGCCGCATGCACCAGCCCGTCGCCAAGTACTCCTACCGCCCCCCGGCCATGACCCAGCCCGAAGGCGTCGGCCGCAACCTCGTCGCCCTCCGGGCCGGCGGCGCCGACCAATCCACCCCCGTCACCCTCACCACCGCCACCACCGGCTTCTACCTCAGATGGGCGCACTACGACGGCGAATACCACCAGCTCTATGCCGACGGACAGTTGATTTCAGGCATCGAATACAACGGCTCCCGCTGGCCGGCCGAAGGCGGGATCACCGTCACCCGCGATATCACGTACGCACTGAAAACCGCTGTCAGTGACGACACCGGCGCCAACGTGACCCGCTGGGACTACCTCACCCTGCCCGCGGAACACCCCACCTACCCCGAGGGCCTCACCGTCGCGACGAACAAGAACCTCATCGCCAACGGACCCATCCAAGCCAACGACACCGTCACCGTCGCCGCGAACAGGACCCTCACGACCAACGGCCCCATCCAGGCCAACGACACCGTCAGCATCGGCACCGCCACCGCGCCCAGGACCCTCACCACCAACGGTCCCGTCCAGGCCAACGGAGACGTCACCGTCACCGGCGCCGCCCAGGCCCTCAGCCTCAACGTGGGCAACGGCGCGGTCATCGCGAACACCGACGGCGCGACCGTGGCCACCGGAAAGACGCTCAGCGTCGTCGGGACCTTCGAGGCGAAGGGTCAATTCCGAGCGCTGACAGGCACCACTGTCAAAGTCTCCGAGACAGCCGCACGAGGCTTCGGACCATGGACTTGGAAAGCCGACAGAGACGGCTTCCTGACTGTACGGATAAGGTCCTTCCACAACGTCTATGGCGGCAACTACTGGCGCGAGTCCGACATGTACCACAGGGCGACCATCACTGTCGGCGGTGTCGCATATCTCGTGTCGGCTCCGCTCACCTCTCGCATAACGAATCAAAGCGACCCGGACAACGGCGGAGCCTGGTCCGCGCCGGTACCCGTTGCCAAGGATCAGGACTGTACAGTCGTCGTGCACAGCGGCACAGGAGGGGATGATGCCTCAATGCCCGGCAGAGTCACCATCTATTGGACTCCCCTCGGCGGCGTTACGGGCAGTCAAAGTGCTGATTCCCCTCCGTTCGAGGAGCCCGGGGAACCCGAGACGTCCGCGAGTGACATAGTTCACGACTGACCGGGGGAAGGGTGCCGTGCTCCTTCGGATATCGCCCTCGTGAACCGCCGACTTATATGGGTGTAGCCGTTCGTGGTCGGGTTGGCTGCCCGTAGCGTGCCGTAGGGTGCCGGCCGGGGTGACCCGTGAATCGCTTGTCGAGTGTTGACTCTCTGTCTCCTTCGCCGTCGCGGACTGTGCGGCGACCACCAGTAAAGTCAGTGAGCTCCGTGCGGCTGTATTGGCGCCACCGACGACCATTCCACGGGAGCATTCGCAGCTGACTGGGATAGCCAGGGCGCGGCCTCTTCCATATTCGAGAAAAGGAGATGAGGCGTGGACCCCCGCAGTGCACCCATCCATGTGAATCAGGGGCGGATTATGCCTGGGGCTTGCTGGGGCAGGTGTGGGCTGGGAGAACTGCGGCGGCACGCGGAGTTCTCCTGTGGCGCGGTCACCCGAATGGATGCTGCACCTGTTGGTCTGCTCCGGTGGAGGGGCCGGCCGCGCACGTTCCGTGTGGTGCGGCACGGCGCCGCGCGGCACTGTGGTAGCAGCGCAGCACTGCGCGTCACCGACGGTGGTACTGCTTCTCACCCTCGGCACCCGATGAGAGTCTGCAGTGCCGCTCTGCGGGACTCACCGGTGCCCCTGCGGACTGGCGACGGCGCCGGTGGGCGGGGCGGACCCGCCGATGGAGCCGGACGTCTACTCGCTCTGCCAGGTGAAGGTGGCGCGGTCAAGGCTCTTGGCGGCGAGGTCGGCGCCTGGTGAGCCAGTGTTTGTGTTCTGGTGCTCTACGCGGACTAAGATCAGAGTTCTGATCACCATGCGGAATCGCTCGGCGACGGGGAGAGGTGGACCGCGATGGAACCGACGACCTTGTTGGTGGCTGCCGGGTTCAAGGCGCTGAGCGGTGCGGGTGGCGCGCTTGCCAAGCGGGTGGGGGAGGGCATCGGTAAGCCGGCTGGAGACGCGGTGCTGGGCTGGATCAGTGCGCACAACCCGACGGCTGCCAAGCTGCTGAAGCGGAAGAGGGTGCTCAGCGACTTTGACATCCGGGATCTCGCGCTGTTGACGATGCGCCAGGTCGATTCCGCACCGGATCTCGCAGGTTTGCTGCGTGACTGGCTGGCGAGTCTCATCGACGCCGAGGTCATCGGTCCGGAGTTCCGGTTGCGGCGGGCCGAGCCGGAGTATCCGCCGGATCCCAGGATCTTCGCCGACCGTGAGACGGAGCGGGCGGCGATCGTCAATGCCGCGCACGCCGGCGGGGATATCGCAAAGCTTTTCTACCTGGCGGGGCAGCCGAACATCGGCAAGACCGAGCTGGCCCGGCACTGGGTTCACCATCCGGACACCGAGCAGTTCGTGGACGGCATCTACTACGTGGACCTGAAGGCGCTGAGGACTGGTGGGCCTGCGGATCCCGGTGCGGTTGCCGCGCGGCTGCTCTTCCAGATCGGGCTGGTGCCGTCGCTGATCCCGTTGGAGCCGGGGCGGGCCGTGGAGTGGTGGCGCCGGCTCACACGTGGTCGGAGCCTGTGTGTGGTCTTCGATCATGTTTCGCAGCCGGGCGAGGTCGAGCAACTGCTGCCGGTGTCGGCGACGAGCATGGCCGTCGTCGTCGCCGATGAGAAGATCGCCGAGTTGTTGGGCGCTCGGACCGTGGTCCAGGAGTTGGGCGGATTCGGGACGGCTGCCGCGGCGGAGTACTTCGCGCAGGTCCTGCGTCCCGGCCAGCTCGATGACGACGATGCCCTGGAACAAGTGGTGAAGGCCTGTGCCGGTATCCCCGCGGTGATGTGGATCGCTGCCGGGATTTTGGTAGGCGAGCCGGGGAGCACGATGAGCGGCCTGGCCCGTCGGCTGGCGGACGGTTCCGCGGAGATGGACGAGCTGCGTTCTGTCGGCGCGGGCACGATGAGAGTGTTCGACGAGTCCTACGCGCGGCTTTCCCCCGACGCACAGCGGGCCTATCGGACGCTGGGCCTGTTGCCCGACCAGGGACCGGCATTCGGGGCTGCCTGGCTGGAGGAGAACTCGGGGCTGGGGACGTCGACACGGCGGGCGCTTCTGGAACTGAAGAAGCGCTACCTGCTCGACGCGGCGTTGTCCGGACCGGATCTGGCGGCCAACCATGTGATCCGGATGCATGCCCGGGAACTGCTTCAGGGCGCGGGGGAGTACTCAATCGCCCGCCTGGAGTCGGCGCGGGAGACCCTTCGCGACTGGTACGCGACCACGCTTCAGCACGCTGACGCGGCCACCTCCCGCAACAGCCCGCTCCGGTTGGCGTCCTTGTCTCTTGACCGGGCCGCGAATCCGTTCACCTCATCGTCGGCTGCGCTGACGTGGGTGGGACAACACGAAGACCGGCTGGTCTGGCTCATCAACGAGGCGTTCCTTGAGCAGAAGTACGACCTCGTGGTCCAGATGGCTGAGGCGATGCAGACCTACTTCGTCAACCGCCGCCCAGGTATGGCGTTCTTCGACGTGTACCGACTCGCGATCACTGCGGCCCATCAAAGCGGTAACAAGCGGTACGAAGCCAGGATGCGGTGCCTGCTTTCGCGCGCGTTGCGGGAATCCGGCCAGCTTGACGAAGCCCAGGAACAGGTCGACACAGCCAGAGCACTTGTCGCGCATCTACCCGTCAGCACAGATCGCGAAGAACAGATCCGTGACGAGAAGCTGAAGGCTTCGGTAGAGGAGTTCGTCGGACTCGTCGCGCTGGACAAGGGCGAACCCGATAAGGCCTACAAGCTCTTCGAGCAGGCTCGGCGCGGGCACGAGGGGATCAACAACGACCGTGGCGCAGTGCTCACATCGCAGCTGATGGGCCGGGCGCTCACCCGCTCCGGGAAATCCGATCAGGCGGTCCCGATCCTGCAGGACGCGCTGCACCGGGTCGGTGAGCGAGACGACCGGCTGCACGGCCGACTGTGGCTCGACCTGGCCGAGGCCCAGCTGAACATCGACGATGGTGCCGGCGCCGCGGTCTCCGCCCAGCAAGCCATGCCATTCCTGCGCGATCAGCTCATGTCGCAGGATATGGAGACGGCGAAGATGTTGCACGTACGGGGACTGTCGCTGTCAGGCCGTTGACCGAGACCCGAAGAGTCTCACGGAGCGGCCGACGCGCCTGAAACACCTCCGCGTGGACCGCGGCGGCGATGACGCAGGGGTCGAAGCCGCCCCCCAGGTGCTCGGTCACGGCTTCGAACGTCCCCTGACCACGCAGGTTGAGGAGCAGGCGGCCGGGACGGATGACGGCGCGTACGTAGGCGGCAGGGAACTCCGCGAGATCGGCGTCCGGGCCCGCATCGGCCGCATGCTGGATCAACACCGTCGCCGTACGGACCAGCCGGGGGTTCGGATCGCAGAGATCCGCCATCAGCCGGGCCCCACCCGCTCCGGCAGCAGGCTGGGACCAGGGAGCCGGCCATCTGAGGATCGCCACCTCGTCCCGGTCGATCTCGGCCTGGAAGTACCAGGACGTCGGCGCCGACTCGGACCGCCAGGGCAGCGGGACGGCCGTCGCCTCCGGGGCCCGCTTCAGGATCGGCAGGTCCATGAGGCGGTAGGCGATCGTGGCGATCCGATTCAGTGAGCGGCCCTGATGGTCGAAGGAACGCGCTGCCAAAGCCTCGGCCTGCTTGGACGCGGCACGACGACCAGCGGCTTCGACGAGCGCCTCGACCTGCGGCCAGACCGGCTTCTCCGCGGCGAAGCCGAGAGCCGTCCCGGTCAACGCGGCCATCGGCGTGTCGGGGGCGATCTCCTCCCAGCCGAAACAGGCCAACGCGGTGGGCCGCCCGAGCGCCGCCGAGTAGAGCGTCACAGATCCGTGGTCGCCGATCACCGCATCGGCGGCCACCAGAGCCGCACGCCACTCATCGTCCGCGGACAGCAACATCAATCCGCGATCCAAGGCCGGACGCAGCCAGCGACGAACCTGCTGCTCGGAATGCCAGGCACGGACCGCCGGATGCAAAACCAAAGCCACGCGATAGCCGTCCCACGGCAACTCGGCAGTAAGCCGTTCGACCAGATCGGGATGCCGCGCAAACAACGAGGCCGGGCCCCACGTCGAGCTCACGACGACCAACCGCTCACCACCGACACCGAACGCGCTCCGATACCGCGCACGGCGATGCCCGCTGGCCAACAGCCGATCCCAGCACGGATCGCCGATGACCTCGGCGCGCGCCACGGCCGGCGGGCACTGCACCGCCAGTCGGCGCGCGTCGTCGGGGTGCGGCAGGCCGATCACGGCCGGGACGACGCGGCCGTCATGCATCAGCTGGTCCGGCGACATGCCCGCCACCGGCGCCGAGCCGGGTGCCAGACGCCTGCTGTGGCCGGCACCGTGCGGGACCACGAAGAGCGGGGTGGACAGTCGATGCAGTGGCCCGTTCGCGCTTGCGGTGACGGCCAGATCCCAAGGTTCATCAACAGCTTGGTCGAAGGGTATAGCGTCCGCTCCGGAGGCTGCGAGCAGTTCTGGGACCTGTGCGCCGAATGCCGAGCCCGCGTCGTAGGCGAACGTCACACTGACCCGCCGGTCGCCGTCGACCACGGCAAGCATGTCCAAGACCCGACGGGCGGCGGGCACGGTGCGCGCCACCGCCAAGACCCGCCGGTCCACGGTCAGCGTTGGGCGCGACACAACCCGAGATCCGGTGTCCGGTGTCCGGTGTCCGGTGTCCGGTGTCCGGTGTCCGGTGTCCGGTGTCCGGTGTCCGGTGTCCGGAATATGGTCCATAATACCTTAATCTCTATTCCTTGTCGCTGCCCTGACTAAGGTACAGCGATATAGGCCGAGTTCGCTTTGCACTGTGCAGCCCTTACAACTGGCCGCTTTCCCGTTCGGCGGCGATTCTACGGCCGCGGTATGGCCTATGGGCTGTTTTGTTGTTCAGGGATTCCTGCTCACTGCACTCAAGCGGTCCAACGCTGACTGACTCTCATCGTCCGCGGCGCGGTAGATCACCAGCAGCTGGTCGGAGTCCTGAAGCGGTGTCAGCGTTTCGAAGTTCACGGCGGGCAACCCGACCTCGGGATGCCGTATCGCCTTGCGCCCGCGGCCGTTGAGCTTGACGTCGCCCTCGTTCCACAGTCGTGCGAATTCCTCATCGCGGGCGATGAATTCGGCGATGAGGTCGGTCAGCGGCTGATCCTTCGGATGCGCGGCCCACGCGGTGCGCAGGTGAGCAATCCCTTCCCGTACCACGCGTTCGCGGTCGATGTAGAACTCGCGTGTTCGCGGGTGCATCAGGCAAAGGCGGCGGTCTCGTGATGCGCCGGGCCGACGGCGATCGGCAGGCGCCGGGGCAGCGGGACCGGACTCATAGCGCGGCCGCCTCGTCCAGGGCCCGGGGTCGTGCCTTGGCCGGGCCGAGGCACGTTCGGCGGCGTAGTCGATCGGCACCAGGTCGAGCAGATCGTTGGTGATCTTCTCGGCGCCGGTGTCGATCGCGAGGATGGCCGCGCCGCGCACGAGCTGGGAAAGGCTGCCGGGGACATAGTCACGAAGCCGCAGCGTGCCTTCCGAGGTGGCGAGCAGTGCGTGCCAGGCGTGGCACTGCTCGGCGGTGCCGTAGGCGAACGGGGAGGCGGGTAGGACGGTGAAGCGTCCGGCGATCTGCCGTCCACGGGCCCTGTCGAACAGCCCGGCGGCCTCGACCTCGACGCCGGCGTAGACGAACGTGGCGGTCAGGCGTTCGGCGAAGTACTTCAGCGCGTCGGAGACCTCCGCGCCTGTGCGGGTCGCCAGCGAGATGCTGGGAGCGATGCGGTTGGCCGAGTTGGCCGCCGGGTTCGAGCGGTCATTTCGGGCCGGCGAAGCACCAATCCGACGCGGCGACCCGCTACCTCGGGATCATCGGTTCGCCCAACGGCTTGCAGGCCTTCAACGCGTTGCCCGGTGGGAACTTCTCCGACGTCATCGTCACCGACCTGTTCGGCTACATGCCCGATGGCACCACCGCCGCGTTGCGGGACTCGACGACGCCCAGAAGAGTCAGCGCGAAGCTCACAGGCATTGTCCAGCGCGGCAAGCAGCGGACGATTACCCCCGGTCCCGAAGGGCTGTCGCTCACCTGAGAAGCCGCATCCCGGCACAGCGGATCGGGTTGGCGCCGGTCGGGCGGGTCTGGACGCGTCTCTCCGCCCGAACCGGGTCCCGCAGCGTGCCTCGGCACCCTCGCTCAGGTCGTGACCGCGGAGGCCGGACGCACGGACTCGGTGTCGAACAAAGTGCTCTCTACATGGTCCAGGGCCAGCCGCACGGCGCCGAGTGAGACCGCGTCGTGGTCGAGCGTCGAGGTGTGGATCGGAACGGGGAAGACGGTTTTCGCGTCGAGGTGGCGCTGGAGGGGGACCAGGAGGGTCTGCCCGGCGCGGCTGAGGCCGCCGGCGAGGATGACGCGTTCGGGGTCGACGGAGAGCACGACGGCTGCGACGCCGGTGGCCAGGTGGTCGGCGAGTTCGTCGATGCGCGCCGCGGCCTCGGCGTCGCCGGCCGCCGCCGCGGCGACCGTGGCCGCCGGGTCGTGGGGCCAGGCCGCCATGGTCTGGAGCGCGGTGTCCCAGCGGGACTCGGGCAGTACGCCGATCTCGCCCGCGGCGCCGTTGGTGCCGGTCAGCAGCCGTCCGTTGAGGAAGACGCTGGCGGTGATGTGGCGGCCGGCCACGATGTGGACGAAGTCGTCGGTGCCGCGTGCGGTGCCGAGCCAGCGTTCGGCAAGGGTGAACAGCCGGGCGTCGTTGCCGACGAGAACGGGCACGCCGGGAAGTACCGCGAGGTCTTCGGCGAGGTCGCGGCCCTGGATCTGCGGCAGCCGGGTGCTGCGGGCGACGCGTCCGGTGCGGTCGACGATGCCGGTCGTGGCCACGCCGACGGCCAGGACGTCGGCCGGGCGGATCGATCCGGCGCCGATCGCGCGCAACAGTGCTTCGCGGGCTGCGGCACTGCGATCCTCGGCGCCGGCCTGCGGATCCAGAGGTCTGCTGAACCGGGCGCGTTCGATGCCGCGCAAGTCCGTGGCGAGCACATTGACCTCATGGACGGCCAGATCGACGCCGACCACGTATCCGAGGTCGGCGCGGAACCGGTAGACCTTGGCCGGGCGGCCGACGCGCCGCTGGTCGTCGGCTTCGGGCCGGACCTCCTGCGCGAGGCCGGCCTCGACCAGCGCGGTCGCGGCGTCCTCGGCGGTGTTGCGCGAGACGCCGGCGGTGGCCGCGAGATCGCGCAGGGTCAGCTGCTCAGCGGCGTGCAGTGCGCGCAGCACCGCCACGGTGTTGATCTTCTGGAGCAGCGACCGGTCGCCTCCAATCGGTCTTTCCACGAGCTCCCACCATCCTCTTGACAACCCTCCGGTGCGCTTGGACACTCACTCTACCTCATTATTTCAGTCAGTGACTGAAAAAAATATCCGCGGTTGGGCGACCCCCTCACGTGTGCGGAGCACCCCTTGACGATGAGTTCAGGCCCCACAGCGGGTTGGGAAGGAAAACTGTGCGTACGAAAGCGATAGCGGTCACGACTGTGGCAGTGGCGGCGCTCGCGCTGTCCGGCTGCGCGGCCGGAGGCGGTAGCGGGGCCTCGTCGAGCGGCCCCAAGGGGAACATCACGCTGACGTTCCTGACCTTCGAAACACCCAACCTCACGGCCAAGTACTGGGACGACGCGATCGCTCGGGCCAGTGCCCAGGTTCCGGGTGTGACGATCAAGAAGCTGGTCGCGCCGAGTGCGGATCGGGCTGGTTACGCCAAGCAGCTGGCGGCGTCCGGTCAGCTTCCGGACATCATGATCGCGGTGTCTCCGAACGGGTTCGCGCAGGCCGGGCAGTTGGCGCCGTGGACGGATGCGGAGTTGTCGGACTTCATCTCGCCGCATTCCAATCCGATCGGCGGCAAGATCTACCAGCTGCCGTACGACACGCAGCCCACGCCGTTGGTGTACTACAACAAGTCCGATTTCGCCGCGGTCGGGATCGCAGCTCCGCCGAAGACGTATCAAGACCTCCTGGACGACAGCGCGAAGCTGAAGGCCAAGGGCGTGAACCCGTTCGTGGTGGGCGGCGGGGGCAAGGACACCTGGGCCGACATGTATCCGCTGATCGGCGCGGTGGCAACCGACACCTACAAGCAGGACCCGGACTTCCTGGCTCAGAAGGCCGCCGGGACGAAGAGCTTCAAGGACCCGGCCTTCGTCAAGGCCGCGCAGAAGGTGTCGGACCTGGCCAAGGACGGCTACATCGACACTGCCGGGCTGTCGCGTTCCTACGCCGATGACGAGCAGGCGTTCCGGGACAACAAGGGTGCGATGTATCCGATGGGTTCGTGGTTCGCCGCGTCGGCCGACGCCAAGCCGCCGTCGTTCGACGTCGGCGTCTTTGCATGGCCCTCCGACGACGGTTCGCTGGTCGTCCCGGCGTACACCGGCGGCGGCATGAGTGTGTCGTCGAAGGCCCCCGATGTCGCGCTGGCCAAGAAGTGGGCGTTGGCGTTCATGCTGGACAAGACGTCGCTGGACGCCTCGGTGAAGACCGACGGCTCGATCATCGCGTTGAAGGACTACACCCCGCCGACCGGCATGGGCCCGGTCTACACCGAGACCTTGAACCTGTATCAGCAGGCGGTGAAGCAGAACGCGATCGTGAACGCCTTCTCCATCGAGACCGGCGACGGCTCCCTGCCCGCAGGGGTGCCGGACAAGGCCGCCTCGGGGGTCGCCGACCTGATCGACGGCAAGAAGAGCGCCGATCAGTTCGCGTCGTTCCTGGACGACGAATGGGCCAAGGCGAGCCAGTAGCCGCCGGCACGCGCAGGAGGCACCAGACCCCTGCTGAAGAAGACTCCGTATAGGAAGAGACGAAACATGGCTGCGACGATCGCGCCGAATGACGGCGCCGACACCGGAACACGGAAGGGGGTGGCGGAACGCCGGTCCCCGCCGGGCCGACAGCGACGGTCCAGAGCACTCTCCGGGGTGTTTCATTTTCTGACCTTCGGCGCGCCGGGCCTGGTCGTCTTCCTGGTCTTCGTCCTGATCCCGATCGCCTTGACGGTTCGGACCAGCTTCACCAACCAGAATCCCGCCAACCCGCCGACGAAGTGGGTCGGGCTGCGGAACTACACCAGGCTGTTCGGCGACGCCGACTTCACGGGCGCGTTGAAGAACACCGTGATCCTCACGGTCATCGTGACCGTCGTGGCCAACGTCCTGGGTCTTGCCATAGCCCAGATGCTGGATCGGCGGGGCCGGCTGTACAACGCGCTGCGCAGCGTGTTCTTCACTCCGGTCGTGCTGTCGTCGGTGGTGGTCTCGGTGATCTGGGAGGCGATCCTGTCCGATGACGGATTGCTGGACTCCGCGCTCCACAGCCTGGGCATCGCCCATCCGCCCGGCTGGCTGTCCGATCCCAACCTCGCCCTGTACTCGGTGGCGTTCATCATCACCTGGCAGGTCCTGGGATTCTGCGTCGTGGTCTACCTGGCCGGTCTGGCAGGCGTTTCCCCCGAGATGCTGGAGGCCGCCGAGATGGACGGCGCCGGCCGGCTGGCCCGGTTCCGGCACGTCACCTGGCCGATGCTGGCCCCGGCCGTGACCATCAACACGATCATGCTGCTGATCACCGGCTTCAAGGCCTACGACCAGATCCAGGTGATCACCAACGGCGGCCCCGGCAACGGAACCACCGCCACCATCGCCTTCCAGGTCGTGCAGACCACCTTCACCGGCAACCACATCGGCTACGGCGCGGCCATGGCGACCGCGATGCTGGCGATCATCGCGGTGCTGTCGGTCGCGGCGCTGCGCGTCCTGCAGCGACGGGAGGTCACGCTGTGACAATCCCGGACATCATACGGACGCCGCGTGCGACATCGTGGTTCCGGCCGGTCGCCGCCACCTTCGTGACCGCCGTGTTCTTCCTGCCGCTGTATCTGGTTCTCGTCAACGTCTTCAAGCGCGGCCAGGACATCACCGCCCACCCGGTGAGCCCCCCCGTCCCGCCGACACTGGCCTCGATCCACCAGGTCCTCTCCCGGCCGGACCGCCTCTTCTGGTACGGCCTGATCAACAGCGTCGAGGTCACCGCGATCTCCATCACGATCCTGACCGTGGTCTCGGCGATGCTCGGCCACTACCTGGCGAGGTCCCACAGCCGGTGGGCAAAGGCGACACTCGCGGTGCTGCTGTGCGGCCTGATGATCCCGCCGCCGGTCATCCTGGAGCCGGTCACCGAGGTCCTGCGCTCGCTGGGGCTGATGACCACCATTCCCGGCCTGGTGCTGGTCGACGTCGGCTACTACGTCCCGTTCGGGGTCTTCGTCTTCACCGGCTTCGTGAAGTCCATCCCGATCGAGCTGGAGGAGGCCGCCGCCCTGGACGGCTCCGGACGCTTCCGGACCTTCTGGAAGGTGGTGTTCCCGCTGCTGCGGCCGGCCTCGGCCAGCGTCCTGATCTTCCTGGGCGTGTGGATCTGGAACGACTTCCTCAACCCTCTGATCATCCTGGGCCCGGCCAACGGCACGACCGTCACCGTCGGCATCTACCGCGCGATCGGCGAGCACCAAAGCGACTTCGGCGCGGTCTTCGCGCTGATGTTCCTGGCCACTGTGCCCATCCTCCTGTTCTATCTGGCCTTCCAGAAGCACTTCGTCAAGGGCCTGACCGGAGGGGCGACCAAGGGGTGAGAGCCCTCGCACGGCGCGCGGTTCCCGCCGCGCGCTGGTCGGTCCTGCCCTGACGCACCACATCACCATCACGGGAGCAGCTTGTGAACCCCAACAGCGTCACCGAGCCTGACGCCTTCATCACCGGCGAGATGAGCGCCGCCCTCGACCGTCCGCTGACGCTGGCGATCCTCGGCGCCGGAGCCCGCGGCGCCGGCTACGCCGACATCGCCGCGACGCGTCCGGGCATCGCCCGCGTGGTCGCCGTCGCCGAACCGCGCGACCTGGTCCGCAAAGCGTTCGCCACCAAACACCGAGTCGCCCCCGACCACACCTTCGGACACTGGCGTGACCTGCTCGAGCGGCCCCGGATCGCCGACGTGGCGGTGATCGCGGTTCCGGACGCCGAACACGTCGCCGTAGCGGTGGCGTTGGCGGATCTCGGCTACCAGATCCTGCTGGAGAAGCCGATCGCCACCACCGAGGCCGACTGCGAGGCGATCGCGGAGGCGAGACGGCGCAACGGCACCGCGATGGCCGTGGCACACGTCATGCGCTACACCCCCTATTCCGTCAAGCTCAAGCAGCTGATACGGGAGGGCGGGATCGGAGACATCGTCGCGCTCCAGCACCTGGAGCCGGTCGGCTACTACCACTTCGCGCACTCCTTCGTCCGCGGCAACTGGCGGCGGGAGGACGAATCCTCCCCGCTGCTGCTGGCCAAGTCCTGCCACGACATCGACTGGATCACCGACGTCGTGGGCCGGACGGTCGCGCGGGTCAGCTCGTTCGGCTCGCTGACCCATTTCCGCCCCGAGCGGGCCCCGGAGGGGGCCACCGATCGTTGCCTCACCTGCCCGTTGCAGGACACGTGCCAGTACTCGGCCACAACGCTGTACCGCGGAGGGCTTCGCAACGGCGGCACCAAGCAGTACTTCGCCCGGATCATGGCCGAAGGCGATCTGTCGGAGGAAGGAGTGAGTGCGGCGCTGGCCCACGGGCCCTACGGCCGCTGCGTCTATCACAGCGACAACGACGTCGTGGACCACCAGGTGGTGAACCTGGAGTTCGACGACGGCGCCACCGCCTCCTTCACCCTGGCCGCGTTCACCCCGCTGGAGAACCGCCACACCAAGGTCTTCGGCACCCGCGGCCAGCTGACCGGCGACGGCAGGTTCATCGAGATCTACGACTTCCACACTGAGACCCGCACCGTCCACGACACGTCTCTGGACGGTTCCTCGGCCGCCGAGGGACACGCCGGAGGCGACGAGGCGATGTTCAACGCCTTCCTCGACGCGCTGCACCGCGGCCGCCCCGAGCTGATCGTCTCCGGCATCGAGACCAGCTTGGCCAGCCATCGCGTCGTGTTCGCCGCGGAACGCGCTCGTAAGAACAGGACGGTGGTCGAGATGTGACGACACGAGGTTTACAGGGGCGTCGCGCACTACTCATCAATGAGAGGAAGCACCATGGCACCTGCATCCAGAACCTATAGAACAAGATTCAGAGTCACCGTGACGGCCGTGTTGTCCACCGCCTTGGCGGCAACCGGGACCTTCGCCTACGGCGCCAGCCCTCAGTACGGAGCCGTCGGATCCGACGGCTCCGGGGGTTGCGTGGTCGACGCCGGGTACCTCCATGTGGGCCTGAGCCGCGCCGGCCAGGTCACCGCCTTGACCGACGAACGGACCGGGAAGAACTACATCGCGGCCGGACACGGTACTGCGTCGCTGGTCAGTCTGATGGTCAGCGGAAAGCAGGTGCAGCCGACCAAGCTGACCCTCGCCGGCAACACGCTCCGCTTCACGGGCAGCGGTGGCTTCGAGGTGGATGTCACGGTGCAGGACAAGGCGACGTACTCCACGTTCACTGTCACCAAGGCCGTGGCGCCGAGCGGCGGGGACCTGCAGACCTTGTTGTGGGGTCCGCTGCCGACCACCATCACCCAGACGCTCGGCGAGGCCGTCGGCATCGTGCGGGACAACGGCTTCGCGGTCGGGATGAAGCCGCTCACCGATCGCACCGAGGGCGGCTGGCCGCGTGAGGAGGTGAACACCCCCATCGGCTGGCAGAACGAGGTCGCCTCCGACCCGTCCAACCTCCAGGTCTCGCCGAATGGGCTGGAGGAGTGGAGCGTGGGTGCCCGCACCCCCTGGGGGACGCTGCTGCGCGCCTTCACCTTCGACTACACCAAGCAGCGTGACCGCCAGGCCAGCTACAACGGCGGCCCCGACTACCCGACTCCGGAGGGGCCGTTGCCGGGCAGTCAGGGTTCTGTTGTCGGGTCGAGTGTCGCGCTGTTCGGCACCACGCCGGACATGGCACCCACGGTCCTGTCTGCGATAGCCGCCAATCAAGGGCTGCCGTATCCGACGATCGACGGGCAGTGGCAGAAGGTCGCACAGGCCACGTCCCAATCGTTCCTGGTGCTGTCCGACTTGAACACCGGCGACGTGGACAAGGCGGCCGCCTACGCCAAGGCGGCGGGGATCACCGTGATCTACTCGCTGCCGAACGCCGAGGGCCCGTGGCAGTCCGCCGGCCATTACCAGTTCGACAGCGCATTCGGGGGCAGCGATGGTGCGGCCAAGGCTCTGGTCAGCAAGGCCAACGCCGACGGCGTACAAGTCGGGACACACACGCTGTCCGACTTCATCGACACGAACGACCCCTACGTCACACCGACCCCGAGTGCCGACCTGGCCCGCGGTCTGTCCGCCACGCTGGCGCAGAGCCTGAGCGCCGGGAGTACCACCGCGTACCTCACGAGCTGCGCACCGCTGGCCGCCGGCGTCGCCGGCGCGATGCTCTCGGTGGACGACGAGCTCTTCAGCTACGGCTCGTCCAGCATGGTCGACGGGCAGTGCGTGGTCACGGGCCTGGGCCGGGGCAGCTGGGGAACCAAGGCCGCCGCCCACGCCGGCGGGGCGAGGGCGTCACGCATCCTGCAGAACGAGTACGGCGGGGCCTTGGGCGACCTGAACATCATCAACGGCATCGCCTCGCGCTTCGCCGGCATGTGGAACACCACCGGGATCAAGGCGATGTCGTTCGACGGCCTGGAGTCGGCCTCGCAGGCCGGCTTGGGGCCGTACGGCATGGCCACCCTGGTCAACGACACCTTCCGGCAGCAGACGGCCAAGGACGGCTTCATCTCCGAGACCAGCCGCATGGGCTCGAACATCTGGGACGGCCTGTCCCGGGCCAGCTGGGGCGAGGTCGGCTCGACCAGCATGAACCAGGTGTTCATCAACAATGCCTACTACCAGGCCAACTACCTGCCCGGCATGCTCGGCTGGATCTCCTTGGACAACAGCCTGCAGACGGTGGAGGACGACCTGGCCCGCGGTGCCGGCCTCAACGCCGGAGCAGGGTTCCAGACCTCGGTGTCCGACCTGAGCTCCGGATCTCAGACCTCCGCATTGCTCGACGCCGCCAAGCAGTGGGAGACCGCACGTAACCTCGGTGCCTTCACCGCCGATGAACGTGCGCTGATGCGGGATCAGTCGACGCACTGGCACCTGAGCGTCGTCACGTCCGGCAAGGTCTGGTCACTGCAACAGCTCGACGCCTCCGGCAATCCCGTCGGCCCCGCGCAGACCGTCACCGCCCCGACCCCGGCGTTCACCACGACCGGCCTTCCCGCACCGAGCGCGGGGAAGCTGTACGAGGCGAAGGTGGCCACCAACAGCCCCGGAACGGTCCGCTACACCGTGACCACCGGCTCGCTACCCGCGGGCCTGACCCTCAACCCCGACACCGGCGGCATCACGGGCGTCCCGACCACCTCGAAGAACACCACCTTCACCATCACCGGCAAGGGCGGCCCCGGAGTCGCCGACGCCAAGGGCACCTTCACCACCGGCACCGTGGGCGTCGCCCCGTCGGTGTCTCTCGCCGCGGGCAGCGGTTACGCGACCCAGGGCGGATCGGTCACGGTGACCGCGTCGGTCACCAACCCCGGTACGACCACGATGACCGGGGTCACCGCGACTGTGGCGCTGCCCTCCGGCTGGACGACCCCCGCCGCGACGGCGACCATCGGCTCGATCGCCGCCGGTGCCACGGCGAGCGCTTCATGGACGGTGAACGTTCCCGCGAACGCGGCCACCGGAGTCCAGACCAGCTCGGTGTCGGTGTCATACCCCAAGGGGCCCGGCGCTTCCGATGCCACCCTGTCCCTGCCGGTAGCCTTCCCCAGCCTGGCGGCGACGTTCGACAACGTCGGCGTCACCGACGACTCGGCACCGGGACCGGGCGACTTCGACGGCTACGGCGACAGCTTCTCCGCGCAGGCGCTGGCGGCGGTCGGCGTGACCCCCGGTGCGAAGCTGACCTACAACAACACCACCTTCACCTGGCCCGGCGCCGCCGCCGGAACCAACGACAACACCGCCGGCGACGGCCAGATCATCCCGCTCTCCGGCACCGGCACAGCCGTGGCCTTTCTCGGAAGCGGCATCGGCGCGCCGTCCGGCACCGTCACCATCTACTACACCGACGGAACCACCTCGACCGGAAGCCTCGGCTTCCCGAACTGGCTCACCGGCACCCCGACCCAGTTCGGCGCCCAGCCCGTCATCACCGCCACCTACCGCAACACCCCGTCCGGGCCGGCCAACCAGGGCAGCCAATACGACATCTACTACAACAGCGTGCGGCTCACGCCGGGCAAGACCGTCTCCGGCGTGCAGTTGCCGCAGAATTCGTCGATACACGTCTTCGCTCTGAGCGTCGGCTCGTGACTGCTGTGACACCAGCCCGCTGAGACACCCCAATCAGGGCGGGACGGGATCGTCAGGCCTCGTCCCGCCCTTGCGGCCGGCTCTCAGCGCGAGGAGTCATCATGATCCGAATAACTGTCCGCCGAACGGCGGGCTCGTCCTGCTCATCGCCGAGTGAGCCCTAATCTTGCTTGATCGTCGCGGGATCGCTGGGGTGCCTGGTCAGCGGAACGGTCTCGATGGTCAGCCATTCGGCCGCCGTCATCGGCAGCGATGCCAAGTCCTTCTGGAGCACGTCGGCGGTGGGCGCTTGCCAGAGACTGGGGTTGCGGCCAGATACGGGCGATGTCCACAAGCGGACGAGCCGGCCTGCCGCGGCCAACTCCTGTGCACGCCGCGCCTCACCGGCTTCCATCTCCGCAACGGCCGGCGGACCCGCATCTTCCGGTATGGCCACGTTGAATATGACCAGGTATTCCCCGTCGTCCGCCGCGAGTGGCACGGTGCCTTTCCCGGGGTCGTTGGCATGGGTGCCGAGGGCGGTGGGCTCGTCGGTTCGCCAAACCCGCAGCGGCATGGACGCCAGTGTCCGCTCGAGGTCATCGGGTCCGTCCGCGGCGAACAGCCCGATCGTCCGCCACTCGCCGGGCCCCAGAGGGGGACGCCACAGGCGCAGCACGCGTCCCTGGGCGGCGAGTTCGCGGGTGTGCGCGGACTCACGGGCCCGAATCTCGTCCACCTCGGCTTCCGATGTTCCTTCGGGTACTCGGGTGGTCATTGTCACGAGGTATTCCATGGAACGTCTCCTTCGGGGGTCGGTACCGATCAGCCGCCGGCGCCAGGTGTCTCAGAAGCCGGCGCTCTGGCCGCCGGGGTTCCATACGGGCTTGGGCTGGCGGCTGGACGCGGACGTCCCCCAGACGAGAACTTCCGCGTGGTGCAGGTGACCCCGCCCGGCTCGCTGGCATCGGCGACCTGCCGGCGTAGCGGGTCGTGGAACCTGGTTCCCAGAGGTCTACGTCGCGGTGCTCAACTCTGCGCACGACCAGATCGCAAGCAAGCTGCAGCCGGCCGGGCGGTAGCTGACGGCGCGGGCGACAGGCGCCCGGCCCGAAGCGTGGGGGACATCACTCCGAATCACCGGCGCGGGTGCTCGGCGGCCAGTGAGCGGGTGACCAGTCTCTCTGCGGATCGGTGGTTTGCCCCACTTCGATCAGATGGCCGTCGGGATCACGGATGTAGCACCGGATCTCGTCCCGGTGCTGCTTCGGCGGCGTCAGGAACTGAGCACCCCGGGCGCTCCACTCCGTGTACACGGAGTGGATGTCTTTGACCCGGATATTGAGGAAACTGCTGACTCGGTCGGGATCGGGCGGCGTCTCAAGGGTGACCGACGGCTTGTCGTCGGTCGGGCCTCCGCCGATGTTGATGATGATCCAGGTGTTGGCCAGTGCGACGTAGGTCAGCCCCCCGGGGCCGGAGAAGACCACCTTGCCACCGAGTACGTCGGTGTAGAAGCGCCGAGAGCGCTCGACATCGTCCGAGACGATGAAGTGGGCCAGCACGATTCCCTCTGGCGGTTGTGGGAGCCCGGCCATCTGGTACCTCCACTGGTTGGTCTCACACCCGCTCACCACGGAGCCTGCAGGTGATGGTGCGATGATCGCGATTCAGCACTGGTGGAACCGTGCCCGTCGAAGCAGCAAGCCATTCATCGGCCTCACCCTCCTGGCGGAATCGCAAGTCGCCGCCCGGCAAGTCACCGAACACCGGCGTGCGTCTCGGTGGTCATGTGTTCGCGCCAGTGGCATCGCTCGTCCTGCGAGGCTGTGGGGGCCGAATCTGTCGTCTGTGGTGGTTGGGGAGGTTTGGTCTGCTGGGGCCGGCAGCGGTCTCTGTATCTCTGATCGGCCGCATGTCCTGGGTGTTGTGGTGCGAATGCCGCGTGGTGTCGACGGGCTGTACTGCTGCTTTGGTACCGCTTCCGCCGGCTGGATCGCAGCGATGCGCTCCCGGTGATATGACGAGAGAGATCGGAGGCGGACATGTCGGTCTGGAGGCTGCGGGACATCCATGACGACGACCTGGACCAGGTGATCCGGCTGTGGGACCAGGGCCGGCAGTCCGAAGTGGACCATCCGGTGTTCCCCGTCTCGGAGGTCATCGCCGCCGCACGCGGGGGTCAGCCCGCCGTGGTCGCCGTGGCCGGACCCGAGCTGGTGGGCCTGGCCGTGGCCGGTGCCGACGGTGAACGGGCCTGGATCATGCTGGTGGCGCTGAGCGACGCGTGGCGGGACCAAGGCCTTGGCAGTGCGTTGATCGCCGAGGTGGAGCGGCGGCTGCGGCAAACGGGAGTGCGCCGGATCAGCGCTCTGCTCGCCCCCGGAGCCATCGGCGGCTCAGCCCTGGAGAACTCCGGCTATCGGCAGGTGAACGGTCTGATCTACTACGAGAAGGTGGAACGCCTCGGTGCCGGCGACGCCGGATTGCTGACCGAGCTCGGCGGGCGGATCCTCCCGCGCGGGCTCTGGGCGAGCGTGGCCGGGATGCGCGAGGCCAAGGACGCGATCGAGCGGCGGATCGTGCTGCCTTTGGCCGAACCGGAGGTGGCCGAGCGCCACGGGGTGCGCCCGCCCAAGGCCGTGATCCTGTTCGGGCCGCCCGGGACGGGCAAGACCAGCTTCGCCAAAGCGGTCGCCTCGCGCCTGAGCTGGCCGTTCGTGGAGCTGTTCCCGTCGCGGCTGAGCACGGAGGCCGACGGCGGTCTGGCCGCGGCGCTCCGGCAGACGTTCGCGGATCTGACGGGGTTGGAGAGCGTGCTGCTGTTCATCGACGAGGTCGAGGAGATCGCCGCCGCCCGCTCCGGCACAGCGGTCGATGCCGGCCACGGCGTGACCAACGAGCTGCTCAAACTCATCCCGGCCTTCCGGGACCACGACAACCGGCTCCTGATCTGCGCGACGAACTCCCTGCGCACTCTGGATCCGGCGTTCCTGCGCCCGGGCCGGTTCGACTACATCATCCCGGTCGGGCCGCCGGACGCCGGGGCCCGCGCCGCGATCTGGCGGCGCTATCTCGGCCCCGCGGCGGACACCGTGGATCTGGAGCGACTGGTGGCGGCCACCGAGATGTTCACCCCGGCCGACATCGAGTCCGCGGCGCGCAAGGGCGCCCAGCACGCATTCGAACGCGAAGTCAGGACCGGGGTCGGCGACCCGGCCGGCACTCAGGAATACCTGAGCGCCGTGGCCGATACCCGGCCCACCCTGACCGAGGAGGCGCTGGCCGGATTCCATGAGGACATCGAGCTCTACGAGCGGGGGTGACGGATCTGCGGAGTCTGCGCTGTTCTACGGGCGGTGGTCGTCTTGAGGTAGTCACTCTGAAGGGTGCGACCGGGATACAAATGTGGCGTGCCACCTATGGCGTAACAGAATTCTCTGGGCTGGTTGGCCGCGTCGCCCCATGGGGATGATCACGGCCGTGCCAGGAGCCTGTGAGACAGATCGTGGGATCTTCGAGCGAAGATCCTCCGTGAACCGCCGGATGGACCCGAGCGCGTCGGTGTGGGCATTGGCTCCTTCGTACAAGGCGAAGCGGAGCATCGTGGCCGAGACTTCAAAGACGCCAGTGCGGGAGGGGCGCGGCTATGGCGGACGGTGAGTCGCAGCACAAGGCGGTGGTGGACAGGTCGGAAGGGTTCGGTGAGCGGCTGCTGGGGGTGCTGCTGGACCGGGCTCACGAGATGCCGCCGCAGCTGATCGCTCCGCTGGTCGCGGAAGAGGTGGCCAGGGTCGGTGGCCGTGACGTGTCGATCCTGTTGCAGGACTACGGTCAGGTGCTGCTGGTGCCGCTGCCGGGCAGAGGGCTGGTCGTCGGCGAGTCCGAACTGATCGCCGAGTCCCACGCCGGCCAGGCCTTCCTGCGTGCGACCGCCATTGAGGTGGCGCAGGCCGACGGCGTCCGGATGTACCTGCCGTTGCTGGACGGCAGTGACCAGGTGGGAGTGATGGTCCTCACCCTGGACGCCGTGGATGACGACGACCGGCGCCTGTTGCGCAGGCTTGCCGGCCTGGTCGCCGACATTCTGGTCACCAAGCACAGCTACACAGACCAGTTCTTCCTGGCCCGGCGATGCGAACCGATGAGTGTGGCGGCGGAGATCCAGTGGTCCCTGCTTCCGCCGGTGGCGATGTCCGTACCGCAGGTCGCCGTGGCCGGAATCCTCGAGCCCGCCTACAACATCGCCGGCGACAGTTTCGACTACGCCCTCAACGACAGCATTCTGCACGTCGCCATCGTCGATGCGATGGGCCACGGCCTGGACGCCGCCACGATGGCGACCGTCGCCGTCGGCGCCTATCGGCACGCTCGACGCGCCGATACCGGCCTGGCCGAAACATACGCGTTCATGGACCGCGCCATCGCCGAGCAGTTCGGGCCCGACCACTTCGTCACCGCGCAGATGATGCGCCTGAACATCGCAACCGGCCACCTGCAATGGGTCAACGCGGGCCACCCCGCCTCGCTGCTGATCCGCGACCACCAGGTGGTCGGGCAACTGGACAGTCCGACCACCCTGCCGGTCGGTTTCGGCGGTGAACAGCCCCGGGTCAGCGAGCGGATGCTGCAGCGCGGCGATCGGGTGCTGTGCTTCACCGACGGCGTGATCGAGGAGCATGAAACCGGGAAAGAGCAGTTCGGCGTGGAACAACTCATCCATTGGGTTAACCACATGGAGCACACAGAGAAAGGCGTGCGGGCGGTGGTGCGCGCGCTCTCGCACGCTCTCAAGCGAGAACGCGGCGGAACCACCAGTGACGACGCGACCCTCTTCCTGATCGAGTGGCGCGCCGGCGCCGCCGACCACCTTGCCGTCCTGGACTAGCCCATAGCAGCCACATCGGTCTCCGTGAGACATCGAAGACGTCGTAGGGCTGCGCGTCGGTGGTGGCGAAACTCAAACGCCCGCCGGCACCGCTGAAGTACCTTGGCGTACCGCGCGAGAGCGGCTTGCGCCACTGGGTCCGGCGCCCGTGGGTGTCATGCGCGCACGACGCACCGGAAACCCATGTGGCAGGTGGCCGTGTCCTCGGTCTGGCCCTGCCGCGCCGCGGGGCGGTATCGGAGGCAGTAGTTGGCGGCGCACAAGTGAGAGCCGCCTTTGGTGACGCGGCGTGCGAACCGATCGCCGTCGGGGTGCGGTCCGCCGGGCGCGCAACAGGTCGCGGGCGTCGGGCTGGCGTGGTTCGGCCGGAACAGGTCGGTGGTCCATTCCCAGACGTTGCCAGCCACGTCGAAGAGCCCGTAGCCGTTGGGCGGGTATGTCCCGACGGGAGTCGTCCCGGGTTCCGGGCCGGTGCCGCGTCCGGGGAGGAAGCGCCAGGGGAACTCGCCGTGCCAAGTGTTCGCCATCCGGCGGCCGCGGGGCGCGAACTCGTCGCCCCAGGGGAAGGCCGCCCCGTCGAGGCCGCCGCGCGCCGCGTACTCCCATTGGGGCTCGGTGGGCAGGGACTTCCCGGCCCAGGCGGCGTACGCGGCGGCGTCGGCGAAGGCGACCTGCGTGACCGGGTGCCGTTCGCGGCCGTTCAGGGTGCTGCCGGGGCCGTGCGGATGGCGCCATTGCGCGCCGGGCATGTAGCGCCACCAGCGGCGCCACTCGTCCAGGTTGACGGGCCCGGCGGTCCTGGCGAAGACCAGTGCGCCCGCGACCAGAGCGCCGGGATCGGCGTCCGGATAGTCCGCCGGATCCGGCGGGCGTTCGGCGACGGTCACGTAGCCGGTGTCCTTCACGAAGCGGCGGAACTGGGCGACGGTGACCGGATGCTCGTCGATCCAGAAGGGGTCCACGGTCACCGGATGGACCGGCTGCTCCTCGGGGTAGAAGTCGTCGGATCCCATCGCGAAGGTGCCACCGGGGATCAGGGCCATGCCCTTGCGGTCCGGCGGTGTTCGGGGCGGACCCGGGCTCGGGGTTGTCGCGGTCATCCTGATCATCGTGCCCCGCGAAGGGGCGCAGGTGTGGAAGCCGCACCGGCGGAGATCAGCCCGATGCCCGTCGCCTCCGCATGCCGAAGGGGCGGCGGAAGGTGTTCCGCCGCCCCTTCGGGAGCTCATGGGCGGTCTGATCGAGCCGTGCGCGGGGTGGCCCCGCCGCGGGTCGGCGCGTTCATTCGCGGGAGAGCATCGCCACGGCTTCGCGTTCGAGGTCGACGTAGGGCTCGCCGCTGACGTCGACCGCCACCCGGCGCAGGGTTCCGCCGGTGAAGGCCCACGGCCGGGATCCGGGGTAGTCGTCGGTCACCGGGGAGGCGTCGTCGCGGCCGACGTTGAGCCCTTCGCCGGCGATGCTGAACCGGCTGGGCTGGGTGCGGATGCGGCCCTCACCGACTTTCTCGTCGCCGTAGTACAGGCTCAGGATGCCGTGGGCGGTGCCCGGCGGGTCCTCGCGGTCCTTGGTGAAGGACGCCGCGAGGACCAGACCGGTGCCGGTTGGAAGGTCGCGCGTTGCGCTGATCTGCTGTTTCTGGCTGCCGACGAAGTTGTAGACGTAGTGCAGCCGGTTGTCCTTGACGTACAGCGCGTGGCCGCCGAACCGTCCGCCGTGGGAGAACAGCACGCCGGCCGCACCCGGACCGGGCAGGTCCACGAGCGCCCCGATCGAGTAGTCGCGGTTGCGGATGCTCACCGCCACCGACTCGGGGACCTCGGCGCCGCCGGGGCGGTAGACGTACCGTGTGCGGTGCGGCGCGAGCTGGGGCCGCGGCGTGGTGATGATCTCCACGGCCGATCGGTCGTCCAGGGGGTAGGCCTGGTTGACGCCGGCCTCGTAGAACCACAGCCCGATGAGTTCGGCGAGTCTGTCGGACTCCTTGGCGGCCAGGTCGTGCAGCTCGGAGCGGTCGACATCGGTGTGGTACAGCTCCCAGGTGTCCTGGGGGAAGTGTCCCCAGCCGCTGATCGCCGGATGCGTGGTCACGGCTTTCCAGCCGTCGTGCCAGATGCCCCGGGTGCCGAGCATCGAGTAGAACTGGGTGCGTTTGGCGGTCGGGATGGTGGCGGCGTCGAAGGTGTAGCGCATGCTCACGCCTTGGAGCGGGTGCTGGGTGTAGCCCTTGACGGTGTCGGGCGGCTGGATCCCGGCGCAGTCCAGCAGCGTCGGGACGATGTCGATGGCGTGGTGGTACTGGTCGCGGATCTCCCCGCGCGCCTTGATGCTCTTCGGCCAGGAGATGATGCACGGGTCGCAGGTGCCGCCGTTGAACGAATAGCGCTTCCACATCTTGAACGGGGTGTTGAAGGCCATCGCCCACCCGTTCGGATAGTGGTTGTAGGTCTTGGTGCCGCCGAGCTCGTCGAGCATGGCCAGGTTCTCGGCCAGGTCGTCCGGGACGCCGTTGACGAACTTGTTCTCGTTCACCGAGCCGTTCGGGCCACCCTCGCCACTGGCGCCGTTGTCGGAGACCACGACGATGATCGTGTTGTCGAGCTGTTCGATCTCCTCCAGATAGGCCAGCAGCCGGCCGATCTGGTCGTCGCAGTGTGACAGGAACCCGGCGTACACCTCGGCCATCCGGGAGAACAGCCGCTTCTCATCAGCCGACAGACTCCCCCAGGGCCGCGTGAAGTCCAGCGGGGGAAACGGCTGACCGTCGGGTCCGCTGCGGTCCCGCGGGGTGCCGATGGGGTTCATCGGCGGCAACTCGGTGTTCTGCGGGACCAGACCCATCTCCTTCTGCCTGGCCAGGATCTCCTCGCGGATCGCCTCGTAGCCCTGGTCGAAGCGGTTGCGGTAGCGGTCGGCCCATTCGCGCGGGACCTGGTGCGGGGCGTGGGCGGCGCCCGGGGCGTAGTACAGGAACACCGGGCGGTCCGGCGCGATCGCCTTGACGTCGCCGATGAACTCCAGCGCCTTGTCGGTGAGGTCGACGCTGAGGTGGTAGCCCTCGTCGGGGGTCGCCGGCTGCTCGGCCAGGTGGTTGTCGTGCACCAGGTCCGGGTACCACTGGCTGGTCTCGGCCCCCAGGAAGCCGTAGAAGCGTTCGAATCCGCGGCCCAGCGGCCAGTTCTCCTTGCTGGAGGCCAGATTCATCTCATCCTCGGCGCACAGGTGCCACTTGCCGACCATCGCCGTGCTGAAACCCCGGCCGACCAGCATCTCGGCGAGCGTGGCGCACTGCGGCGGGATGTGCCCGTTGGCACCCGGGAACCCGATCGCCGCCTCGCTGATACACGCCATCCCGTTGGTCGTGTGGTTGCGCCCGGTCAGCAGGCAGGACCTGGTCGGGGAGCACAGCGCTGTCGTGTGGAACTGCCCGTACCGCAATCCGCCGGCGGCGATCCGGTCGATGTTCGGGGTCTGGACCGGGCCGCCGTAGCAGCTCAGAGCCCCGAACCCGACGTCGTCGAGCACGATGTACACGATGTTGGGCGAACCCGGCGCGGCCTTGGGCTGCTCATAGGGACCCCAGTCCGGAACCGAGTCCCGGATGTCGAGGTTGACGGTCCCACGGAAGGGACGGGGCATGGCAGGGCCTCCTTCACATCAGGTGGCCTCAGTCTCGGTCGTCGAACCGGACGTCGCACCTGCAGGATGCGGGGCGCCGCTGTCCGAAGGATGACCGATCACCACCGACCACCTGCGGGCGCCGAAGGCCGCCGCGGGACGAGGACCCGCACTTCGGCGGCCACGGCACCCGGACCGGCTGTCGGCCCGAAGTCCTGGGCCCATTCGGGAGATCTCGATGCGGGGCGTGAACGTGCAGGCCTTGGCGAGGTGGCTGCGGATCGGTTCGGCCACGATGTCGCCGGCCAGGGCCAGGCTGCCGCCGACGACGACCTCGGGGTGTCAGTCTGCTGATCGACGGAAAGCCGGCTCGGGCGACGACTCTGCCGTCCACCGGCGGTCTGCAGAACTGGACCACCGTCAACGACACGGTCTCCCTGACTGGCGGAATACACACCGTTCGGCTGCAGGCCACGGCCGGGGGATGGAATCTGGAGTCGGCGAAGCTGGCATACGTGGCGCAGAGTGTTCCGGGAACCATCTCCGCCGTCAGCTACGGCTCGGAGTCCGGTTCCATCCAGACCGTGTCAGGGTCGGAGGAGTCGGCCGTCGGGTATCTCGACCCGAACGACACCATGGACTACAAGGTCGACGTGGCTTCCAGCGGCGTTTACACAGTGGCGTATCGACTACGTCCTGATCGCCGGCCGGTACACGCTGCTGGAACAACCGGCGCTGGTCGACCTGCTGCCGCTGTGCCTGCGGCATGGCGTCGGCGTGATAGCCGGCGGCGTCTACAACTCCGGACTGCTCGCCGATCCCAAGCCGGGCGCGCGATACAACTACGCTCCCGTGCCCGAGGCGACGCTGGCCCGGGCCATCGCGCTGCGAGACCGCTGTGCGGAGAACGGCGTGCCGTTGAAGGCCGCCGCTTTGCAGATGCCGCTGCTGCACCCGGCGATCTGCAGCGTCGTCATCGGCGCGGCCACTCCTGAGGAGATCGCCGAGAACGTCGCCATGTCGCAGGTGCCGATCCCGGCGGAGCTGTGGAAGGACCTTCGCGAGTCGGGGCTGCTCGATCTGGAGGCCCCCGCGCCATGAGCGTCATTGATACCCACCGCCATCTCTGGGACAGCCGCCTCCACCCGCATCCCTGGCTGAACGCCCCGGACGCTCGGCACTTACCGCGTCTCGTCACCGCGTCCGACTACTCCCGTGCGGTGGCCGGTACCGCGGTCAGCGCGAGCATCTGCGTCCAGGCCGGCATGTCCGCAGAGGAGACGTTCTGGCTGTCGAACCTGGCCGAACAAAGACCGGTCATCGCCGGCGTCGTGAAGCAGCACGCGCTGAGCGACCCAGCGTTCCAGCCCGCGCTGAACGCCGGCACCGGCGATGCGCCAATACTGGTCGGGGTTCGGGAGGGAGTCAGAGCCCTGGCGCAAGCCCACCCCGACACGGTCTTCGCAGGCCTTCGCCACCCGCGCCGAGGCCCGGATCCGCAGCGCTACGTGGATCAGCGATTCCTACAACACGCGCAGACGCCACAGCGCCGCCGGCGGCCTCGCCCCGGCCGAGTTCGAACGGATCAACCGCGCCAGGCCCGCGGCTATGATCCTGCAGGTTGCCTGAATGCTGCGCGGTTCTCTGTGAGGAAGTCCTCCAGGCTTCTCGGAGCCCGCCCCAGAACCGCCTCGATCACAGCGTTCGGTGACTCCGGCCGGGTGACGGCAAGGCGCTGGATCTCCACGATGTGTCGGGCCAGCCAGTCGGGCATGCCCGCGGTGCGGACGAGGTGGGCGTGGAATTCGGCGGGATCCAGATCGACGGAGGTGACCGGCCGTCCGGTCAGCGACGTCAGCAAAGCCGCGAGCTCGGGATGGGAGACGGCCCGTCCGCCGGTGAGTTCGTATGTGGCACCCGCTGCTTCCGGCTGCGTCAGAACGGCAGCCGCCACATCGGCGATGTCTCGGACGTCGACGTAGTTGCAGGGCGCCGCGCCCATCGCACTGATGATGGCGCCTGTGGCCGCCACCGCGGGTGCGAGTAGGAGCAGCTTCTGCATGAAGGCGTACGGACGCAGGATACTGACACGAGGGATCGTCGCCGCCAGGTGCGCTTCTATCGCGGCGTGGCAGCGCGAAACGCCGACGGGGGAGTCTGGTTCGGCGGCCGGCGCGGAAAGCTTGACCAGGTGCCCGACGCCGATCGCGGTCGCGGCGTCGATCACCGCGGTCTCCAGCTCGACCTGGTCCGGTCCGTTGGCCATGGACAGGAAGAGCTGGTCGCAGCCCTTCAGTCCCGCGCGCAGCGAGCGGGGGTGGGCGGCGTCGGCGTACGCGACTTCTATGGGCGCGACGGCCGTGATGGTTCCGCGCAGTTTTTGCGGCGTGCGGGCCAGGGCGCGGCAGGGGACGCCTTGGGCGGTCAGCGTGTGGAGCAGGGCGTTGCCGGTGCTGCCGGTTGCTCCCATGACGGCGATCATGCGAAGTCCTTCCGGGCCGGGGTGGTGCCGCGGTGTGCTGCGGCGGGGCGGGCGGAAGCTGAGCCGTGCCAGCGCCAGGTGATGATGGTCGCTGCCAACACGGCGGCCACGGGCAGGTCTATGCGCAGCCGCGGTAGCAGGACGGAGGCTGGCAGCCCCACGGCGGCGGCGATCGCGCCGGCTGTCAGGCCGGCGGCAAGGGCGGTCGGCAGGCGCCGCCGCGATCGTCGCGCCGCACCGCGTCGTCGCAGGATGGCTCCGGTGATGGCCGCGACGACGGCCGAGGTGAGGCCGATCGAGGTCGGGGCGGCGATGGCGAGCGCGCTCTGGTGCGTGGCCAGGCCGCTGATTCCCGCGGTCACGGTGGGGGCGAGGTAGGCGATGAACATCTCTTCGCGGAGTTTGAAGGGGCGGGGTGGGCGTTTTCCGGGCATGGTGGCCTCCACAAGTGATTAGGCAGCTAACTACATGGGCATGAGAAGGGCACGATGGGGCAGTGAGGCAGTGGGGCCGAGGTCAGTCTGCGACGAAAGCGCCGATGCCCTCGTCGATCCGCTCCAGCATGCCGAGGAACTGTCCGCGTTCGTCGGTGCTGAGCGTGCCGACCAGGGCTTGCAGTCGCTCGAAGTGCTCGGCGGCCATGTCCTGGAGGCGCTGCGCTCCTTGCTCGGTCAGGGACACGACAGCGCCGCGGCCGTCCTCCGCGGACGCGCTGCGGACCACGAGTCCTTCCCGCTCCAGGCCGGCGAGCAGGCCGGTCACCGTCGCCCGCGTCACCCCGAGGCCGGCCGCCAACTGCGACGGGGACTTCCCGCCGCCGTGGTCTTCCAGGTCGGCCAGCAGGCGGTAGCGTCCGGTGGACAGCCCGAAGCGGGAGAAGTGCACCTCGGCCGCCTGGCCGAGCCGGGCCCCGACCGCCATCAGTCGCGCCGCCACCAGGATGGACTGCGGATCGGCGTCGAGGCCGTAATGGCGGATCTGGCGCCGGGCCTGGTCCAGGCTCGGTCCGGCGGGTCGGGCTTCCGGGGTCATGTAGATAGTATGGCGCCTTACTACTTGGCCGGTCAAGTCACGGCGGAGTGGCACGGGCACCTCAGAACCCTGTCGGCCCAGCCACCGCGAACACCGCTCGCGCACGCTCTTACAGCCCCGAGCAAGGCTCCGACCGAATCCGCCGGGGCAGGTGCGGCCTGATCCAGCGGGGCGGTGGCTCGATCGAGGAATTCCGCACCGCCGTCGCTTCTGCGCAGGGTGGGAGGCAGATGACCTGCGCTGCTGTAACGGACGGTCGGGGCTGGCCGGAGGCGCCCCGCTGCGTCGCTCCCGCTCGTCGATCTTGGCGACCGGCATGGTCTGCCCGCCGACCGTACAGCGGGTGATCGAGGACAGGTCTCGGGATTCGATGCTCTCGTGGGCCGGCATCATCGAGAAACATCGCGGGGACCCCCTCGAAAATGGTCGCCCGATGGTGCTCGATGAGCGGGTCTGTCAAAGTAATTCACAGACCCCTATGGCCGCTGTCCGTCGAACGCATGATTGCGGATCTGGTTGATCGCATGGTCCAGCCGGTCGATCGCCTCGCGGAGCAGCTTTGTGGTCGAGGCGTCTTGGACGAGTTGGAGCGTTGAATGTATGTCCATGCTCGTGCTGAAAAGTCGTTGGATGATCATGCTATCGGCGTCGTCGCCGTGCAACACGGTGAAGGCCACGTCCATCGCTCCCCAAGGATCGTCGTCTAATGGATGACGCGCGGGGTCGGCCGCCAAGGTCCGGGGAGGTGGATCCGCTAGTCTCAGCGTACTCGCACTGAATTCTCATTCATAGGTTTGGCGGCGATGCCGGCGTACGCTTCGGACGGGGCGGAGAGCCGCTTCTGGAGGGAATCTCGGAGAAACGCAGCCGCATCATTCATGGACGGGGTGGCGTATTACCGCTTGGGCGAGCCTTGTTCGCCCGGTTGTTCTATCCTGGTTGTGGGCCCGGCGATCTGGGCCGGTCCCCCCAGACCCCGGAGACGTGAAACCGCTCTGCCAGTCTCCGGAGTCGATCATGGACGATTTCCTCGTCGGACCCCGCGCACCGCATGATCGTCATTTACGGTCGGCTGCACGTTATGGCGCGCCGAGCGGGCTGCTGCGGGTCAGCAGTTATGACGACGGCCTCGGTCGGATCCTCGTCCTCGTCGGGGAGCTGGACATAGCCTCGGTCCCGGTGTTGACCGACCATGTCGGGCGCCTCGGCGTGTCGTGCCCGGCGCACCTGGTCGCCGACTTGTCCGGGCTCGGATTCTGCGACTGTGTGGGATTGGCGGCATTGCTGCGGATCCACCGCCGTGCGGTCGAGTCCGGCGGCTGGCTCCGCTTGTGCGCGGTCGGTGCGGTGACCCACAAGATGCTGTCGATCACCGGGCTGTCGCAGGTGCTGCTGTGCTATCCCGGCGTCACTCAGGCCTTCGCCGACCTGCCGGCGGTTGTGCCGGTCCAGGCCGGGGCGACGGCTGTGGCGGATCTGGCGGGTTCTACTGCGCCGATGCCCTCGGCGATCGCCGCCGATGGCGGTCGTCGGACGGACCGCGGGTGAGGACGCCGCCGCGCACCCCAGCGCCTGTCTGGAGTCGTGTTCATGTGGCGGGCGGAGGCTGCGGATCCAGATGACATCGGGCCATCAAGGCCCTGGTGCTGTGGATGTCCAGGGAGCACGCCGCGCTTCGGTTGCCTTGTCAGCGTCGGTGAGCAGTATGGCGAGGGCGGATACGGGGTCACGTTCGGGTGTGCCGTGCGGCCACCAAGTACCGTCCTCGGGGTCGCGGCGGTACGGATACCAGCGGTGGTCGGTCCCGAGGCGGACTTGGACCCCCTCGGCTTCGGCGGTCCAGCGGTTGTGCCAGACGCGCAGTGTGGGCGGGTCGCCGTCGGCAGTCCAGTCCTCAAGTGATCGGCGGGCGCGTGCCTTGCCGGCGGTGGCCGGCGTCCAGGCGGTCTCCAGCGTGGAAAGCCCGGCGGGGCCGCCTTGGCGCCAGGCGAGGATCGACATGCTCATCTGGACGTCGCCGAGGTCGTAGGCGGAAAGGACGCGTTCGTAGACCTCTTCGGAGGCTGCCTCGTCTTCCTCCGCGGCCATGCGTACGGCGTCTTGCCAGGTGGTCAGCTGGGGCATCAGCGGCGTCGCGGCGGGCTCGTCGGACCCGGTGTACAAGGTGCGTAGTGTGTGGGCCCGGCCGGCGGTGTCGGCGGCGAGGCGTTCCAGGGCGATGGCGTCGACGGCTCCGCCGGTCGCCGCGTCCAGCACCGGGGGCGGTCCGGGAACGCCGGGGACGGCGGGGATTTCGAATGCGGTGATGCCCGCGAGGAGTACAGCGGGGTCGCCCGGTGCCGCGTGGAAGGCCTCGACGGCGCTGACCCCCACCACTCTTGGGGTTTCTGTGCCGAGCCGGCCGGGGCCGCTGTCATGGGCTGCGGCTGCGGCTGAGGCGTTGCGGGTCCGCAGTTCCTCCATCAGCTCCTGCTCGCCGCGTCCGCGCAACAACAGCAGGACGAACGGATCGGTGTCCAGCAACCGGGCGATCTGGTAGCACAGCGCGGATGCGTGCTTGCACGGCCAGCCCCAGTCAGGGCAGGAACAGTCGGGTGAGAGGTCGCCGGCGGCGGGCAGCAGCCGCACCCCGGCGGCCTTCGCGTCGTCGAGCAGTTCCGGCGGCATGTCCTTGTCGAGCAGTGCGGCGATGTGCGCGGCCCGCGAGGCGACGGCGTCCAGGAGACGATCCCAGTCCGCGTCGCTGAGCTGTTTCACCGCCACCGTCGAGGTGTAGGGACGTGGCCGGCTTCCCTGAACTTTCGCCGTGGCCAGGCCGGGGGTGACGGTGATGTCCTCGACCGCGCCGCGTCGGGCGTAGGTGCGGCCGCGGGTCAGGCGTGCGGCATCCATGGACGTCGTCTCCAGCGCGTCCACCCAGGCCTGTCCCCACCATGAACCGGCGAACGCGGTACGGGAGCCGACCGCCGGTGCGAAGGCCGGGAAAGACCGTGTGCGGTCGTCATCGGGGCCGGTTGCCTTCTTCCGCGGCGCCATCTACCGCCCCCTCCTGAGCGTGACCAGGTCGGCGAGTTCGGCGTCGGTCAGTTCGGTGAACGCCGCCTCGCCTCCGGTGAGCACGGCTTCGGCCAGGTCGCGCTTTTCTTTCAGGGCAGCACAGTCCGTCAGCCGCGGAGCGGCCTGACCTGGGGGGTGCGATTACCCTACCGAGGTGCTGAGCTGGGGCTATCCTGCTTCGTATTCCTTGACCAGCCCGGTGAGGATCCTGGATCCTACAAGCGGAGGACGACAACGGCGGTGTCATCGGTGGCGTCGCCGGTGGGAAGCAGGTCGAGCAGGAGCGCGTCGGCCAGTTGTTCCGGTTGCAGCGTGCGGTGTGCGATCAGGGTGCGCGTGAGACGGGCGAGGCCGACGTCGATGTCCTCGCGGCGTCGCTCGATCAAGCCGTCTGTGTACAACACCAGTACGTCCCCGCTGGTGAAGCCTTGCCTGGCCTCGGGGCGCGGCATGGGTTCGACGCGGGCTCCGAGCGGCGGGTCGGTCGCCTGGTCCAGGAACACCACCGTGCCGTCGCCACGCAGCAGCGCGGGGGGAAGATGGCCGGCACTGCTGTAGGTCAGGCTGCGGGAGTCCCAGTCGATGTGTACCGACACCGCGGTTGTCGACTCGGCGCCTTTGATGGACCGGGCATACAGTCCGAGCGCCTCCAAGGCCCGGGCCGGGCTGGCCGAGACGCGCATGGCGGCGCTGAGCGCGCTGCGCAGCTGGCCCATCACCCCCGCGGCCGCCAAGCCGTTCCCGACCACGTCTCCGACCGCGACCGCCATCTGCTCCCCGGCGAGTTCGACCAGGTCATACCAGTCCCCGCAGACATTGAGCGCGCTGACCGCGGGTTGGTAGCGCACCGCGACCTGATGGTGACCGGCTATGAACGGGGGCGGAAGCATCGCGTCCTGCAGAGCGAGCGCGACCTCCCGCTCGTGCGTATGAGCCTGCCGAAGCCGCTCGTTGACCTGCTGCAGTTCCCGGGCGCGGGTGTACAGCTCGGCCTCCAGCACGCGGGCCCGGTCCCCGCCCGTCCGACTGCGTGCGCGAATCAACTCGGTAACCTCTTCTACCCGATGCACCAGCAGCACCACACGGCCGTCCTCGGCCTTGACGGGGGCGTTGATCGGGCTCCAGAACCGTTCCGCCCACTCCCTCGGATTTTCCTGCGACTGCACGTCATACCGCTGGAGCGCCATTGTGTCCCGCTCACCGGTGGCCAGCACCCGACGCAGCGACGCCTCCAGATTGCGCGCCCCGGTGGCTTCGGGATCGTTCGGGTTGTCGGGGAACACCTCGAACAGGTAGCGGCCGATCAACTGTTCGCGCGAACGGCCGGAGAAGCGAAGAAAGTCCTCATTCGCGTCGGCATACACGAGGTCCGGCTTCAACAGCGCCACCATTCCCGGCAGCGCCTGGAACACCGCCCGGTAATCGATGACCGGCTCGCTCACCGTCACATCCCCATTCGCTTCCCCTGCTACGACGATATGCGCCATAGCCGATTTGTCACAGAGTGCGGGCGTTTGGGGTCTTTCTTGGTATGGAGGTCATCATTCACACCGATCCCTCGACCAGGCCGCGCCGATGCGCCCGGGGCCGGACAACGTGGCCGATCTCGAGGGGTTCCGCGTCTGGCAGCGTGATCGCGCCGGAGGGATGTGCGGAACGCTGCGACTGCGTGGGGCGGTTCGGCCGGTGGCCAGGACGCCGCGGGCCTGGGCTGTCAAGAACGTGCGCCAGGCGGTCTCGGTACGGCGGGGAGTTGCTCCGATCCGGCGGCTCCTCAGGATCCTGCGGATGCCGGCCTCGCTGATGCGGTGACCGAGGCGGTACAGCTCGCCTCAGGGCCGGCAGGTGGCCCAGCCGGGATTGTCGCGATCAGGTCTTGGGGTTCGGGGCTGATCCGTGGCCGACCGGGGGAACGGGCCCGGGTCCACTTGTGCACGAGCAGGCGACGGCGCCGGGCAAGCAGGGTCGCCGGGGTGACGATGCGGTGCGCCGGCAACGGTTTCGGGAGCGGCCGCGCGAGTGCCGCCAGGATCACTCGGCTGCTCCAGATCGGTTTCGGGCGCGCGACCTGACGGCGCAGGACGGTGGACAGGTCCGGATCGACGCCGATCTGCGCAGCGATCGCAACCGCGGCCGCCTTCTCCAGAACATCGATCACCGAGGTGCAAAGGTCGGCTGTGATGGCCGTCGTGGCGTGGCCGAGTCCAGGTTCAGCGATCGGACTGTCAGTCCGCGGGGAACCATGCTCCCTGTGAAAGTGCTTTTACGAAAGTCTTGACGGTGTGCACGCTTGCTTGTTTACTCGGCTGTGCCGCAGCGACTACGTGCCCTGCGAACAGGCATCGCGGCGACCGGCCGAACCTTGCTGGTCGCTGACCTGGTTCGGTCCGGGGCGGCTGCCGGGGGCCGGGATGGGGCGCCGTGAGCGGGGCGCCGGGGTTCGGGGACAGATCGGGGATGGGGAGCGATGAGCGCAGAATGGGCGGTGCCCGGCTGCACCGAGATCAGGGAGCTGGGACGGGGCGCCACCGGGCGCGTGGTGCTGGCTCGGTCGGAGGCCGACGGGGCGCTGGTCGCGGTGAAGTACCTGGCCGGCCGACTGACCGGGGATCCGGGGTTCGTGGACCGGGTCCGGCGGGAGGCCGTGCTGATGGCCCGGGTCGTCGATCCGAACGTGGTGCGGGTCCATGAGCTGGTCGTCGCGCCGGACGGGGGGAACGTCGCGCTGGTCATGGAAGCCGTCGAGGGCGTTACCGCGCGGGCGCTGATCGCCCGGCGGGGACAGTCGCCGGAGTCGGCGCTGGCCATGCTGCGCGGATCGCTGCTCGGGCTGGCGGCGGCGCACCGGGCCGGAGTGGTGCACCGCGACTACAAGCCGGAGAACGTGCTGGTCGATGCCGCCGGATGTAGCAAACTCGCGGACTTCGGCATCGCGGCCCCGGCCGGCGAGGGCGCCCCGGCCGAGGGGACGCCGGCGTACATGCCGCCCGAGCAGTGGCACGGCCGGGCGGCGTCGCCGGCCTCGGACATGTACGCGGCGGCGGTGACCTTCTACGAGTGCGTGACCGGCCGGCGGCCGTTCCGGTCCGACACGATGGCCGGTCTGCGCGCGATGCACGAGACGGCGCCGGTGCCGATCGGCACGGTCCCGGTGCCGGTGCGGCCGCTTTTGGTGCGGGCGTTGGCGAAGGATCCCGGGGAGCGGCACGCGGACATCGCCGAGTTCCTGGCCGATGTCGAGGCCACGGCCGTCGCCGGGTATGGGACCGACTGGCTGGAACGCGGTCTGCTGGGATTGGGGGCGATCGCGGGGGTGGCGATCAGCGCCGCTCCGTTGGTGGCGCTCGGGGCTTCGGGGCTTGCTGGGACGGTCGGAGCGGGGACGGCTGGTGCGGCAGGCGCGAGCGCGGGTGCGGGCGGCGCTGCGGCGGCCGGTGCCGCGCAGGCCTCGGCGCTGGCTGCGCAAGCCGCTGCGCAGGCGACGGCTCAGGCGGCACAAGCCGCGCACGCGGCGACCCAGGCGGCGCAAGCGGCTCAGGTCGCGCAGACCGCGCAGGCGGTACAAGCTGCTCAGGCCACGCAGGCAGCCCAGGCGGCGCAGGCCATGCCGGCCGCCCACGCGGGTGGTCATGCCGCAGCTCAGGCCGGACAGGCCGGACACGCCGCCGGCCAGGCAGCCGGCCATGCCGCGTCGGCTGCTGGGCAGGCCGGTCAGGCCGCTGGTCAAGTCGGCCATGTCGCCGGGCAGGCGGGTCACACAACCGGGCAGGCGGGTCACGCAGCCGGGCAGGCCGGCCACGTAGCCGGGCACGCCGGCCACGCAGCCGCGCAGGCCGGCCACGCGACCCACGCCTCGCAGGCCCACCAGGCCCGCCAAGCCGTCGACCACGCGCGCCGAGTCTCCCGCTGGACCCGTCGTGGTGCCAAGCTCCTCCATGGGAAAGCCCTGGTCGCCACCGTCGCCTCGGTGACCGTTGTGGCCGGCGGAACCACAATCGTGGCGATCGCCGCGACCGGCAAGAGCAGCAGTGGCGGCACCGCCGCCTGCGCCGCGGCCTACCAGATCGAAGAGTCGGCGAAGGGCGCGGCATCAGCCATCGATCTCACCGCGCTCCAACTCAGGCAGGCCGCGGCGTTCAACGCGCTGGCCGCGAAGACCGGCGACTCGGCCGCGAAGTCGGTCTTCCTCGCCCAGGCCGCCGATTGGTCGCGGCAGGCGAAGGACCCGTCGAACAAGAACTTCTACGACACCGTCTCGCATCCCGACGTCATCTCCAACATGAACGCCTCGACGGCCCTGTTGGAACAGCTCAGTACCATGCAGGCCCTGGAAAAGGTGTGCCCCGCCGCGGATGACACCGGCGCCGGCGCGAATCCGCAGCAGAACCTCGCCTGGCCCGCGGGCTGCGACCAGTTCCAGGCCGCGACGCAGTCCTGGTGGAAGCAGGAGCGCACAGTGGTCGACGGCAGCATAGAACAGCTGAACAGCGGCCTGGCAGACAGCGCGAACCAGATGGCGTCCACCATGAACACCACAGCCGACAGCGCCACCGACCCGACCCTGAAGTCCGCGATGCAGACCTATTCCACCGATCTCGCGGCGCTCGGCACCGCCCGGGCCGGCGACGATTTTGGCAGCGACGAGGCCGCGGGCAAGGCCGTCGCCAGTCAGGAGGCGGTGATCACCGGCTTGTGTGCCCAGTGAGGGACGCCCCGCCTTCCACGTCTTCCGGTGAATCAAAGCGCTTTTTCCTACAGGAGGTCCGCGCATGAACAAGCGAAGTTCAGCCGCAGTGGTCCTGCTCCTCGCCACCGCACTGGGAGCCGGCGCGTGTACCGATCCGCAGTCCGGGAAGGCGACCGCGGGCGGCACGGCCGGCGGCTCCAAGGTCGGCGACACTCTCACCATCGCCATGCAGGCGCCCGCCACGGGGATGAACCCGACCGACGTCAACGGCGCGTTCCTCACCTACACCGCGCTCGCCTACGACCCGTTGGTCTACGTGGATTCCAAGGGTGCGCTCCAGCCGGCGCTCGCCTCGAAGTGGGACGTGGCTCCCGGGAACACCGCGATCACCTTCACCCTGCAGGCCGGCGCGACGTTCAGCGACGGGACCCCCGTCGACGCCGACGCGGTGAAGCAGTACCTGGACTACGCGCGGACCAAGAGCGTGAACCAGATGAAGGCGCTGTCCGGGATCAGCTCGGTGGACGTGATCGACGGGGAGCACGTCAAGGTCTCGTTCTCGGCCCCCGATCCGGGGCTGCCGGATCTGTTCAGCCAGACCAGCGCGATCGGCGAGGTGATCAGCCCGAAGGGCCTGGCGAACGTCGCCGGACTGACCGTGAGCGCGCCGAGCGCCGGCGCCGGCCCGTACACCTACGATCCCCAGGCGTCGCTGGCCGGGGACCACTACACCTATACGGCCAACCCGAACTACTACGCCAAGGACGCCCGCCAGCATTACAAGAAGGTCGTGCTGAAGGTCATCACCGACCCGCAGGCGACGGTGAACGCGCTGCGTACCGGCCAGGTGCAGGTCGCCAACGGCGACTTCAGCACCGTCAGGACGGCCAAGGCCGCCGGCCTGAACGTAGCGTGGCACTCCGACATCTGGATGGGCCTGAACCTGATAGACCGGGGCGGGACGGTCACCAAAGCGCTCGGCGACGTGCGGGTGCGTCAGGCGATCAACTACGCGATCAACCGCGACGCCCTGAACCAGGCGACGCTCGGGGAGTACGGAGTGCCCACCGATCAGCCGGCCGCGAAGGGCTCGGACGGCTACTCCGTCGCGGCGGCGACCCGCTACACCTACGATCCGGCCAAGGCCAAGGCGCTGCTCGCCGAGGCCGGCTACGCCGACGGCTTCGACCTGCCGGTGCTGTCGGTCCACTTCTCAGGGCTCGACCTGCTGACCGAGGCGCTGGTCCCGATGCTGGAGAAGGTCGGCATCCACCTGAAGTGCACCTACGTCTCCGACGCGCAGTCCTATACCGGCGGCTCGACTGGCAGGAAGTACCCGGCGGTCGCCGTGGGCTTCGGCTCGCTGCCGATGTACCAGATGGCGAACATGCTGTTCCTGCCCACGGCCAACCTGTTCAACGGGTTCGCCAGCACCGACCCCGCGTTGCAGGGCATGTACGACGACTTCCTCACGGCGGCCCCGGCCGACCGGACCGCCCTGGCGGTGAAGATGGAGGACTGGCTGGTCGACAACGCCTGGTTCGCCCCGGTCGTCGACGCCCCGGTCTTCTACTACTCCACCTCCGCCGTCGCCGGGGTCGAGGTCGATCCGGCGACGGCGATCTCCAGCGCCCTGGATTGGCACCCGGCCTCATGAGGATCCTGCTGACGCGCTGGCTGTTCACCGCGGTCCCGCTGGTGCTCGGCGTTTCCCTGCTCACGTTCTTCCTGGGAAGCCTGGTCCCCGGCGACGCGGCGCGCACGATCCTGGGCCCGTCCGCCGACCCGGCCGCGGTCGCCGAGCTGCACCACCGGCTCGGCTTGGACCGGCCGCTGGGGGACCAGTACTGGTCCTGGCTGGTCGCGGCCCTGCACGGGAACCTGGGCACGTCGGTCGCCTCCGGCTCACAGGTGTGGGACGACCTGAGCGCCCGGCTTCCGGTCACCCTGGTCCTGATGGCGGGCTCGGTGCTGGTCGCCGCCGCGGTCGGAATCTGGCTCGGGGTCGCCGGCGCGCTGCGCGCCGGCGTCCTGGGCCGGCTGGTCGACGTGGCGGCGATGGCCGGTGCGGCTGTGCCGAGCTTCTGGCTCGCCGAGCTCCTGGTCCTGGTGTTCGCGGTGCACTGGCGGATCTTCCCGGCCACCGGCTACGTGGCGTTCGGCGACTCGCCGTCGCGGTGGCTGTCCTCGCTGGTACTTCCCGTGTCGGCACTCGGACTGACCAGCAGCGCCGCCGTCGCCAAGCAGACGCGCGACGGCGTGCGCAACCAGCTCCAGCGGGACTACGTGGTGATGCTGCGGGCGCGTGGCGTGTCGGAGCGCTCCATCATCGGCAAGCACGTGCTGCGCAACGCCGCGGGACCGATCGTCACGGTCCTGGGCCTGATGATCGTCGGCATGCTCGGCGGCACGGTGCTCGCCGAGTACGTGTTCGTCCTCCCGGGGCTCGGCGGACTCGCGGTCAGCGCGACGCAGGCCCATGACATCCCCGAGATTCAGGGTGTCGCCGTGCTGTTCACCGTGATCGTCGTCATCGTCACGCTGCTGGTGGAGATGCTGCACCGCGCGGTGGATCCGAAGGTGCGCACGTGAGCGCCCCGGGCCGGCGCGGGGTCGCCGCGCGCTTCCGGCGCAAGCCGCTGCCGATGGCGGCGGCGGGGTTCGTCGCCGTCACCGTGTTCGCGGCGGTGTTCGCGGGGCTGCTGGCTCCGCACGGACCGGACGACCAGGACCTTGCGGCCTCGCTCAGCGGCCCGTCGTGGGCACATCCGCTGGGTGCCGGGGCGCTGGGCAAGGACGAGCTGAGCCGGATGATGTACGGCGGCCGGACCACCCTGCTGTCGGTGGTGATCAGTCTCGCCGTCTTCCTCGCGGTCGGCGTCCCGGCCGGGATGCTCGCCGGGTACCGCGGCGGCTGGGTGGACCGGGTGGTGGTGTACGTCGCGGACACCGTGTTCGCGCTGCCGGGCGGCATCCTGCTGCTCGTGGTGCTGACGGTGCTGCCGGGCGACGAGCCGGCCGCCATGGTGGCGCTCGGTCTGCTCGGGGCGCCGGGTCTGGCGCGCGTGGTGCGCGCCGCGACGGCGGGGGTGCGCGGCGAGTTGTACGTGCGGGCCGCGCTGGCGAACGGCCTCGGCGACGCCGTGATCCTGCGCCGGCACGTGCTGCCCCGGGTGAGCGGGACGATCATCGTGCAGGCGTCGCTGTTCGGGGCCGCGGCGGTAGGGCTCGAGACCGGGCTGGGGTTCCTCAACCTGGGTTCCAGCGGTGCGACGTGGGGTGGTCTGGTGTGGGAGGCGTCGCAGAACGTCGGCACCCGGCCGTGGCTGCTGATCCCGTCCGGGACGCTCATCTTCTGCTTCATCATGGCGCTGGCGCTGATCGGTGACGGAGTGCGGGACTCGGTGGCCGAGTACCTGGCTCCGGACCTCGCCGAGGTGCCGCCGCAGGACCAGGATCAGGACACCGGGCCGGACAGCGGTCCAGCGGTCCAGGCCGCCGTCGAGGCCGCCGTCGAGACCGCCATCGCGACCGGCGCGTCGGCGGAGCCGCGCGGGGACGCGCTGCTCGAAGCCAGCGGTCTGCGGATCGCGTTCCCGATCGGCGGCCGGGACGTCGAGGTGGTGAGCGGCGTGGACTTCCATGTCGGGCGCGGCGAAGCGCTCGGCATCGTCGGGGAGTCCGGGAGTGGCAAGAGCGTCGCGGCGGCAGCGATCCTGGGCCTGCTGCGCGGCGGCGGCCACGTCACGGCCGGCCGCATCGGCTTCGACGGCCGCACCGTCTTCGAAGCGGGCGTGGCGGAATCGGAGGCACGGCACGCGTTGCGCGGACGCCGCATAGGGCTGATAGCCCAGGATCCCTTGGCCGGCCTCGATCCGTCGTTCACCATCGGATCGCAGCTCGCCGAGGTGGTGCGCACGCATCATGGCGGTACGCGTCGTGCGGCCCACGACCGCGCCGTGGACCTTCTGCGGCTGGTGCGGCTGCCGGATCCGGAGCGCGTCGCACGCAGCTATCCGCATCAGCTGTCCGGCGGCATGGCCCAACGCGCGGGCATCGCCGCGGCACTGGCCGGCGAACCCGACCTGATCATCGCCGACGAGCCCACGACCGCTTTGGACGTGACCGTGCAGGCCGAGATTCTCGACGTCCTGCGCACCCTGCGCTCCTCCGGCATGGCGGTCGTCCTCGTCACCCACGACTGGGGCGTGCTCGCCGACTTCTGCGAACGTGCCGTGGTGATGTACGCCGGACAGGTCATGGAGACGGCGGCGGTGGCCGAACTGGTGGCCGCGCCGCGCCACCCCTATACCGCCGGCCTGCTCGCGTCGAATCCGAACCACGCGGTACCCGGCCGGCCGATCCCCGTCATCGAGGGCTCCATCCCGGCGCCGGGGGACTGGCCGCACGGCTGCCGGTTCGCCGACCGCTGCCCGCTGGTCACGGCGCAGTGCCGGAACGCGCCGGTGCAGCTGGAACCCGTCGGCGGGCAGCGCGGGTCGCGCTGCCTGCACGCCGACCAGGTCGTCGTCGCATCCGCATCCGCATCCGCACCGCTTGCCGGGAGCCGCCATGTCGACGTGCGCTGACGTCCCGCTGGTCGAAATCAGCGATCTGACGGTCCGTTACCCCGGCCCTGGCCGCCGGACAGCGGTGACCGCGGTGGACGGCGTCTCCTTCACCGTCGGCCGCGGCCGCACCGTCGGCGTGGTCGGCGAGTCCGGCTCGGGGAAGTCCTCGATCGGCGCCGCGCTGTTCGGGCTGGTCCCGACGGCCGGCGGCACGATCCGCTTCGACGGTGCGGACATCACCGGCGCGGACCGCGCCGAGCGCCGCAAGCTGGCCCGGAGTATGCAGATCGTCTTCCAGGACCCGTACGGCTCGATGAACCCGGCGCGCACGGTCGGTGCGACGCTCGGCGAGGCACTGCGCCACAATGTGGGCCTGGACGCGGCCCGGACCCGCGCCCGACTGGCGACGGCGCTGCAGGAGGTGGGGCTGCCCGAATCAGCGCTCGACCGCTACCCCGGGCAGTTCTCCGGCGGCCAGCGCCAGCGCCTGGCCATCGCCCGGGCGCTGGCGATGGAGCCCTCGTTCGTGGTCTGCGACGAGGCGGTGAGCGCCCTGGACCTGTCGGTCCAGGCGCAGGTGCTGAACCTGCTCGTCCGGCTCAGGGAACGGCACGGCCTGGGCTACCTGTTCATCTCCCACGACCTGGCGATCGTGCGCTACCTCAGCGACGAGATCGTGGTGCTGTACGCGGGGCGCGTCGTGGAGTCGGGCCCGGCACACATCCTCGGCGACAACCCCGGCCACCCGTACACCAGGACCCTGCTGGCCGCGGCGCCCGTGCCGGACCCGTTCGCGCAGGCCGAGCGCCGGGCGGGCCGGCAGGCGGACCGGCTGCCGGCGATCGCCCCGGCGACGGTGGGCTGCGCCTTCGCCGGACGGTGCCACCTGGCGGTCGAGCGCTGCCGGACCGAACGGCCGGAACTGCGGATACGGCCCTCGGATGTCGCAGTGGCCTGCCATCGTTACGACGACATCGCGGCGGGCGGCGCCGACCCGCTCAGGATCAACCCGTCGGCCCCGGTCCCCGGCCCGACCGCACGACACCCGGAGTCACAGTGACAGACAAGACCTCGCCGGAGCCCGAGCCCGAGCCCGAGCCCGCGCCTGAGCCCGAGCCCCGCCGCGTCCTGGGCGGCCCGCGCACCCCGGCCGAACGCGTCACCATCTACGAGGTGGCCGCGCGCGCCGGAGTGTCCATCGCCACGGTCTCGCACGCACTCAACCGGCCGGAAAAGGTGAGCCCGGCGACCCGCGAGCGGATCCTGGCGGTGGTGGACGAACTCGACTTCACGCCCAAGGCGGACGCGGTCTCCAAGGCCCGCAAGGGGATCGGCCGGATCGGGGTGCTCGCGCCGTTCACCGCGTACCCGTCCTATCTGATGCGGTTGTCGGGGGTGCTCGAAGCGTGCCGGACCCAGAGCATCGACGTGGTCGTCTTCGACGAGGACCCGCACACCGAGAGCGTGTCTCCGTGGCTCGGCGCGCTGCCCGCGTCGGGCCGGCTGGACGGCCTGCTGCTGATGGGCGTGGGGATGGACGAGCAGGCGGCGGCGCGGGTGCGGCGGCGCAAGCTGGCCACGGTGCTGGTCGACGCCTTTCATCCGGAGTTCTCCAGTGTCAACGTGGACGACGAACTGGGCGGCTATCTGTTGGCCCGGCACCTGCTGGACCGGGGGTACGCCTCCTTCGCCTACGTGTCCTCCTCTCCGCCGCCGGCCATGCGGCACCCGTCCGGGCAGACCCGGTTCGACGGCATGATGAGGGCGCTGACGGACCGGGGCCTGTCGCCCGCGCAGTCCTCGTGGCTGATCACCGAGGACGATCTGCAGGGCGGCCTGGAGGCCGCCGACGATCTGCTGCGGCTGCCGGCGCTGCCGCGCGCTGTCGTCGCGGGGCACGACGCCGTCGCCGGCGGGTTGCTGGCCGGTCTGCGCCGGGCCGGGGTCAAGGTGCCCGAGCAGGTCGCGATCACCGGTTACGACGGGCTGGACCTGGCTCGCGCACTCGGGCTGACCACCATGCGGCAGCCGTTCGCCCAGACCGGCCGGGTGGCGGCCCGGCTGCTGCTGGAGCAGCTGTCCGGGGAGCCGCAGCCGGTGCAGCACGTCAAGCTGGCGCCGGAATTCGTCGAGGGCGAGACAACGTGACCGGTGCACCGTGAACCGCCGAGTTGCTGATCTGACAGCCCTCTGATCCAACAGCCCTCTGATCCAACAGCCCTCTGATCTGACAGCCCTGGTGGTCCGGCAGCCCCGCTGATCTGACCGCCCCGCCGCACCGGCGCCGACCGGTGATGCCGTCATGCCCGAAAACCGAGCACAGCGAAGGAGATTCCGCGCTATGGATCATCACTCTGAGAAGTCGGCGGCGCTGCGGGAGATGGCCGACCGGTTCCCGGCCGGCCAGGCTCCGCCGCCGCTGCCGCCGCTGCCGCCGCTGCCGCCGGTGGTCCCGGCCGAGGGCCAGACCGAGAAGGACTGGCTCGCCGCCGTGGCCCGGGTCCGGGCCCAGCACGACATCGCCGCCCTGGAGGGCAACCGGCTGTCGGGGTACGACGACCGGGAGCGGGTAGCGGTCGGCTCCGTCACGTTCCACCAGGTCCCGGTCCCCGGCGGCGGAACGGTCACGGCGCGCGCCTACCGCCCCGAGGGCCCGGGGCCGTTCCCGGCCGTCATGGTCCTGCACGGCGGCGCGTGGTGGCTCGCAGGGGGCGCGGTTAACTTCGACGCCAACGACATCACGTGCCGCCGCACTTGCGTGGACGCCGGGGTGATCGTGGTCAACCTGGACCACCGGCTCGCGCCGGAGTACCCGTGGCCGCATCAGACCGACGACGTGCTGGCCGGGTTGCGGTGGCTGGCGGCCGACCCCGACGGCCTGGGCATCGCCGGCGACCGGCTGGCGGTCCTGGGCATGAGCTCCGGCGGCAACCTGGCCGCCTCGGCGGTGCTCCAGACGCACCTGTCCGGGGGCCCGCAGGTGCGGGTCCAGGTGTTGCAGGCCGCGCCGCTGGACCTGACCGGCGGCTCGGAGTCGCTGGCCACGGACCCGGTGTTCGCGATGATCGCGCCGCTCGTGCGCGACATCTACCTGCAGGGCCGCGTGGAGCCGAGCGACCCGCGGGTGTCGCCGCTGCTGGCCGAGGACCTGGCCGGCATGCCGCCGACCGCGTTGTTCGTGGGGACCGAGGACGCCTTGCGCGACGACAGCCGTCGTTACGCGGCGCGGCTGAAGGAGGCCGGAGTCCCGGTCGAGCTCCACGAGTTCGTGATGGCGCACTCGATCGCCCCGGAGGAGGTGGTGGACGCCGTCTTCGCCCTGACCGCGAAGACACTCCGGCAGTACCTGCACGACTGAGACCTGAAAGTCCCACCCCTGGAAGGAGCACTCGTGCGCACCAAGAGAAGATCCGCCCTGGCCGCCGGCGTGGCCGCGGCGACCCTGTTCGCGCTTCTGCCCGCGCTGACGGCGGCGCCCGCCGCGTCGGCGGACACGCTCGGCACCTACCACCAGTACGGCGCGAACTTCCCGATGACGATCGGGACCCCGGCGAAAACCTGCACCATCAACGCCAGCGTCTACATCCCCGACGACGCCACCACGAGCCACCCGGTCCCGGCGATGATCCTGGCCCACGGCTTCGGCGCGGACAAGGGCATGTTCGAGAAGCTGGCCCAGTGGTTCGCCGGAAACGGCTACGCGGTCGTGAACTACACGAACATCGGGAGCATGTCGTCGGACTGCGGCACCGACACCGCCAGTCAGAACTACGAGGGCGCGATCGCCAGCAGGTTCGTGGACTACCTCGGCGGGGACCCGGTCCCCAGCGTCCGGACCAACTCGATCACCGACAGCACCCCGGCGACCCCGGCCGCCGGTGCGCCGCCGATGGCCGGCATCATCATCCACGACCCGGTGGACCACGACGGCCTCGCCAGGCCCGACGACCCGCGCGTGGGCATGCTGGGCGTCTCGCTGGGCGGCGGCACGACGTTCGCCGCAGCGGCGGTCGACCACCGCATCGACACGATCATCCCCGGTGAGACCTGGAACAACCTGAACTACTCCCTGGGCCCGAACAACGCCGATTCGACCTCGCCCACCGACCTGGTCTCGCCGACGCCCGGGGCCGCCAAGACGTCCTGGGAGGCTGCCCTGGCCGCATACGGCTACATGGAGTCCGCCGCCCAACTCAACCTCCTCCAGATCCTCGCCTGCCCCCTCCGGACGCTCGGGCCGATCTGCGGCGATATGGTCCAGACCGTCATGCAGGGCTACGACTCGCCGAAGACCATCGCCGACCTGGACGACCGCTCGGTGTCCACCTACTCCTCGAAGATCGTGGTGCCGACCCTGCTCCTGGCCGGCGAGCAGGACGACCTGTTCAACCTCAAGGAGCCGATCGCCAACTACGAGATGCTCCAGAAGCAGGGCACGCCGGTGAAGATGATCTGGTCCTCCGGTGAGCACGGCGCGGGCGTGGCCTCGGGCGACATCAACATCACCTACCCGGACACGAATCAGTACACGACCAAGCGGGTCCTGGACTGGATGGACTACTACCTCAAGGGCGACACCAGCAAAAACACCGGCCCGGCGTTCGCCTATTTGAAGCCCTGGCTGCTGCCGCAGAACTGGCCCGTCTCAAACGACGCCCCCACCGCCGCGCAGGAGAGCACCGTCACCGCCGCCTACGCCACCAGCGACACGGCGGCGGTCCCGGCGGCCCCGCACACCTGGTACCTGTCCGGCGGCGGCCGGCTCACTGACGACGCCACGAAGCTCACGACCGACTCGCAGACGTTCAACGACATGGGCACGCCGCTGTACGCGACTCTCGGCGACGTAGCCACCTGGGGCTCCCATGGCGGCGGCATCTGGCCCGACAGCAACCTGGTCACCACCGTATCGGGCTGGACCTCGCCGGCCCTGGCCGCACCGGTCACCGTCTTCGGCGAGCCGACGGTCGACGTGCGCCTGGCGGCGCCGGCCGCCGCGGCGAACATCGCGCAGTACGGCGTCGGCGGGATGGTCGTCTGTTACGCGAAGATCTACGACATCGACGCCAACGGCAACCCGCACCTGGTGCAGAACATGGCGGCGCCGTTCCGCGTGTCCGACGTCAGCAAGCCGGTCCACGTGGTCCTGCCACCGATCACCCACCAGTTCCCGGCCGGCGACAAGATCCAGCTGCTGATCACCGGGTACGACACCCGGTTCGGCGGCAGCCAGGGCGGCGCCGCGGTGACGATCACCAGCGGGGACACCGGGCAAGGACTGACGCTGCCGACCGTGAACCCGTGACCCGGTCGCCGCGGCTGCCATGGCGTCCTGGGATCGGCTCGCCGAGGCATCAGGGTGGGGGAGATGAGCGAACCGGAGGCTGATGGCGGCGTCGGCTCGGGACTGCCCATCGCAGGCCGCTACCGCGAGCGGTCTGTGCTGGACGAGCTTGGCGACCGCCGGACGCTGCGCCCCGGCGAGGCCGAGAAGGTCGACGCCGCGGTCCTGGCCGCGCTGGTGGCCGCGCACGCTGCGGGGATCGTCCACCGCGACGTGAAGCCGTCCAACATAGTGATCGCCTAGGACGGCACGACGGTTCTGACCGAATTCGGGATCGCCAAGCACCACGCGGACACCACGCACACCGCCCTGGGGGCCATGATCGGCACGCTGTGCTGCATGGCCCCCGAACGTTCGACGGACGCGATGTGCCGGCAGGCGATCTGTTCGCCCTCGGCGCGACGCTGTACGAGGTGACCGAAGACGTCTCGCTGTTCGCCCGGGACACCCGTCAAGTTTGCCCACGTCGCTGCCCGGGCTTGGGCGCCCCTGGTTTCGTCGCGGCGTGCAGCGGTCTGCGCCGCCGTTGTGGTCTGGAGGGGTAAAGGCAGCGGCGACGAGGGGGATCGATGCGGGATACGGAGAGCCGGGAGGCTGAGTTCGCCGAGTTCATGGTGGGCCGCTGGCCGTGGCTGGTACGGCTGGCCTACGCCCTGACCGGCGACTGGGGCGATGCCGAGGATCTGGCGCAGACTGCTTTCACCAAGGCCCTGGTCTCGTGGCCGCGGCTGCGCCGCGCCGACGACCCGGACGCGTATCTGCGCCGCATCCTGCTGAACGCGAACCACTCGCGGTTCCGGAAACGGCGCGTGCCGGAGACCGGTGCCGCGCCGGAGGAGCAGGCGGTGACGGTCTCCGACGGCACCGCCGAGCTGGATCAGCGATCGGTGCTGGTGGCGGCGCTGATGGAGTTGCCGCCGCGGCAGCGGGCGGTGGTGGCGCTGCGCTATTGGGACGGGCTGACCGAGACCCAGACCGCTGCGATCCTCGGCTGTTCGGCCGGCACCGTCCGCAGCCAGGCCAGCCGCGCCCTGGCCAAGCTCCGTATGAGCCCGCACCTTCACGATGGGAGCACGTCACGATGAGCATCGAAGACCTGCAGCACCGCATCAGTGCCGAACCCGGCCGGCTGCCGGCCCCGCCGCCCCCGGTGGAGGCGGTCATCGGCCGCGCGCGGGCGGTGCGCGCCCGGCGCCGTGCCACCCGCACCGCCGCGTTGGCGGTCGTCGCCGTCGCGGGCGTCGCCACGCCGGTGCTGGCCGGGGTGGGGCCGTGGCGGGACGGCTCGGCCGCCGGCGGGGGCGCTGCGGTCAGCGTGAATCCGCCGAAGGCCGACAAGCACGGCGGTACGGTGTTCTCCGGGTCCGCGGACGGCAAGAAGTGGTCGGTCAGCGTGGCGGCGGGCCGGTGTGCGGCCGACGACGGCGACCTGTTCGGTTGCCTGCACGCAGGGGCACCGGGGCAGGGAGCAGCCGCGGATTTGGCCTCCACCTTCCAGACCTATACCTCTGCGCCGGTCAAGTACCGGATCCGGCTGCGTCCGGATGTGGCCCGTGCGGATGTCGACCTGACAGACGGCGAACGCCTGTCCCTGACACCGGCGAAGATCTTGGACACGCCGATGGCGGTCTTCGAGGTGCCGCGGCGAGTCGGGATCAGCCGAGTCACCGCCTACGGCGCCGACGGCCGTATCGTCGCCTACTCGATCGCGTACCAAAGCCCCACCGACGCGCAGCTCGCCATGTGGTACCGGCCCGACGAGACGCCCACGCAGCCCGTGGCCGCGGGCACCATCACCGCGACCGTCAAGGGCCTCCCGGCGACCGTCGAGGTCCACACCGGCCCGTTCGGCATCTGCTACACGATCCAGCACCAGAGCTCCCCCGACGACAAGACAAAGGTCCCGAACACCACCTGCCAGCCGCTGCCGTCGGCCACGGCTCCCGCCCCGCCGGCCGGCCCGGACCACGGGCCCATGGGCGACAACCTGCCGAGCAACGCCCCGCGGTGGGTGGCGCTGGGCGGCCTGGTGGACAACGGTGTCGACCACGTCGACTTCGCACTGAGCACCGGAACGTTCCGCGCCTCCACGGTCCGTATCGGCGCGTTCTCCTTCGCCGTGTGCATCATCGAGTTCGGCGCCAACGGGTTCACCATGATCGGCCGAACGTTCTACGACGCGTCCGGCCACGTCCTGTCCTACGAGCCGTCACCGGTCAAGTAGCCGCCTGCACTGGTTGGCGTGGACAACCCGAACGTGGACGTCGAGACGGGCTCGCAGCTTCAGCAGACGAGCGAGGAGATGGTGGTCCTCGGAAGGCTGTGTTGTCGGGGCGGTCGTCGGCGTCGAAGGACACGGAAATACCCGCACGACGACACGAGGCCGAGGCGTTGCAGCGGGCCGATCTGAAACCTCGGCCCGACCCAGGACGCGTGTCAGGGCGGCCGCCCCGATCAGAGTCGGTCGTAGATCGCGGGCCGGCCGCGGTGGTGCATCGGCCTCCGCGTCCCCGGTGTGCACCGGAGTTAACACGGCATGTACAGCCGTGTCACGGGGCCGTGACCACCGGACATCACCGTAAGCGATACCTGTCGAACGACAGATATTCCGAACCCGGTGAGGTCCGCGATGAGCCAACCGCAGAACGTTGCGCCACCCGCCCAACCCCCATTCCCGTCCGGCCGCGCCGACGCGGCCGCCCTTGCCGAGGCCGAGAGCCTCGCCGCCCTCGGCTACCGTCAGGAGCTGCGCCGCGGCGTCGGTTCCTTCTCCTCCTTCGCCGCGGGGTTCTCCTTCGTCAGTATCCTGACAACGGTCTTCCAGCTGTTCGGTCTGGGCTTCGGCTTCGGCGGCGCGGCCTTCTTCTGGACCTGGCCGCTGGTCTTCGCCGGCCAGATGCTCGTGGCGCTGAACTTCGCCCAGTTGGCCGCGTGGTGGCCGGTGTCCGGGGCGATCTACCAGTGGTCCACGCGGCTGGCCGGGAAGGGGTTCGGCTGGTTCACCGGGTGGGTGATGGTCGTGGGCCAGGTCCTCACTGTCGCGGTGGCGGCGGTCGCCCTGCAGGCGGTGCTGCCGAGCATCTGGGACGGGTTCCAGGTCGTCGGTGGCCGGCACGCCGACCCCACGCCGACGTCGTCGACCGGCGCGCAGAACGCGGTGCTGCTCGGCTGCGTCCTGCTGGTCGTCACGACGGTCGTCACGATCGTGTCGGTGCGCGTCATGGCCCTGGTCACCAGCGCCGGCGTGGTCGTCGAACTGGTCGGCGTGACGGCGCTCATCGCGCTGTTGTTCTTTCTGCCCAAGCGGTCGGCGACTGTCGTACTGCACACGACCGGAGCAGCCCCTGGCGGCTCCTACCTGTTCGCGTGGCTGGCTTCGGCGCTGATGGCCGCATATGTGCTGGTCGGCTTCGACGCCGCCGGCGAGCTCAGCGAGGAGACCCGGGCACCGCGCCGCACGACGCCGAAGACGATCGTGCGCGCCGTCGCGGTGTCGGGGCTCGGCGGTGGGCTGCTGATCCTGGCCGGGCTGATCGCGGCGCCGAGCCTGACCGACGGGAGCCTGGCCTCCGGCGGGTTGGCCTGGGTGGTCTCCGAGCGGTTCGGGCCGGTGCTGGGACGGCTGCTGTTGTGCACCGTGGCGGTAGCGGTGTTCGCGTGCACGCTGGCCTGCCAGACGGCCGGGTCGCGGATGGTGTTCTCGATGGCGCGGGAGAACGCGCTGCCGTTCTCGCGGGCGCTGGCGAAGGTGTCGCCGCGGACGGGGACGCCGGTCACGGCGAGCCTGGTCGTGGGAGCCGGGGCCGTGGCGGCGCTGGTCGTGAACATCGGTCAGACGGCGCTGTTCACGGCGTTGTCGAGTCTGTGCATCGCGATGCTGTATCTGGCGTATCTCGGGGTGACCGGTCCGCTCCTGTGGCGTCGGCTGACGGGGTGGACCGCCCGGTTCGACGACGGGCGGGACGAGGAGGGACGCGCCATCTTCAGCCTGGGCCGCTTCGGCGTCGCCTGCGGGGCGGTGGCCGTGCTCTATCAGGCCACGATGGTGGTCAACCTGTTGTGGCCCCGGGCCGCTGTCTACGACACGACCGGGCATACATGGTGGCTGCGATGGTCGGGGGTCCTGTTCATCGCCGGGGCCACCGCGGTCGGTGGCCTCTACTACGCGGCGACGCACCGGCGGCACCGCGCGGTCGGCGGGATCGTGATCGCGGCGCTGGCCGAGGCGGTGTCATGACCACTCGCCAGACGGACACCGTCGCCGCCGCCCGCAGCGACGCGCGGTCCCAGGCCGTGTCCGCCGCCGCGACGGCCACGAAGTCCATGCCGTACGTCCCCGCCGCGACGTCTCCCAACATCCCGCCGGAGGTGTCACCAGACGCCCTGACCTGGGCTGAGACTGTTCCGCCGGCGGCCTACACGCACCGGGTGGTCGCCCGCGGGACGCGCATCCGCCTGGAGGATCCCACCGGCGATGCCTGCGCCCACCTCTTCCTCCTCCGGACCGACGCGCCGTACGAACGCCTCAACGCCGCCGACACGCTCAAGATCCCCTGGCAGGCCTACCTGGGTCCCGGCCACCCGCTGCTCTCCGGCGACGGCAGGGTTCTGGCCACTTTGGCCGCGGACACCTCCCGGCACCATGACGCCTTCTGCGGCACCACGTCCGACGCGTGGAACATCGCAAAGTACGGCGACGCCCGACCCGAAGGGCCCACGCCGTCCGGACAGTCGCTCCTGACGCTCGCCGCCGCGAAGCACGGCCTGACGCTTCGGGACCTGGGCCCGACGCTCTCCTTCTTCCAGGGCGTCCGTGTCGCTGAGGACGGCGCATTGAGGTGGCAGGGCTCCGCCGGCCCCGGCACCTCGGTCGACCTGGTCGCCGAACTCCCGCTCACCGTCCTGGTCGCCAACGTCCCGCATCCTTTGGACCCGCGTCCGGGCTATACCGTCGGCCCCCTGCGAATCCACGCATGGCGCAGCACCCCGACCGGTCCCGGGGACGAGTCCTTCACCGCCAGCCCCGAACGCACCCGCGCGTACCTCAACACCCTCGATGACTGGGAGTCCCGCTCGTGACCACCCTCGACTGGTCCGGCCCGCTCGTCCCCGGCGCCGTGGTGCGGGACGACCGGGTAGCGCCTCGCGCCGCGTGGTCGGCGGTCGTGCCGGCCGGGCACGTGCTGACGATCGTCGACGTGGGCGGCAACCAGAGCGCCGACTGCCTGCTGTTCGACGCCGCCGACCCGGCCGAGCGCTACAGCGTCCCGGACACGCTGACCTGGTCGGGCTACGCCTATGTCCGCACCGGCACGGTCCTGCGGTCCAACCACGGCAACCCCCTGATGACCGTCGTCGGCAACGAGGTCGACCGGCAGGACACGATCGGCGGGGCCTGCTCGAAGGAGTCCAACACCCTGCGCTACGGCCATCACGCGGCCGCCGACCACGCCTGTCGGGAGAACTTCCTGGCCGAGGGCGCCAAGTGGGGACTGGGAGCGCGGGACCTGGTGTCCAACCTGAACTGGTTCATGAACGTGCCGGTCGAGGCGGACGGGTCACTGGGGATCGTCGACGGCCTGAGTGCGCCGGGAAAGCGTGTGGCGGTTCGGGCCGAGCGGGACGTGCTGGTCGTGGTGTCCAACTGCCCGCAGATGAACAACCCCTGCAACGCCTTCGACCCCACTCCGCTACGCATGATCGTCACCACCGTCGGCGCTTCCCCCGAGACGGCTCAGGAGGACCTGTGAACCCCCGCTTCGACACCGTCTTGATCGCCAATCGCGGCGAGATCGCCCGGCGCGTGATCCGCTCGGCGCGGGAGCTCGGACTGAAGACCGTCGCGGTGTTCTCCGACGCCGACCGGGCCGCCCCGCACGTCCGCGAGGCCGACACAGCCGTCCGGATCGGTCCCGGGCCCGCGCGCGAGAGTTACCTGCGCGCCGAGGCGATCCTTGAGCTCGCCGTGAGGCACGGTGCGGCCGTGCACCCCGGGTACGGTTTCCTCTCCGAGAACGCGGGGTTCGCCCGGTCCGTCGAAGAGGCCGGACTCGTGTTCGTGGGCCCCACGCCCGAGCAGATCGAGGCCTTCGGCGGCAAACACACGGCGCGCGCCCTCGCGGCGGCGGCCGGGGTGCCGATGCTCGCCGGGACCGGCCTGCTGGCCTGCGCGGACGACGCGGTCGCCGAGGCGCTGCGGATCGGGTTCCCGGTGATGCTCAAAGCGACCGGGGGCGGCGGCGGGATCGGCATGGCGGCCTGCGCGACCGGTGAGGAGGTCACAGAGGCGTTCGACCGGGTCAGCCGGCTGGCAGGCGCCAACTTCGGCATGGGCGGGGTGTTCCTGGAACGGCTGGTCCGGCCCGCGCGGCACGTCGAGGTCCAGCTCTTCGGCGACGGCGCCGGGCGCGTCGCGGTGTTCGGCGACCGTGACTGCTCGCTCCAGCGCCGACACCAGAAGGTGATCGAGGAGGCGCCCGCGCCGGCGCTGCCCGACGATGTCCGGGCCCTGCTGCAGGACTCGGCGCGGACCCTGCTGGCAGGCGTCGGATACCGGTCGGCCGGGACCGTGGAGTTCGTCTACGACCCGATCCGGGCCGAGGCCGCGTTCCTGGAGGTCAACACCCGGCTCCAGGTCGAGCACCCGGTCACAGAGGAGGTGTTCGGAGTCGATCTCGTGGCCCTGATGCTTCGTCTGGCGCGTGATGGCGCCCGCGGGCTCGACGACTCCGTCTTCGGCCCGCACGAGCCGCGCGGCCATGCGGTCGAGGCCCGTGTCTACGCCGAGGACCCGGCGCGTGGCGGTCAGCCCAGCTCCGGGCTGGTCACCGCGGCGGCGTTCCCGGGCCGGGGCACGCCGCCGCTGGCCGGCGTGCGGGTGGACGGCTGGCTGGAGACGGGGATGGAAGTCGGGGGGCACTACGACCCGATGCTCGCCAAGGTGATCGCCTCCGGCCCGACCCGGGATGACGCACTCGACGTGCTGCACGAGGGTCTCCAAGGCTGTCGCGTGGACGGGATCGTCACCAACCTCGGACTGCTCAGAGCGCTGACCGCAGAGGCGGCGCTGCGCTCGGCGACGCATTCGACCTCGACGCTGGCCGAAGGCGGGATCGCAGGGGATCCCGAACCGCGTGTGGAGGTGCTGCTGCCGGGTCTGCAGACGACGATCCAGGACCTGCCGGGCCGGGTCGGGTTGTGGTCGGTCGGCGTTCCGCCGAGCGGACCCTTCGACGCGGTGTCCTTCGCCGAGGCCAACCTCGCGGTCGGCAACCCGGCCGGGGCGCCGGGCCTGGAGGTCACCGCGGCGGGGCCGACACTGCGTTTTTCGACGGCGACGATCGCCGCGGTCACCGGCGCGCCCTGCGAGGTCCTGCTGGACGGCGAGCCGGTCCCGATGTGGGAGCCGGTGGAGATCGCGGCCGGGTCCGAGCTGGCGGTCGGCGCGGTCGCCGGACCGGGGCTGCGGGTCTACCTGGCCGTGCGCGGCGGTTTCGACGTACCGCGCTATCTGGACAGCGCCTCGACCTTCACGCTCGGCGGTTTCGGTGGCCACGGCGGCCGGGCACTGATGACCGGCGACGTTCTGCGTCCCGGATCACCGGACTCCGACCACCCGCACCCGGCGTTCGCGCCGGGCGAGCGGCTGATGCGGGTCGGGCCGCCGACGCCTGCGCACCGGCGCCCGGCGTTCACCGGCGACTGGGAGATCGCCGTCACCGAGGGACCGCACGCCGCGCCGGAGTTCTTCACCCGCGCGGACATCGAGACCTTGTACGCGTCCTCCTACACCGTGCACCACAACTCCGCGCGGACCGGCGTGCGGCTGCTCGGGCCCAAGCCCGCGTGGGCTCGCCAGGACGGCGGCGATGCCGGTCTGCACCCGTCGAACATCCACGACACGCCCTACGCCGTCGGCGCTCTGGACTTCACCGGCGACACACCGATCATCCTCGGGCCGGACGGGCCGTCGCTCGGCGGCTTCGTGTGCCCCGCTGTGGTGGCCGGCGGCGACTTGTGGAAGCTCGGGCAGCTGCGGCCCGGCGATACGGTGCGGTTCGTTCCGGTGAGGGAGGAAGACGCGGCGCAGCTCACCGACAACCGCGCCTCGACGGCGGTGCCGCGGCGCGGCGGCGACGGGGATGACGGCGTGCTGGGACGGCTGCCGGCCGAGGACGGCCGCCCCGAGGTGACCTACCGGCGCGACGGAGACGGCAACGTGCTCGTCGAGTACGGGCCGATGATGCTCGACATCGGGTTGCGCATGCGCGTTCACGCCCTCCAAGAGGCGCTCGCCTCGCACTCGCCGCACGGTGTCCTCGACGTGACGCCGGGGATCAGGTCCTTGCAGGTCCACACGGACGTGCGGATCCTGCGCGCGACCGATGCGGCGGCGCTGCTGCGCGAGTTGGAGGCGACGATCCCGCCGACCAGCGAGCTGACAGTGCCGTCGCGGACGGTGCGGCTGCCATTGTCCTGGGACGACCCGGCCACGCGCGTCGCGATCGACCGCTACATGGCCGGGGTGCGCGACGACGCGCCCTGGACGCCTTGGAACATCGAGTTCATCCGCAGGGTCAACGGCCTGGACTCGGTCGAGGACGTGCGGCGAATCGTCTACGACGCCTCCTACCTCGTGCTGGGCCTCGGTGACGTCTACCTGGGCGCGCCGGTCGCCACGCCGCTGGACCCGCGGCACCGGCTGGTGACGACGAAATACAACCCGGCGCGCACCTGGACCGCTGAGAACTCGGTCGGGATAGGCGGGGCGTACCTGTGCGTCTACGGGATGGAAGGGCCCGGCGGTTATCAATTCGTGGGGCGGACGGTGCAGGTCTGGAACCGATTCCGCCGCGGCGGACTGTTCCGCGAGCATCCCTGGGCCCTGCGGTTCTTCGATCGGATCGAGTGGTATCCGGTCTCGGCCGAGGAGCTGCTGGAGCTGCGTGCCCAGACCGATGCCGGACGCGGCGACTTCGAGACGGTCGAAGGGACCTTCTCCATCGCCGAGTACGAGCGTTTCCTGACGCGTGAGACGGACTCGATCGCCGAGTTCCGGGCGAGACAGAGCGCGGCGTTCGAGGAGGAGAAGGAGCGTTGGCGCGCCTCGGGGGAGTTCGACCGGCACACGGAGCCGGTTGTCGCGAACACGTCGGATGAAGCGGCGGTCGTGGTGCCCGACGGTGCGGTCGTCGTGGCCGCGCCGTTCCTGTCGACGGTGTGGCAGCTGCACGTCGAGCCGGGATCTATGGTCGCGGCGGGGGAGCGGATCGCGGCGGTGGAGGCGATGAAGATGGAGTCGGTGGTGACGGCGCCGTGCTCGGGGCGGGTGCTGGGCGTGTATGCGCAGCCCGGCGATCAGGTCGCCGCGGGGCAGGCGCTGATGGCGATCGGAGTGGCGGCGTGACCTCGAATGACGCCGTCCGGCGGGTCCGCGCCGCCTTCGCCCGGATCCGGCAGGCCGACCGGCCGGAGGTCTGGATCAGTCTGCGTCCGGAACCCGAGGCCCTGGCCGAGGCCGCGAGGATCGATGATCGGATCGTCGCGGGGGAACGGCTGCCGCTGGCAGGCCTGGTGTTCGCCGTCAAGGACAACATCGACGTTCTCGGACTTCCCACGACAGCGGGCTGCGCCGCGTATTCGTACCGGCCGACCCAGGACGCCGCATGCGTCGCGCGCCTGCGTGCCGCGGGCGCGATCGTCATCGGCAAGACCAACCTCGACCAGTTCGCGACAGGCCTGGTCGGAACGCGCAGCCCCTTCGGCGCGGTCCGCAACGCCTGGGACCCGGCCCGGATCTCCGGCGGCTCGTCCTCGGGGTCGGCGGTCGCCGTGGCGCTCGGCGAGGCCGACTTCGCCCTCGGCACCGACACCGCCGGCTCCGGGCGGGTGCCCGCCGCGCTGCAGGGTGTGGTCGGGATCAAGCCCACCGTGGGTGCGGTGCCCACGTCCGGCGTAGTCCCGGCCTGCCGTTCGCTGGACTGCGTGACGGTGTTCGCCCCCGATATCACCCTGGCGCGCGCCGTCGCTGAGGTGATGGGCGACCCGGCACCGTCGTCCCGGGCGTTGCCCGCGCGTCCGCGGATCGCCGTCCCGCTCGCGGCACAGTTGTCCGGCCTGGCCGAGGGCTGGCTGGAGGCGTTCGCGGCGGCGGTGGCCCGGCTGCGCACCTGCGGTGTGGAAATCTTCGAGGTCGACATCGCTCCGCTCCTGGAAGCCGCGAACCTGCTCTACGGCGGTGCGTTTGTGGCCGAACGCTATGCGGCTGTGGGCGAGTTCATCGAGAACCATCCCGACGCGGACCTCGATGCGACGGTCGCCGCGATCATCCTGGCCGGCGCGGCCCCGAGCGCCGCGGACCTGTTCGGCGACCGCGAACGTCTGGAGCAGCTCGGCGCCGAAGGGCTTGGGGTCTTCGACACCTGCGACGCTCTGCTGACCCCGACCACGACAGGCCACCCCGAGCTTGCCGATGTGCTCGACGATCCGGTCGGCGCGAACAGTGGCCTGGGCCGGTATACGAACTACGCGAACCTGTTCGGCCTCGCCGCGGTCGCCGTCCCGGCTGGGCTCGTCGACGGACTGCCGTTCGGTGTCATGTTCACCGGCGCGCCGCGCTCCGACGCGGCCCTGGCCGAGCTCGCCGCACGTTTCGCCGCGCCGCCGGTCCAGATCGCTGTCTTCGGGGCACACCTTCGCGGCCAGCCGCTCAACCGGCAGTTGGTCTCGCTCGGCGGTGCGTTCACCGGGGATGTCCGGACGGCCCCGGCGTATCAGATGTTCGCGCTCCGGACTGTCCCGGCCAAGCCGGGCCTGGTCCACAGCGGTGCCATTCGAGGTGCGTCGGTGGTCGGTGAGCTCTGGACCCTTCCCGCCGCCGGCTTCGCCGAACTCGTCGCGAGTCTTCCGCGACCGATGGCGATCGGCTCGGTGGAGCTCGCAGACGGTCAGTTCGTGCCCGGCTTCCTGTGTGAACCGTCAGCCCTCGACGGCGCCGAGGACATCACCGCGGCCGGCAGTTGGCGGGCTCACCGGGCGGCCACGCCAGAATGACCATCATGGAGAAGACGTCACGCGCGGGCCGCCCGCGTGCGGTTCCCGACGCCGCGCCGGAGCTGCCGCCGCGCGAACAGATCCTGCTCGCTGCCGCCGGGCTGTTCGTGGGTCAGGGCTTCGGCGGCACGTCGACGCGCGCCATCGCCGACGCCGTCGGTATTCGGCAGGCGTCGCTGTACTACCACTTCGCGGGAAAGGACGACATCCTCGCCGAGTTGTTGAACCGCTCGGTGCGCCCCAGCGCCGAGCTCGCGCGGCGCCTGGAGCAGCGGGCGGGCCCCGACCCGGCGGTCTCGGCGGCGGCGCTGTACGCGCTGGCCGCGAAGGACACGGAGCTGCTCGCACGCGCGCCGCACAACATTGGCAGCTTGTATTTGATACCGGAGGTACGAGACCCGCGGTTCGACGAGTTCCGAGCCCTGCGGGAGGAGCTGCAGGAGGTTTACGGGCGGCTCGGTGGTAGGGCCGGACAGCTGGCTCCCGGTTCGAACGCGGTACCGGCCTCGGTGCTCGGGCCACTACTGATCCAGGTGGTGGAGGTGGTCATCCCGTTGCGACGGCTGGGCGGGTCCGAGCTGCCGGTCGAGCCGGCGGTGGTGGCGGAGGCGACGCTTCGGATGGCCGGCCTCGGTCCGGCGGAGATCCGGGCCGCGGCTGCGCGGGCTGCGGGGCTGCCGTGAGCCGGTGAAGACCCGGGCTCGCGACCGGGCGGCTCACCCCGGCTGCCGGCTGCTTGGCGGGGCACGTTACTGCCGACGCGGATCCCGAGCATGGCGACGTCGTCCTCTCGACAGGTACGGGCCCACCTGCAGCCCTCCCACATCCTCCAGCCCCGGAAGCAGCTGAAGGATCGCAGAGTGCTGCGGGCTCTGGAAACAGCCGGCAAGCCGCGGTCCACGGCTGCCATCATGACGAGGTGAGTGTCGATCTTCTCGCCGTGGGCGCCGAGGACAAGTCCGTCATCGCCCAAGCCCGAGGCTCCCGTTGTGCGCGGTCTCCAGCGCCTGGCGGAGAGCGCCGGTGAAGCTCGGCGGCGCGCCGCGCCCGTAGTTGATCGAATTCTTCGGATCGGCGGTGCGGTGGAGGGCGTACTGTCAGCACAGCGGCGCGGTTCGACCAGTTCGGTCCGGAGTCGGTCGCGACAAAGGAGGCTCCAGACCATGGCACCTGGTAGCGCCTTTTCGGGCATCGAGATTTCGAAGAATTTCCTCCGATATGCCATCGGGCGTCACGGTGAGACCAGCGTCCCGAGACTGCACATCGGCGATCCGGCCGCAGCGCTTTGACGGCCGACCACGGCCCCGACGAACCAGCCGTGCTGCGCCGCACCCCGCTACTGCGCATCGAGGCGCTGTACCTCGTGAGCCAGACCGGCCTCGGCCTGGTCGTGTGCACCACGGCGGGGACGCAGAGCCGCACGCCCGGCTTCCACGCCGTCCTGCCGGGCGAGCTGGTCATCCTCACGCCCGTCACGACCGAGCTGGAGTGCACCCTGCGGGGCGACCGCCTGCTCACCTACCAGGCCGAGTCCATCGACGAGCTGACCCAGACCGGCTGGTACGCCACCTTCACCGGTCCGGCGCGGATCGTCACCGGGCCGCTGCCGCGGCGGCACCGGACGGGCTTGTCCCACTTCGAGGCCGGTCTGGGTACCCGGATGCTGCGGCTGCGACTGCGGGATATCGAGGGCTACCGCCTCCAGCGCCGGAACGCCGTCCCATAATCTCAACGGCCGCATCGCGACACGCTGGCAGAAGCGGCGCCCATCGTAGTCGTTGCCGTACAGTAGAAGGGGCGAATGCGACATTTCGCGGCGCCACTGAACCTGAAGACGGGCTCCACCCCGATGACCGACTCTGAAAGGCCCCCTGTCGACAAGCTGCTGCCGAGTGCGGTCTATACCGCCGTGAAGCCGGGGACCGCTCTGGTGCGGCTGGAGACAACCGAAGCCCGCACCGGCATCCTGGACGGAGCCTGGTGGCCTCGGTCGCGGCGCATCGCCGTTGAACTGCCTGCCCTGATCAGGGCTCTGACCCGGCACATCGGCCCGATCACCCGCATCGGGCTGGATGCGCAGGCATGGGAGGAGCTTCCGACCCGGCTGGTCGTCGAGGACCGGGTGGTGCACATCGACTCGTACCCGGTCGGCGACGACACGGTGCTGATCACCCGAGGCGAGCGCGACTACTTCTCACTGCTGGTGGTGCCGCCACGCGCGACCCCGGAGGCGGCGCGCGCCGCCATGGCCCAGTCCGTCCGGACGGACAATGTGGCGGGAGCCGAACAGATCCTCATCGACACCGGAGCCGGCCGGGACACCCGGGCCTGATTCGATGGCTTGACGGCCGGGCCGCGAGCAGGCCCGGTGGTACTGTCTGTAGCGACACCGTCGTCCAGTTACGGTGCAGCCCACCGGCACAGCGCAGCCACCTGCTCCGCGTCTTGGTCCCCGGTCAGGGTCGTGGTCGCCCGTTCACAACGCGATCGCCTCGAATGCTTTTGCCGCGAGCAACGGTGATGCCGCCGTGTTCGCCCTTCAGCCGATCGACGAAGTGAGGGCTCCGCCATGACCAGTTTTGGCTTTCTAAGTACCTATCCGCCTACTCAGTGCGGCCTGGCCACCTTCAGCGCGGCCTTGCTGCGCCACCTGACCGGTCAGGACTCCGGCGACCGGGCCGGGGTGGTCCGGGTCGTCGACGCCGTGCAGCCGGCCGTCTATCCGGACGTCGTCGCCCAGTTGGTCAACGGCTCGCCGACCGGTCCGGCCCTGGCCGCGGCGGTGCTGAACCGTTGCGACGTCGCCGTCGTGCACCACGAGTACGGCATCTACGGCGGTCGGGACGGCGAGGACGTGCTGCGTGTCCTGGACGAGACGAGCGTGCCGGCGATAGTCGTGCTGCACACCGTCCTGGCCGGCCCCAGCGCGCACCAACGCCAGGTGCTGGAACGGCTCGCCGACGCCGCCGCCGCGGTCGTGGTGATGTCGCAGACCGCCGCCGATCGGCTGCGCGAGGGCTATCTGGTCGACGCCGCCAAGATCTCGGTCATCCCGCACGGTGCGCTCACCGGCCGGCGCATGTCGCCGCCGGCGTCCGTGAACCCGTTCGCACCGGTGGCGCGGGTCGCCGCACCGCGGCGCCCGACCGTCCTCACCTGGGGTCTGCTCGGGCCGGGCAAGGGGATCGAGCGGGCGATCGAGGCCTTCGCCGGGCTCGGCGCCCTGGATCCGGCGCCTCGCTACGTGATCGCCGGCCGCACGCATCCCAAAGTCCTGGCACGTGAGGGCGAGGCCTACCGGGACTCCCTGCGCGCCCGAGCCGAGGAACTCGGCATCTCGGCCGACGTGGAGTTCGATCCCGAACACCGCAATCCCGATGCCCTGATGGATCTGGTGCGCGGCGCCGACGTGGTGCTCCTGCCCTACGACTCCACCGAGCAGGTGACATCCGGTGTGCTCATCGAGGCGGTCGCCGCCGGCCGGCCGATCGTCGCGACCGGCTTCCCGCACGCCGTGGAACTGCTCGCCGACGGCACCGGCCTGATCGTGCCGCACCAGGACATCCCGGCCATGACCGAGGCACTGCGGGCGGTCCTGACTCAGCCGGCCCTGGCCGAGTCGATGACCCGCGCCTGCGGCCGGATCGCCCCCGGCCTGGCCTGGTCCTCCGTCGCGAACTCCTACCGCGCTCTGGCCCAGTCATTGCTGGATGCCCCGGTCACGGCCGCGGCGTGAAGCCCGAGGTCTCCTTCGCCCACCTGCACCGGCTCAGCGACGACACCGGTCTGTTCGAGCACGCCCGCGGCGCCGTGCCGCGCCGGGAGCACGGATACTGCCTCGACGACGTCGCCCGCGGCCTGCTCGTCATCTGCCGCGAACCCGAGCCGGACGCCGGCCTGACCGCCCTGGCCGAGACCTACCTGGCCTTCATCGCCCACGCCCAGGACCCTGATGGGGCGTTCCACAACAGGCTTGGCCTGGACCGGCTCTGGCACGACGAACCCGGTGTGGGCGACTGGTGGGGACGCGCGTTGTGGGGTCTGGGCACCGCCGCGGTCCGTGGTCCGGCGCCGTGGATCCAAAGCGCGGCTCTGGCATTGTTCGACAGCAGCGCCACGCTGCGCTCGCCCTGGTCGCGCAGCAACACGTTCGCGGCGCTGGGCGCCGCGGAGATCCTGGCCGCCGATCCGGGGCACGACGCCGCGCGAGACCTGCTCGCCGACGCCGCCAAACTCATCGGAGCCCCGCGAGCGGACGCCGCGTGGCCGTGGCCCGAGCCGTGGCTCAGCTACGCGAACGCCGCCCCGGCCGAGGTCCTCATCGCCGCCGGCCATCTCCTGGACGACGAGCGCCTGCTCGCCGACGGCCTGCTGCTGCTGGGCTGGCTGCTGGACGAGCAGACCCGGGACGGACACCTGTCCCTGACTCCGGCCGGCGGCCACGGCCGGGGCTGGACGGGCCCCGGCTTCGACCAGCAGCCGATCGAGGCCGCGGCGCTCGCCGATGCCTGCGCCCGCGCTCTGGCCGTCACCGGCGCCGACCGCTGGGAGGCCGGCCTGGCCTGCGCGATGGCTTGGTTTCTGGGGATGAACGACTCAGGCGTCCCCCTCGCCGATCAGCGCACCGGCGGCTGCTGCGACGGCCTGGAGCGCGACGGGCGCAACGAGAACCAGGGCGCGGAATCGACGCTCGCGCTGATCTCCGCTCTTCAACACGGCCGTACATAACCGAAGGGGCATCTTGCACAACCTCGAGCTCGGCGTCATCGCGCATTCCCGCAAGGAGAACGAGCACCGACTGCCCATCCACCCCGCGCACTTCGAGCGCATCGACGCCGACCTGCGTGCGCACATCCACCTGGAGGAGGGCTACGGCGAACACTTCGGAGTCCCCGACAGCCACCTGGCCCCGTTGGTCGCCGGGATCCTGCCGCGGGCGGACCTCGTGGCCGCCTGCGACGTCATCCTGCTGGCCAAGCCGATGTTCGAAGACGTCTCAGAACTGCGCGAAGGCCAGACACTGTGGGGCTGGCCGCACTGCGTCCAGGACACGAAGCTGACCCAGACGGCCATCGACCGGCGGCTGACGCTGATCGCGTTCGAGGCGATGAACCACTGGACCGGCGACGGCTCGTTCAACCTGCATGTGTTCCACAAGAACAACGAGATGGCGGGGTACTCCTCGGTGCTGCACGCGATGCAGCTGCAAGGCTCCACCGGGGACTACGGCCGCCGAATGAACGCGGTGGTGATCGGCTTCGGCGCGACCGCGCGCGGCGCGGTGACGGCACTGAACGCCCTCGGTGTCCACGACGTCGACGTCCTCACCGGCCGCGGCGTCACCGCCGTCGCCTCGCCGATCCACTCCGCCCGGATCGTCCGGTTCGACCACGACGAGGCCGACGACACCAGCGACCCCCGCCGCAGTCACGCCCACACCGACGCCGGCCGTCAACCGCTCGCCGAGTTCCTGGCCGGCCACGACATCATCGTGAACTGCGTTCTGCAGGACACCAGCGCGCCGCTGACCTTTCTGATCGATGAAGACCTCACGATGCTGGCTCCCGGCACCCTGATCATCGACGTGTCCTGCGACGAAGGCATGGGCTTCAGCTGGGCGCGCCCGACGACGTTCACCGACCCGGTGTTCACCGTCGGCGACGGCGTGCACTACTACGGCGTCGACCACAGCCCCTCGTACCTGTGGAACTCCGCCACATGGGAGAACAGCGAAGCCCTGATTCCCTTCCTGCGCACGGTTCTCGACGGCCCCACCGCGTGGGACGCCGATCAGACCATTCAACGTGCGATCGAAATCTGGGACGGCGTGATCCAGAACCCGGCGATTCTGGCGTTCCAGCATCGATCGGCGGAGTATCCCCATCTGATCCAACGCGGGGGAGAGCAGGAAGACTCATGACGGAGGTCGCCGATGCGCTGCCCCTGCGGGTCGTCACGACCCGGCAGCCACCTGTGAGCGTTGCGGCACGTCCGTCGCCTTGGCGGGCGTGGCGTGGGTGAGGTACTGCGGAACGGGTGCCGCGTCGGTGCCGGTGTCGCGGACCAGGCCGTAGCGGACGATGCCGTGTCCGTCGGGGGCGGCGTCGATGTCCTTGGTGACCTGCGTCCAGGTGTACGGGGTCACGCTGAGGTTGTAGTCGGCGTAGCCCTCGTTCTCGTGCAGGGTGACGGTGCCGTCGAGGTAGAAGAACTCGTTGTTCCACATCTGCTGTGCCCCGGTGGGCAGGGTGATGTAGCCGGCCTTCGGGTTGCCCATCCAGGTGACGTCCGTCGGCTGGCCGGGGCCGTTGTCGTCCATGCGGCGGCCGCCGCCGGAGGCGACGTGGAAGAGCTTGCCCTGCAGGCCCGTCCAGGCCGGCATCACCATCGGGCCGACGCGGTTGAACCAGGCGATCTCGTAGCGGACGCAGAAGTAGCCGGTGCCGGTGATGGTGACGTTCTGGCCCGACCAGAACATCAGGTATTTGCCGCCGAGCGATCCCTTGAAGGGCTGGGAGTAGTTGCCGGTGGCGGTGATCGGGACGGTTTCCGGGCGCTGCGGCAGTGGCCCGGGCTTGGCGAGGCGGTCCGGTGCCGCGTCGACGGTGTCGACGGTCTGCCCGTAGACCGGTGATGCTGCGGACTGCGGTGGAGAGCCCGGCGTCGACTGAGCCGGCGCCGGCAAGCTGGTCGAGAACGGTGACGTCGCCGAGGCACGCAGCCGGGCCGACGTTCGCGACGTCGCCGGCACCGTCGGCGCTGTCGGTACCGTCGTCGACGGGACGGCCGAGGACGCGGGCGGCACGGCGGCCGACGTGGCAGCCACGGCACCGGCCGTGGATCCGCCGGCGGCCTGGCCGACGACGGTCGGCGACGAGGGCGACCCGTTCCCGGCCATCGCGATGGCGGCGCTCACGCCCAGGACTGCCACCGCCGCCGAGGCAATTGCCAGTTTGCCCGTCGGCACCAGGGCCCGGCCGGCGCCGGAGTTCGGCCTGCGTCGAGGCGGCATCAGCGGGGTGGAGCCGTGGCCGGACAGGCTGGCGTCGGAGTCCGGCCTGTGCCGAGGCGGCCTCAGCGAGGTGTCGCCGTGGCCGGCTGCGCCTCGACCCGGTGCGGCAAGCCAGGCATGGCCGGCGAGATACATACCGGTGAGCGGCAGCGGCACCAACGCGATACCCGCCAGCAAGCCCTCGGCCGGCACCAGCCCCCGCTGGAATCCCGAGCACGCGGCGCACTCCCGGATGTGCCGGGCCAGGCGCTTGCGCCACAGTGGGGACGGACGCCCGTCCCAGTCGCGGATCGCCGTGTCCAGGTCCTGGCAGCGCGGCGTGGCCCACACCGCCCGGACCACTGCGCGGGCGGTCTCCAACTGAGCCTTCATCCGCTGGACCCGAACGGCCGCGTACGCGGGTGTCTCCTCCAGCGCGGTGGCCAGCTCGGTGCGGGTGACCTGGCCCGCCGCCTCCAACCACCACAGGGCCAGCAGGTCGCGGTCCGACTCGTCCAGCCAGCGCGTCGCCTCGGCGGTCTCCCGGCGCTGCTCGGACAGACCCAGCCGCAGGATCGTCAGGTCGACGAAGTCCGCGCCGGGATCGGTGACGTCCCGCAACTCCTCCAGGCCGCCGCCACCGGCCGGTCGCCTGCGGTTCCGGCTGTCGCGGACCTCGCGGATGGCGATCGACACCAGCCACGACCGGAACGCCGCCGGGTCGCGCAGGCCCGGGATGCCGTTGACCACCTTCAGCATCGTCTCCTGGACCACGTCGTCCACGTCCGCGTGGCCCTGCAGGGCGCGGCCGGCGATGTTGTAGACCAGGGGCAGGGATGCGGCGATCAGCGCGTCGAGTGCCTGCTGATCACCGTGCTGCGCCGCGTGGATCAGCCGCGGGTCGAGGAAGTCCGGCATGGGGTCTCCGCCTTCGAAGGAATGAATGAGCGTCCGTACGGCTATGGAGACCCGGCACCATCGCCGCGGATATCACTTCCTCAGCAGTTCGGTGAGCTTACCCTTCAGAGTCCAGACCCTGTCTCAACGCCCGGAGAAAACTCCGTCCGAAGTGCAGGTCCGGCTCCATCACGGATCCCTCGGCCCATTCGTTCCACGACTTGATGAACAGCATTCGCGGCCCAGGCATCGCCAGCTCCCGATACGCCGCCTCCCGTACCGCGTCCTGGAAGATCTCCGGGTCGGGCCGGTGCAGCAGTACCCCGCGCCGGCCCGAGCGCGGTGTGTTGTCGAAGCCGGGGACGACGCACGGGTGCCGTCGGATCGGGGCGGTGCAGCCGTTCAGCAGCCAGTCGGCGTAGGTCTTGTCGTAGCGGAAGGCCCGGGGCTTCTCGCGCAGCGGTTTGCCGCCGAACGCCGCCTCCAGCGGGTGGCCGGCGAGCGGTGGCGCGGGGTTGAACACCGCCGCGTCCAGATGCTGGTCGACGTCGCGTACCCACGCGCCGTCGGCGTCGCCGACCAGGTACAGCCCGGGCAGGCCGGCGTCGGCGGCCAGCCCTCGTCACAGCGTGGCCATCCGGGCCAGGTCGGGGATGTCGTCGGGGCGGAACAGGTAGAACACCGGCCGGCCGTCCACGGTCAGTTACCGCTCGTCCGTGAAGTGCGGAAGCAGGTATTTGAAGTGCTCGATGTCGTCGGCTTCCCCGGGGTAGTGCTGCTGTTGCAGCACCTCGTCGCCGCGGCCGTGCCAGACTCCGGTCCAGGACTGGTTCGCCCAGGCCAGACAGTATCGATGCGGCAGGCCCGGGTCTTTCAGCAGGTCCGTCTCCGGACGTTCCAGGAGGCGCGCGCCGCCGAACCAGTAGTGCCAGTAACACAGTGTGCTGACACCGTATTCGGCGGCGAGTTCCCATTGAGCCCGGCGGCTCTCGAGCCCCCGGAGGTCGTAGAACCCCAGGTCGGCCGGGAGGCACGGCTGAAGGTGGCCGTCGAACAGCGGACGCGCCGACGCCGCGTGCGTCCACTCGGTGAAGCCGCGTCCCCACCAGCGGTCGTTCTCCGGGATCGGGTGGAACTGGGGGAGGAAGAAGGCCACGACTTCCAGGGCGGCGCCGTCATCCATGCGCCTGTACCCCGTGTTCGCCGAGCGCGGCCTCCACCACGACCGTCTCCATCTCCCGAGCGAACGCCTCGATCTGCCGGATCGCGAAAGACCGCGTGTCGGTCCAGATCTCCAGATGGACCGCGGGCGGGGTTCCGCCGGGGCGCCGCCTTTCCGACACCATGGGTTCGGAGTCGACTTGGATGAACAGGGCACCGTCGAAGACCGGGACCTTACGGCCCCAGTACCACCTGCTCAGCGGCAGGACCCGGGCGACGTCCCGCGGTTCGGGCACGGAATCGTCGCCTTCCCCCGCGCCGGTCTTCTCGCGACGATCGTTGAGGAGGAAGCGCAGCATCCCGAGCAGCTCGGCCACCGTCGTGCCGTCCTCCATCGGCACGGTCACGACGAGGTTCATGGTCCGGCCGCTTTGTTCGGTCCGGCGCCAGATACCCAGCTGGCCCCACGTCAGCTCGCCCACCCCGGCCCCGGGTCCCTCGAAGGCCACCGGGATCTCATGCACAGTGACAGCCAACCCCGGTCTCCCCTCCAGGCGGCTAGCGGATTCCGTTCTCACATAAGGGCTCCGGTATGCGAGTGTGCAAGCTGCGCAACGAGGCACCGCCGTGGCCTTTGCGCCCGGCAGCAAAGCGGTGAAACTTTCACGGCAACCTTTCGCGCGGCCCGCGCCACTTGACCGACGGAAGGTATCCGATCGCTTGAAGGGGCGCCTGTGAAGGCCACGCATCCGACCACGCAGCACCACAAGCAGCGCAAGAGGTGGCTGCCGATATCCGCCACCGCGGCACTGCTCGTGGTCGCAGGATTGATAGCCGTACTGGCGGTGGGCATGGGCTCACCGTCGCCGCATAATGCGGACTCGGGCACCGCCGCTGCTGGACCGACGGCGGCCACCCCATCTTCGCCGCAAGCAACAACCTCGGTAGTCGTGCAGCAGACGCCTGTGTACCAGGCCTCCGGGGACAGCATGCCAGGGAACAAGACACCCGGGGGCACGGCCACGACATCGCGAACGTCCGCCACCCCGGCCCACAGCAGTTCTCAGAGCGCATCGGCGTCGTCCTTGGCAGGACGGATCCAACCAGGCGTCGCCTACAAAGGCGTCGCGACCGAGTACAGCGCCGCGGACGGTAACGGCGCCTGCCTGTTCGGACCCTCCGGCGACATGATGATCGCCGCGATGAACGAACTCGACTACCAGAACTCCGAAGCCTGCGGAGCCCACATCCTCGTCCGCGCGGCCAACGGCGCCACGGTCACCGTCCTGATCACCAACGAGTGCCCCTATCCGTGCGCCCCCGGGCAGCTCGACCTCAGCCAGCAGGCGTTCGCCAAGATCGCCGACCCCAAGGCCGGCCGGATCCCGATCACCTGGGAGCTGGTCAGCCCCGCCTCCAGCGGCACCATCTCCGTCCGGTACAAGGTGGGCTCAAGCCAGTACTGGTGCGGCATCCAGGTCATCGGCGAGCGCAACCCGGTTGCCCGCCTGGAGGTCAGCACCGGCAGTGGATGGCAGCAGCTGTCGCGCAGCAGCTACAACTACTTCCTGTCCCCGAACGGCACCGGATGCGGCAAGGCGATCCGGATCACCGACATCTACGGGCAGCAGGTGACGACAGCCGCCTTCGCCGTCGAACCGGACGTGATCCAACCCGCTCAGGTCCAGTTCGCGCAGCATTGAGCGAAATCAGCCCTCGACGACACTGACCTCGGGCTGGAACGCCCGGTCGAAGCCGACCTCGCGCGGCGGCCCGACGAGCCGCGCGGCCAGCCGGGCGCGGATGTCGCGGCTGGAGGCGCCGACCCACAGCTCGACCTCGCCCGGCTCGACGATCCGCCGCCCGGCCCGGCCGGTGTAGGAGGTCGTGTCGGCCGGCAGGTCGAGGATCACCGTGCGCGTTGTCCCGGGTTCCAGATCGACCCGGGGCGCGGCGATCAACTGCTGTACCGGCCGGGCCACCTCGGCCTGCGGGTCGTGCAGGTAGACCTGGACCACTTCGCTGGTGGCCGACGCGCCGTCGTTGCGCAGGGTCACCGCGAGCCGCAGCGTGCCGTCCGTCGGCCAGGTCCGGCCCTCGGGAAGAACGGGGTCCGTCCACACCGCCGGGTTGTAGGACAGACCGTGGCCGAACGGGTACAGCGGCGTCGGATCGACCGTGCTCACGTCGCTGCGCAGGCCGAGGGTGGCCGACAGGTACGTCGAGGGCTGGTTCGCGCCCTCGGCCGGGAAGCCCACCGGGAGCCGCCCCGCCGGGTCCACCCGCCCCGACAGCACGTCCGCCAGCGCGTTCGCACCTTCCTCGCCCGGCAGGAAGCCACAGACCACGGCCGCGAGCCGGTCGGCGTACCGGGACAGCTCGTACGGACGCCCCACCAGCAACACCAGGACGACAGGTGTCCCCGTGGCCAGCAGCGCCTCCAGCAGCTCGCCCTGCCGGCCGGGCAGACGCAGGTCGGAGGCGTCGCAGCCCTCACCGGAGGTTCCGTTGCCGAACAAGCCCGAGACGTCGCCGAGCACCGCGACACAGACCTCTGCTTCGCGTGCCGCCGCCACCGCTTCGGCGATCCGCTGATCGCCCAACAACTGCAACGCTTCGTCATCCAGCGCGTCGGCGGGAGTCGCGCCCTCGGCGGACGCGCGCTCGGTCCGCAGCCGCACGGAGCTCTCGGTGTCGGGTACGGGGCAGCCCTGCGCGTAGGTGATCCGGTAGCCGGCCGGATCGGCTTGCAGCGCCTCGAGAACCGTCCGCGCCTCGACGCCGAGCGCGACGTCCGGGTGGTGCACACCGATGTGCCGGGGGAACGAGTAGCACCCGAACGCGGCGTCCGCGACGTGCGCGCGCGGGCCGACGACCGCCAGGCGCTTGCCCGGAGTCAGCGGCAGCGCGCTGTTCTCGTTGCGCAGCAGGACTATCGCGCGCTGTGCCAAGCGCTTGGCCAGCGCCCGGGACTCCTCGTCGTCCAGGCGCGGATCCGTCTCGGAAAGGATCGGGGGCTCGGCGGACCAATCGGCATCGAGCAGTCCCAGCTCGCACTTCTGGACCAACACCCGCTCCAGCGCCCGGTCCACCAGCGCCATGTCCACCTCGCCCGCTTCCAGCGCCGCGATCAGCGGTGCCCCGAAGCAGTCCAGGGTCGGCAGTTCGACATCGATGCCGGCGGCCAGGGCCTGCGCGGCGGCCTGTCCCTTGGAGCCCGCGGTGCGGTGCAGACGGTGCAGGAAGACCACTGCGAAGTAGTCCGACACCACCGTCCCGGTGAAGCCGTATGTCCCGCGCAGCAGATCGGTCAGCAACGTCGGATCGCCCGCCACCGGCACGCCGTCGTTGTCGGAGTAGGAGTTCATCACCGAACGGGCCCCGGCCCGCAACGCCATCTCGAACGGCGGCAGGATCACGTCCGCCATCTCCCGCGGGCCGATCGACACCGGCGCGAGGTTCCGCCCCGCGCGCGAGGCGCTGTACCCGGCGAAGTGCTTCAGCGTCGCGACGATGCCGGTGGACTCAAGACCCTGAACATAGGCCGCGCCGAGCGTGCCGACGAGGTACGGGTCCTCCGCGATGAGCTCCTCGACCCGGCCCCAGCGCAGATCCCGGGCGACGTCCAGAACCGGGGCCAGACCCTGGTGCACGCCGAGCCGCCGCATGGTCAGGCCGATCCGCTCGCCGACCTGGCGGATGAGTTCCGGGTCGAAGCTCGCCCCCCAGCACAGCGGCGAGGGAAAGATCGTCGCCTGCCAGGCCCCCAGCCCGGTCAGGCACTCCTCGTGCACCAGCGCCGGGATCCCCAGGCCGGCCCCGGCGAGGTCGCGCTGGGTGTTGGCTATCGCGCGCGCCCCGGCCACCGGATCCACCGGCACCGTGCCGAAGGGCCGGGTGAGCTGGCCGACCCCGTCGCGCAGGACGTCGGACCAGTCGGCGGCGGGCGACTCCGACGAGTGCTGGAACGGCGCGACCTGCCCCGAGGCGTCGGCACCGACCCAGACCCCGTACAACTGCGCGACCTTCTGCCGTGTCGACATGCGCGGTATGAGGTCCTTGACCCGATCGGCGGTCGGGGCGGTCGAGTCGCGCCAGAGGTCGGCGACAGCGATGTTTTCCATAGCCATGTGCGGCTTTCCTTACTCGGGGAGTACCGGTGCTGCGAAGGGGGGACAGATCACGCCCGGGCGGCCGAATTGCGGACGACCAACTCCGTGGCCAGCGTGAGATGGGTGCGCTCGACGGACTCTCCGCGGATCAGCCGGATCAGCATCTCCACGGCGCGCTCGCCCATCGTGCGGATGGGCTGGTTGATCGTCGTCAGCTGCGGGGTGCACAGCGCCGACTCGGGGATGTTGTCGAAACCGACGACCGACAAGTCCGTCGGCACCCGCAAGCCGAGGCCCACAGCCACCTCGATCGTGGCGATGGCCGAGACGTCGTTCGCGGCGAACACCGCGGTCGGGCGCCGCGGACCGGTCAGCAACTCGCGCGCGGCCAGCGCCGAGAGGTCCGCGTCGTACCCGCCGACGCGCACCAGCGACTCCTCGACCGGCACGCCGGCCGCCGCCAGCGCGTCGCGATAGCCCTGCTCGCGCAGCTTCGCCGACTCCAGGTCCGGCCGGCCGGCCAGCATCGCGATCTGCCGGTGCCCCAGGCTCAGCAGGTACTCGGTCGCCAGGCGCGCCCCGTGCCGGCTGTCGGCGTCGACCGTCGGGAAGCCCGAGGATCCGGTGTGCGGATCGACCGCGACGACCGGCGCGCCGTAGTTCACGTCCACGACCGTCGGAGTCACCAGCACCGCGCCGTCCACCAGGGTGCCGGACAGCCGCGAGAGGTACCTGCGTTCCCAGCCCACCACGTCGCTCGTGCGGCCGCCCGCGCTGTAGACGACCAGCTCGAAGCCGCTGCCGCGGATGGCGTCCGCCGCGCCCTTGAGCAGCTCGGTGCTGAACGGCTCCAGGTCCGCGACCAGGATGCCGATCACGTTCGTGCGGTGGTTGCGCAGGCTCTGGGCGACCAGGCTCGCCTCGTAGCCGAGTTCGTCGATGACGGCCTGGACGCGCGCCATGGTGTCCGCGGCCACGCCGTAGCGCTGGTTGATGACCTTGGACACGGTGGCGACCGAGACGCCGGCGTGCTCGGCGACGTCCCTGATGGTGACTCTGGGTTGCTGCACGCCGCCACGTTAGCGGTGTAAAACGTTATCGACAACGATTGACACGACAGAAACGTGCGCGCAAACTCATCGCCATCCCCTGGGGACCCGGCGTCCCCGGTGCCCTCACAGAGCCCACTGCCTTTCCATCGCCCCGCTGGCCCCGGGATCCAGGCGCGACTATGACGACCGACAGGGAGTTCCCACAGTGACGAGGAAAACGCGCAACGCAATAGCCGTCCTGCTCGGCATGAGCGCGGCGCTGGCCGCCACCGGCTGTGCCGGCGGCGGAAGCGGCGGCAGCGGTTCGGGCGGCGGCCAGGTCAAACTGACCATCTGGCAGAACTCGACGACGGGCCCCGGCCAGCAGTTCTTCCTGACCGCCGCGAAGGACTACCACGCCGCGCACCCGAACGTCACGATCAACGTCCAGACGATCCAGAACGAGGACCTCGACGGCAAACTCCAGACCGCGCTGAACTCGAACTCCGCGCCGGACATCTTCCTGCAACGCGGCGGCGGCAAGATGCAGGCGATGGTCAATGCCGGCCAGCTCCAGGCACTGAGCCTCACCGCCGCCGACAAGACGAACATGGGCGCGGCGGCGCTCGCGGCCGAGTCACTCGACGGCACGGTCTACGCGGTGCCGATGGACACCCAGCCGGAGGGCTTCTACTACAGCAAAGACCTGTTCCAGCAGGCCGGCATCGCCTCGACGCCGACCACGATCGACGAGCTCGAAGCCGACGTGGCCAAACTCAAGGCGATCAAGGTCGCGCCGATCGCGGTCGGCGCGAAGGACGCCTGGCCGGCCGCGCACTGGTACTACAACTTCGCCCTGCGCGAGTGCAGCCAGGCCACCATGACCAGCACGGCCAAGTCGCTGAAGTTCACCGATCCGTGCTGGACCAAGGCCGGCGACGACGTGGCCGCGTTCTTGAAGACCGAGCCCTTCCAGCAGGGCTTCCTGACGACCTCGGCGCAGCAGGGTGCGGGGTCCTCGGCGGGCCTGCTCGCCAACCACAAGGCCGGCATGGAACTCATGGGCAACTGGGACCCCGGGGTGATCGCCAGCCTGACCCCGGACCAGAAGCCGCTGCCCGACCTGGGCTGGTTCCCCTTCCCCGCGGTGGCCGGCGGCCAGGGCGACCCGACCGCCATCATGGGCGGCGCCGACGGCTACTCGGTGTCCAAGAAGGCGCCGAAGGAGGCCTTCGAGTTCCTGGAGTTCCTGGCGACCAAGGACGAGCAGGAGGTCTACGCCAAGGCCTTCGACGCGATCCCGGTGAACCCGGCGGCCCAGGACGCCGTCACCGACCCGTACAACGTCTCGACCTTGCAGGCGTTCAGCAAGGCGGCATATGCGATGCAATACCTTGACACGCAGTTCGGCCAGAACGTCGGCAACGCCATGAACACCGCCGTGGTGAGCCTGATGGCCGGCCAGGGCAGCGCCGCCAACATCGTCTCGGCCACCAACAGCGCCGCCGCGAGAGGCTGAGTACGCAGACGATGAGCGAGACCCTGGGTACTGACACGGACGCCGACCGCCAGTGGCAGGGCACGGACGGAGTCGGGGAGGCCGCCGCGGCCGCCTCCCCGGCCCCGCGCCGCCGCCGCGGCCGAGGCCGGATGCGCCTGGAGATAGCGGTCCTGTCCGGACCGCCGATCATCGTGTTCGTGGCGTTCGTGATCTTTCCGGTCGTGCTCGCCGCGTACTACGGCTTCTACAAATGGCAGGGGTACGGCGCGGCCACCGACTGGGTGGGGCTGAACAACTACCGGCTGATCCTCACCGACCCGGCGTTCCAGCAGGTCCTGTGGCACAGCTTCCTGATCCTGGTGCTCTCGCTGGTCATCCAGGGCCCGCTGGCCATCTTCCTGGCGATCCTGCTCAACCAGCGGATCCGCGGCCGGTCGATCATCCGGATCCTGATCTTCGTGCCCTACGTGATCTCCGAGGTCATCGTCGGCACCGGCTGGTCCCTGATGCTGCAGAGCAGCGGCGCCGCCAACGACCTGCTCAAGCACATCGGCCTGGGTTCCCTGCAGCACGACTGGATCGCCGACCCGAAGCTGGCGCTGTGGACGCTGATGGCGATCATCTCCTGGAAGTACATCGGCTTCGCGGTGATCCTGATGCTCGCCGGGCTGCAGTCGATCCCGGAGGAGCTCTTCGAGGCCGCCCAGATCGACGGCGCGTCCTACTGGCAGGTCCAGCGCCGCATCACGCTGCCGCTGCTGGGACCGACGATCCGCATCTGGGCGTTCTTGTCGATCATCGGCTCGCTGCAGCTGTTCGACCTGGTCTACATCATCTGGGGCCAGTACGTCTCGGGCACCGCCGGCACCTCGACCATGGCGATCTACATGGTCGCCCAGGGCCGATCGGCGGGCAACTACGGCTACGGCAGCGCCGTGGCGGTCGTGATGTTCCTGATCTCGCTTGTTGTCGCGCTCATCTACCAGCGCTTCGTCCTGCGCCGTGACCTCCGGGGCGCCATCACCGAAGGAGCCAGCTGATGAGCGTGAGGACCGCCGACTCCTGGTCCCCTTCCGCGGCCAGGCCGAAGAAGTCCGGCAACCGCCGCGTCGACCGTGAGAAGCCGGCGAAGTGGGGGAGTCCCTTCACCTACTTCGCCGCGCTGCTGTTCATCGCGGTCTGCGTCGCCCCGGTGCTCTACATCGTGGTCGGCGGATTCCGCACCAACTCGCAGATCACCACGAGCCCGGCCGGCCTGCCGCACCCCTGGGTCTTCAGCAACTACGCCAACGTGCTGAAGTCGAACACGTTCTGGGGCGAGTTCGCGAACTCCACCGTTGTCGCGCTGGCCAGTACCGCCGGCATCGTGATCCTCGGCCTGATGGTGAGCTTCGTGATCGCGCGGTACGACTTCAAGCTCAAAGGCGCGATGTACTCGTTGTTCGCGGCCGGCCTGATGTTCCCGCTGGTCATCGCGATCACCCCGCTGTACATCGTGATCAAGGACCTGGGCCTGGTCGACAACCTGGCCGGGGTGATCGTCCCGGAGATCGCCTTCGGCCTGCCGACGACCGTGATCATCCTGGTGCCGTTCCTGCGGGCCATCCCCAAGGAGATCGAGGAGGCCGCCACGATCGACGGGGCGAGCCGGCTCGGCTTCTTCTTCCGCATGGTGATGCCGCTGTCCCTGCCCGGCGTGGTGACCGTCGGCATCCTGGCGTTCATCAACAGCTGGAACAACTATGTCCTGCCGCTGTACATCCTCAACTCGCAGGCGAACTTCACCCTGCCGCTGGGCGTCCAGGCGTTCTCCTCGCAGTACTCGCAGGACACCGCGAAGGTGCTCGCGTTCACCTCGCTGGCGATGGTGCCCGCGCTGGTCTTCTTCTCGATCTTCCAGAAGCGGATCGTCGGCGGCCTCACCGGTGCGGTGAAGGGATGACGTCGGCCGTGTACCGCGCCCACATCGAGCTCGACAAGCAGGCCGTCATCGCGCCGGTTCGGCGCCGCACGTTCGGCTCGTTCGTGGAGCACCTCGGCCGCTGCGTGTACACCGGGATCTACGAGCCGGAGCATCCGAGCGCGAACGCTGACGGCTTCCGGATGGACGTCGTCGAACTCGTCCGGGAGCTCGGCAGCACGACGATCCGCTACCCGGGCGGCAACTTCGTCTCCGGCTTCCGCTGGGAGGACTCGGTCGGTCCGCGCGAGAAACGTCCGGTGCGCCGCGACCTCGCCTGGCACTCGCTGGAGTCGAACCAGGTCGGCCTGGACGAGTTCGCCAGGTGGCTCAAGCTCACCGACTCGGAGCTGATGCTGGCGGTCAACGTCGCCACCCGGGGCATCCTGCCCGCTCTGGACCTGCTGGAGTACGCCAACCATCAGTCCGGCACCGCGCTGTCGGATCTGCGCGTCGCCAACGGCACGCCGGATCCGCACAACGTGCGCATGTGGTGTCTCGGCAACGAGATGGACGGGCCGTGGCAGACCGGTTTCATGACGGCGGAGGACTACGGCAAGACCGCCGCCCGGACCGCCGCCGCGATGAAGATGGCTGACAAGGACCTGGAACTCGTCGTCTGCGGCTCCTCGGGATCGGGCATGCCGACGTTCGGGGACTGGGAACGCACGGTCCTGGAGTACAGCTACGACCACGTCGACTACGTCTCCTGCCACGCGTACTACCAGGAGCTCGACGGCGACCTCGGCTCCTTCCTCGCTTCGGCGGTCGACATGGACTTCTTCATCGACGCCGTCATCGCGACCGCGGACCATGTCGGCCACAAGAAGCGTTCCCCGAAGAAGATCAATATCTCCTTCGACGAGTGGAACGTCTGGTACCTCAAGGAGCACCAGGAGTCCGAGGAGGTGAACCACGAATGGCGCCATGCCCCCCGGCAGCTTGAGGACGTCTACACCGTGGCCGACGCGGTCGTGGTCGGCAACCTGTTGATGACGCTGCTCAAACGCAGCGACCGCGTCACCTCGGCGTCGCTGGCGCAGTTGGTCAACGTGATCGCGCCGATCATGACCGAGCCGGGCGGCCCGGCGTGGCGGCAGACGACGTTCCATCCGTTCTCGATCACCAGCCGCCTCGCCGCCGGCGAGGTCGTCCGGCCGGTGATCGAGGCGCCGACGTATGGCACGGCGCGCCACGGTGAGGCCTCTGTCATCGACGCCGTGGCGACAGTGGACGAGGACCGGGCCGCGGTCTTCCTCGTCAACCGCGACACGGCGCGGACCGCGCAGGTCACGGTCGACGTGCGCAGCCTCGGCCCCGTGGGGGTCGTCGAGGCGCTCACGCTCGCCGATCCCGACGTGTACGCGAAGAACACGCTCGCCGAGCAGCAGCGGGTGGTCCCGCATCCGAATCCGGGCGCGACCGTCTCAGATGGCGTGCTCACCGTCGAGCTCCCGCCGGTTTCGTGGACGGCGATCGCGCTCGGTCAGACCTCAGGGCACTGAGCGGCCCGGCCGTGAAACTTCCGGAACGCGAATCGATTCGACCCAGCTCCGGGGCGTGGAGTCGGGACAGGTATTGACGCTTCATCAGATACCGGGGCCAACTAGCTGTTACCGCTAACATTCGCCCACGGACTAAGAGGTCCCATGCTGCGATACCGCTCTGTGAAGTCCCGCGTGTTAGGCCTGCTCGTGGCCGTCGCGGCCGCGGTCGGGGTGAGCCTGCCGGCCGCGCCTCACGCCGCCGCAGCCTCCTTGACCCAAATCACGAACTTCGGCACCAACCCGAGCAACCTGGCGATGTACCTGTACGTCCCGGACAACGTCAAACCCGATCCGCCGATCCTGCTGGCTCTGCACGGATGTCAGGGCTCTGGTCCCTACCTGTACTCCAGCACCGATTTCGGCAAGCTGGCCGACCAGTACGGCTTCGTCGTCATCTACCCCTCGACCAACCCCGGCGGCAGCTGCTGGGACGTCTCCTCCGACCAGGCGCTGACGCGCAACGGCGGCAGCGACCCGGTCGGGCTGATGTCGATGATCACGTATACCGAGCAGCACTACGGCGGGAACCCGAACGCCGTGTACGTCACCGGCGAATCGTCGGGCGGGATGATGACCAACGTCATGCTCGCCGACTACCCGGACGTGTTCAAGGCGGGCGCGGCCTTCATGGGCGTGCCCTACCACTGCTTCTACACCGGCACCGTGCGCGGCTGGAACGGGCCCTGCGCCGGCGGCCAGGTCTCCATGACCCCGCAGCAGTGGGGCGATCTGGTGCGCAACGCGGACTCCGGGTACAGCGGTCCGCGGCCGAGGATGCAGCTGTGGCACGGCACCGCCGACACCACCCTGAACTACAACAACCTCGGCGAAGAGATCAAGCAGTGGACGAACGTGCTCGGGGTGAGTCAGACCCCGTCGTCGAGTGACACCCCGGTCGCCAACTGGAACCGGACCCGTTACACCAACAGCTCGGGCACCACAGAGGTCGAGGCGTACAGCATCGTCGGCGCCGGCCACCAGCTGCCGATCCAGGGCACCCAGATGGCCGCCTACGCCATCCACTTCATGGGCTTGGACGGCAGCTCCACCGGGGGCAACACGGTCACCGTCACCAATCCCGGCAACCAGAGCGCCGCCTCCGGCGCCCCGATCAGCGCCCTGCAGATCCACGCCACCGATTCCGCGGCCGGGCAGACTCTGACCTACAGCGCGACCGGCCTTCCGCCGGGCCTGTCGATCTCCTCCGGCGGCCTGATCTCCGGGACCCCGGCCAGTGGCGGCACCTTCACCACCGTCGCGAGCGCCACCGACACCACTGGCGCATCCGGTAGCGCCAGCTTCACCTGGACGGTCAGCGGAACCACCACCGGCACCAGTGGTGGGCTGCACGCCGTCGCCGCGGGCAAGTGCCTGGACGACCCGAACTCCACCACCACGCTCGGCACCCAGCAGCAGATCTACAGCTGCAACGGCCAGGCCAACCAGACCTGGACGCACAACGCTTCCAACGAGCTGACGGTCACCGTCGGCGGCACCACGCTGTGCCTGGACGCCAACGGCAAGGGCACCGCCAACGGCACCAAGGCGATCCTGTGGTCCTGCAACGGCCAGAGCAACCAACAGTGGACCATCAACTCCAACGGCACCGTCACCGGCGTCCAGTCGGGCCTGTGCCTGGACGTGACCGGAGCCTCCACCGCCGACGGCGCGCTGGTCGAGCTCTGGTCGTGCAACGGCGGCGGCAACCAGCAATGGACGCTCGGATAGCACCGGTAGCACCGTTTTTGGCTCGAACACCGTTTTTGGCTCGAACCCTTAGTGGAAGGAGCACCAGCATGTTTTTCCTAGCAAGACGTACCAGACGTACCAGTCGACGAAAGATCGTGTCGCTCGCCGCGAGCCTGAGCGTGGTGGGCACGTGTGTGGCGGCGGCCGTGATCCCGTCGGGCACGGCGTACGCGGCGGACAGCGCGACGATCAACGGAGCGACGACCTACCAGACCATGGCCGGGTTCGGCGCCTCCGAGGCGTTCGGCGAGGCGGGCACGGTCATGAACGCCTCGTCGTCGGTCCAGCAGCAGGCGCTGGCGGACCTGTACAGCCCGACCACCGGAGCCGGGCTGACCATCCTGCGCAACGAGATCGGCGCGGACCAGGGCAACACGATCGAGCCGAACAACCCCGGCGGCCCGAATGCGGCGCCGTCCTACCTGCCGATGTCGCAGACGAACCAGGACCAGGGCCAGCTGTGGTTCGCCCAGCAGATCAAGGCCCGCTACGGCGTCACGAACGTCTACGCCGACGCCTGGAGCGCGCCCGGCTACATGAAGACCAACAACTCCGCGGACAACGGCGGCCAGGTCTGCGGTTCGGCGGGAGCCTCCTGTTCCAGCGGTGACTGGCGCCAGGCGTACGCGAACTATCTGGTGCAGTACGCCAAGGACTACGCCGCGGCAGGAGTGCCGCTGACGTATGTCGGTCCCTCCAACGAGCCGGACTTCAGCGCCAACTACGACAGCATGACGATGAGTCCGGCGCAGATGGCCAGCGTGCTGGACGTGCTCGGGCCGACGGTGAAGAACTCCGGCCTGTCCACCCAGGTCTCCTGCTGTGCCGCAACCGGCTGGCCGAAGGCCGGCCAGTACGCCGCCGCGATCGAGGCGGACCCGACCGCGCTGGCCGACACCGCGGTGGCCACCGGCCACGGCTACAGCGGCGCGCCGACCTCGCCGCTGCCGGGGTGGAACAAGCAGGCCTGGGAGACCGAGTGGTCGACCTTCGAGGGCTTCAGCACCGCCTGGGACGACGGCTCCGACGCCTCCGGCATGACCTGGGCCCAGAACATCCAGCAGGGACTGACCGGCGCGAACCTCAGCGCGTACCTCTACTGGTGGGGCAGCACGACCCCCTCGGAGAACGGTGACAACGAAGGCCTGCTGGAGATCAACGGCAGCTCGGTGATCCCCACCGGCCGGCTATGGGCCTTCGCCAACTTCAGCCGCTACATCCACCCCGGCGCCGTCCGCGTCGGAGCGAGCAGTTCGACCAGCGCGGTGCAGCTGAGCGCGTTCAAGAACCCTGACGGCTCCCTGGCGATCGTGGCCCTCAACACCGGCAGCGGCGCCGACCCGATCACCTACTCGCTGGCGAACACCGGCGTGGCGAACGGCGCCACCGTGACCCCGTACCTGACGAACAACTCGAACACCGTCGCGGCCCAGGGCACGTCGACGGTCGCCGGCGGCGCCTTCAGCGCGACCGTGCCGGGCCGCTCGCTGGTGACGTACGTGATCCCCGGCGGGACAGTGAGCGGCAACACCGTCACCGTGGCCAACCCGGGCTCCCAGACCGGCACCGTCGGCACGGCGGTCACCGGCCCGCAGATCCAGGGCACCGACTCCGCCGCCGGCCAGACGCTGACCTATTCGGCCGCCGGACTTCCCACCGGGCTGTCGATCTCCTCCTCCGGCCTGATCAGCGGGACGCCGAGCGCGGCGGGCACCTACCCGGTGACGGTCACCGCGACCGATAGCACCGGCGCGACCGGCTCGGCCGCGTTCACCTGGACCGTGACCGGAGGTGGTTCGACAGGCGGCACCTGCCATGTCGACTACACCAGAACCAACGAATGGCCCGGAGGGTTCACCGCCAACGTCACCGTCAGCAACACCGGAACGACGGCGATCAACGGCTGGACCGTGGCCTGGGCCTTCCCGGGCGATCAGAAGATCACCAACGCCTGGAGCGCCACCACCACGCAGAACGGGGCGAACGTCAGCGCCGCGAACGTGTCCTACAACAGCTCGATCGCTCCGGGAGCGAACACGTCCTTCGGGTTCCAGGGGACGTTCACCGCGAACGACAGCTCTCCGACCAGCTTCACCGTCAACGGAGCCGCGTGCTCGTGAGGCAGTGAGGCCGACCGGCTTCCCGGGTGCTTGAGGGGGCGCTCGGGAAGCCGTTGTCCTTGCCTTGGAAGTAAGGCGCTTGATACGCCAACACAACAAGGAGGCACCATGACCTTGATCGGCTCGTCGCGGCGGCTGGTCGCGCTGGGCGCCACCGCCGTGCTGGCGGCGTCGCTCATGGCGGCGGCGCCCGCGAACTCCGCGGCGGGTGCCGCGAAGAGCAGCGGGGCACCACCGATCTACCTCGATACGCACTATTCGTTCGCCGAACGTGCCGCGGACCTGGTCTCGCGGATGACGCTGCCGGAGAAGGTGGCACAGCTGCACACCAACAGCGCGCCGGCCAGCCCGCGCCTGGGCGTGCAGTCGTACACGTACTGGAGCGAGGGCCAGCACGGCATCAACCTGCTGGGAGCGGACTCGAACAACGGCGGCGCGACCGGCGGGCCGCACGCCACCGGCTTCCCGACCAATCTGGCCTCGACGATGACCTGGGATCCGGCGCTGGTCTATCAGCCTCCGGCACCGCCGTGATCACCTACAGCGACGGCACCACCCAGCCGTTCAGCCTCGCCTACAGCGACTGGTGGACCAACTCGGCGGCGTCCGGCGGCGGCGTCCTGGTCACCCTGCCGTATCTGAACCAACCCAGCGGAGCGCAACACAACCAGGTAAGCCTTTACGCGGACACGGTCTCGCTGATCCCCGGCAAGACCATCAAGTATCTGACCCTGCCGAACGTCGGCACGGCCCTGATCAACCAGACCGCGATGCACGTCTTCGCGATCGCGGTCGGCTGACCGGCGCGGAACCCTGACAGGGGCCGGGCGCGGTGCGATGCCGCGCCCGGCACCTTCATCTGGCGAGAGGGTGTCCGGTGGATCAGCACCGAATCGGTTCGACTCCTCAGCCGAACAAGCGCCGCTGTATCTCCCGCCGATAGTCCTCAAGCGTCTTGTCCAAGTGCACGCCGGCAGCGGCGGACGCGGCCTCCGGGTCCCCGTCGCGGATCGCCTCGTAGATCGCGGCGTGCTCGGTGATCGCCTCGGCGGCGTGGCTGCCGATCGCGCCGTGCAGGCCGATGGTGCTGGACTGGCGTTGCAGACGGCGGGCCTCGCGGACCGCGGTGAGCAGGAAGGGGTTGTGCGAGGCGGTGGCGATGCCGAGGTGGAAATCGTCGTCCCCGCGATCGAACAGCGCGGCCTGCCCGGTCAGGTGGCCCTGTTCGCACAGCGCCGCCGCCGACTCGATGGCGCGCAGTTCGGCCGGCGTCGCCCGGGTCGCGGCCAGGCTGCTGGCTGCCGTCTCCTGGACCCGTCGGAACTCGAAGAGCATGTAGACGTGGTCCAGGTCCGCCGGCAGGAAGAAGCCGCCCCATCGGGAGGAGCCCAGCAGGCCCTCGTCGTCGGCGACGTACAGGCCGCGGCCCTTCTGCGCGCGGACCCGGCCGAGGGCCGAGAGGATCTTGAGCGCCTCGCGGACCACGGTGCGGCTCGCGCCCAGCCGGGTGGCCAGCTCGTTCTCGGTCGGCATCCGGTCGCCCGGCCGCAGCTGCGACTCGGCGATCAGCTGCAGGATCCGCTCGGCGATCAGTTCATAGCCTGGACGGTAGGTGTCGGTGCGTGCTTCGTCCTGTTTCGCTGTGGACGCACCGTCTCCGGCCAGGACGGGTGTGCCGTCCACGGTGTCTCTCCTTCGTCGTGGTGCCAAGGAGCATACATGTGGGGGTCATCTGGAGCCAGATAGATCATACTCATCGGTGTGATGCGTGCGGCCATGTCGGGATGAATGCGGGCATTTTCGGAGTCAGGACGGCCGGCGCATCCAAAGATCTTGGACCGGCCTCTTGACGCGCGGGCCAATGCGCAGCTGTTATGTGTGCCACAAGCTAACCCGGCAGGTGTGTTACCGGTAACTGCTCGGCAACACCGGCGCGACGGCCCACAGTGCGTCGTTGCCACCCGATGAGTAAGACACATATTCCCCGTCCGGTCCGCCCAGCGAAGCTCGGCGGTGCCCCAGCGCAGTGGAGTCGTTCATGAACGTGAAATGTCACGCCGGGCTGCTGGCGATCGCAGCCCTGCTCGCCCTCGGCGCCGCCGGCTGCGGCACCAGCAGTGGCAAGGCCGGCACGGCCGGTACCGGCGGCAGCTTCAAGCCCGCCAAGCAGACCGGCGGAACCCTGACGGTGTGGGTCGACTCCACCCGGCTGGCCGCCGCGCAGCTGTACCAGAAAGACCATCCCGAAGTGAAGATGGACATCGTCACCTACGACGGGGACGCCAACGGGTCCAACTACCTGCAGACCAAGGTCAGCCTGTTCAACCGGACCGGTTCGGGGTGGCCCGACGTCGTCTTCAGCGCGGAGAACAACGAAGCCCCCTGGGCGGTGCCCGCCGGGTTCGCAGCCCCGCTGAACAAGGGGCTGATACCGCAGGCCACGCTGGACGGCTGGGCCACCAACGCCAACGCGCCGTGCACCGTGGACGGCACCCTCTACTGCCTGCGCAACGACCTGTCACAGACCGTCCTTTGGTACAACGACAAGCTCATGAAGCAGTGGGGCTACCAGGTCCCCACCACCTGGGAGCAGTACCAGGCGCTCGGCCAGAAGGTCGCCACCGAACACCCGGGCTACCTGGTCGGCGCCGCGGGTGACACCTTCACGCCCGAGATCTACATGTGGGCGAGCAAGTGCGGTGCCAACCAGATCACCGGAGCCAAGGCCGTCACGGTCGACACGACCAGCGCGGACTGCGCCAAGATGGCGTCCCTGCTGGACACCCTCATCCAGAACAAGACCATGTCGACCTCCAGCGTCTTCAGCTCCGACTTCGACAAGAACGAGGCCGACAAGATCCTGATGATGCCCGGCCCGTCGTGGTACGGCGGCGCGCTGTTCCAGGGCACCTTCAAGACCCCGGCCGGCCAGCTCGGCGTGGCGCCGATGCCGCAGTGGGCCGGCGACTCCAGCCCCTCGGTGGGCAACGTCGGCGGCGGCACCTGGCTGGTCTCGGCGCACAGCAAGAACCTCAAGGCCGCGACCGACTTCCTGACCTGGGTCACCACCTCCGACGACTACCAGGGCAAGCTCGCCCCCGGCTACCCGGCGTACACGGCGGCGGCCAAGACCTGGCTGGCGGCGCAGGCCGCCTCCGGCTACTACGCCGACGACATCACCGCGCCGCTGACGGCCGCCGCCGGCCAGGTGTGGACCGGCTGGGGCTACGGCCAGTTCAGCCAGGAGGCGGTCTGGGCGGCCACGGTCACCCCGGGCGTCACCGCCGGCAAGAGCATCAGCTCCCTGCTGCCGGCCTGGCACGACTCCATCGTGGACCACGCCAAGGCCGACGGATACCAGGTGGCGTCGAAGTGAGCACGCCCTCCGCGACCACCGGCCGGACCACAGCGCGGCGCGGCACCTCGCGCGCGCTGTGGCCCGGCCGGGCCGGCCACGGCTTCGTCGCCGCCTATGTGGTGCTGTTGATCGCCTTCGGCATCGTGCCCACCTGCTACGCGGTCTACTTCGCCTTCACCGACGGGAACGCCCGCTTCACGGGCCTGTCGAACTTCTCCCGGGCTGCTTCGGACTTCCGCTTCGCCCCGGCCGTCGGACACGTCGCGCTGTATCTGGTGTTCTGGCTGGCGGCCCTGGTGGTCCTGGTGGTCGGGTTGTCGTTGCTGCTGCACCGGCTGTCCGCGCGTGGCGTGAGCAAGGCTTTGAGGTTCCTGTACTACATCCCGGGCGCGCTGGCCGGCGCGGCGGGCGTGATGGTGTGGCTGTTCGTGCTCGACCCCTCGGTCAGCCCGGTGAGCTTCCTGCTCAAGGCGATGGGGTTCGACACCTTCGGCCAGGTCGTCGCCCCCGGTCATCTGCCGATCCTGTTCACCCTGATCGCGTTCTGGACCGGCGCCGGCGGGTGGATCGTGGTGATGCACGGGGCGCTGAACAACATCCCGCACGAGGTCATCGAGGCCGCGCGCCTGGACGGCGCGGGCGCCTGGCAGACCGCGCGGCGGATCCAGATCCCCATGCTGCGCAAGTGGATCGTCTACATGGTGATCCTCGCCTTCGCCGGCGGTACCCAGCTGTTCGTCGAACCGCAACTGCTCGCGCAGGCCAGCGTCGGCGTCGCGGGCCGCGACTACTCGCTGAACCAGCTTTCCTACGACTTCGCCTTCCAGAACAACGACGTGAACACCGCCGCGGCCATTTCCGTCGAGCTCCTGCTCGTCGGCCTGGTCGTGGCCGCGCTGTTCGTCGCCAGATCGGGGTTCTTCGATGCCGACTGAGGGACATCCGGCCGTATCGTCTTTCCGCACCCGGACGGCTGTGCTGCCGGCCGCGGAGTCGAGACGATTGCGCGGTGCGGCCCCGCGCAGGTCGCGCAATCCATTGCCGGCCCTGGTGCTCGGGCTGTTCGTGGTCTTCTTCGTCCTGCCGGTGCTCTGGCTGGTGCTCGCCGCGACCAAGACCGACGACCAGCTCGTGCACGGCAACCCGCTGTCGTTCGGGTCCTGGCACGCGCTGCGGGCCAACTGGGACGCGCTGACCTCCTACCAGGGCGACGCGATGTTCCAGTGGCTGCGCAACTCCGCGGTCTACTCGTTCCTGGCGCTCGTGATCACCCTGGTCGTGGCGATCCCCGCCGGCTACGCGCTGGCGATGACCGAGTTCCGGGGACGGCGCATGCTGCTGATCGCCACGCTCGTGGTGATGCTCATGCCGAACGCGACGCTGGTCGTGCCGCTGTTCCTGGAAGTCAACGCGGTGCACCTGATCGGGTCGATGTGGTCGATCATCCTGCCGTACGCGTTCTACCCGTTCGGCGTGTATCTGGCCTACATCTACTTCAGCACCGCGCTTCCCAGGGAGCTGCTGGAGGCCGCGCGGCTGGACGGCTGCAGCGAGTTCGGCGTCTTCCGCCGGGTCGCCCTGCCGCTGGCCGCCCCGATCGTGGCGCTGGTCGGGTTCTTCAGCTTCGTGGCCAACTGGACCAACTACTTCCTGCCCTACGTCATGCTGCCGCAGAGCAACCAGCTGCCGGTCCAGGTGGGGCTGGGCACGCTGCTCGACGACGTGCCGCAGTTCAACCCGACCGTCGGGGATCTGGCCGTGCAGCGCCCGGAACTCGCTTTGGCGACGTTGCTGGCGATCACCCCGGTCCTGCTCGTCTTCCTGTTTTCCCAGCGCTTCCTGGTGACCGGCATGCTCGCCGGCGCCACCAAAAGCTGAACGCTCCACCGAAACGGAGAAAGCCCATATGCATCCCGTCATCACGGCCTCGGTGCCGCTGCTCGAACCGCCCGGGTGGGCGCTCGCACAGCGTGAGCTGTTCGACCTGCTGGACCGGTCGTGGCGGCGGTTCGCCGAGGACTTCACCGGGCCCGGCGGCGAGCTCAAGTACAACGGGACGCTGTCCACCCGCGACGGCGGCGACGACTTCTACGAGGTCTTCTTCAACTGGCCGCAGCTGTATCTGCTCGGCGGTGCCGACGACCTGCTGGCCGCCTCGGAGCGGCACTGGGAGGGCGTTACCCGTCAGCTGACCGACCTCGGCATGCTGCGCGACGAGTACGAGCGCGGGTACGACTGGTTCCACCAGGGCGAGAGCCTGTTGCTGTTCTACTTCCTGTGCATGGCCGCTCCTGAGCGCTGGCGCGAGCGCGCAGTCCGTTTCGCAGAGCTCTACATCGATCCCGCGCGCGGCAACTACGACGCCGAGCACCACATCATCACCCGTCCCCACAACGGCAGCGATCCGCAGCGGGAAGGCTTGTCCGACAGCGACAGCTACCCGTGGCTGCCCAAGGAAGCCGACATGTACGGCTTCCCCCTGAACTGGATCCTGCCCGCGGGCGCCGAGCCCCCGCCGTTGGACGAGCCCCCGTCGTTGGACAAGGATCCGCGGCTGGGCGAACAGATGCGGCTGCGCATGGGCGTCGGCGACACCGCGGTGAACCTGGCGGCCACGGGACTGGCCCTCAACGCTCTGATCCTCACCGGCGAGGAGCGCTATCGGGACTGGATCACGGAGTACGTCGGCGCGTGGCGGGAACGGACCGTCGCCAACGGCGGCTTCATCCCCGACAACGTCGCCCCGGACGGAACCGTCGGCGGCCTGCTGGAGGGGCGCTGGTACGGCGGCCACTACGGCTGGAACTGGCCGCACGGCTGGCACAGCGTCGGACCCGCCGCCGCGGTCGCCGCCCTGGCCGCCGCCACGGTCACCGGCGACGACTCCTACCTGGACCTGGTGGCCTCCACGCTCGACGGGGTCATCGCGCAGGGCAAGACGATGGCGTTCAAGGACGCCGACTCCAGCTTGCAGTCCAAGTGGACGATCCAGCTGCTCGACGACGTCGCCACCGACACCTTGCACGTCCCGTACCGGTACGGCGACGACGGCTGGTTCGACTACAACCCGATGCCGCTGGTCGTGCCGGCCGCGCTGTGGCACCACACCGCCTCTGCCGCCGACCGCGAGCGCATCGAACGGCTGCGGGACGCCGCGGGCATCGACTGGAGCGTGATCCGCCCCTTCCGCAGCAAGGAGGAATCCGGACACGAAGAGTCATGGTTCGCCTTCCTGGCCGGCGACGATCCGGGCTACCCCGAGCGCATCCTGGCCACCGCGCAGGCCCAGGTCCGTCACCGCCTGACCCGGATGGAGCGCTACCGGGACCTGGACGTGCCCGAGGCCGACATCCACCTGTGGCAGCAGTCGAACCCGGTGGCCACCGAGGCCCTCGTCCAGCTCACCTGGGGCGGACCGCAGGTCCTGTACAACGGCGGCCTCCAGCAGGCGCGCGTGCGCTACTACGACGCCGACGCCCGCCGCCCCGGACTGCCGCCCTCGGTTGCGGCACTGGTGTCGAGCATCGATCCGCGGGCGACGGTCGTGGAGCTGGTGAACCTCGACCCGGAACACGCGCGCACGGTGATCGTGCAGGCGGGAGCCTTCGCAGAGCACACCATCACCACCGTCGGCTACACGGCCTGCGAAGACCCCTCATGGATCGGCGACCTGTACGACTACGGGCATCGGCAACCGGCCGAGACCGCCGAGTCGATCGATGCCGGCGGCTCCTGGCTCACCGTCGAGCTGCCCCGATCCACGCGCGTACGTCTGACTCTGAGCCTGGAGCTGCGCACTCGGCAGCCGTCATATCGCACGCCCTTCGACGGCGAGCAGGCCGGTGGTCCGGAATGACCGAACGCGATCAGGACCCTGCGGTACTGGATTCCCACATCCATTTCGGCCGGTACGCGGACGACCCGTTCGTCGTCGGCGTGCGCCGCAACGTGCAGGACGAGCCGTCGGGTTTTCTGGCCGACCGCGGCCTGCGGGAAGGGATACGTCTGCTCGGCGCCGCCGGATTGCCGTTCGACGCGTGCGTGCGGGAGCACCAGCTGCCCGAACTGATCGATCTCGTCGCGGCGTGTCCGGACACCACGATCGTCCTGGACCACCTCGGCAAGCCGACGTCGGCCACCCGGCACCGGCCCTGGCGGCAGGCGCTGGCCCGGCTGGCCGGGCACGGCAACGTCGTGGCCAAGCTCTCCGGGCTGGCCACCGAACTCCCCGTGAGCACGCTGCGGACCAAGGTGATCTCGCTGCTGCGCGGCGCACTGGAGGTGTTCGGGCCCGAGCGCTGCCTGTACGGCAGTGACTGGCCGGTGATGACCCAGGTCACCTCCTATGAGGACTGGCTGGGCCTGGTCCGCGAGGCGCTCACCGGGTATCCCGCGGCGACTGCCGAGGCGGTTCTGCGCACCAACGCAGAACGCGTCTACCAGGTCCACGCCGCCTCTTCGCCCGACACCCGCCCGAGAGCAAAGGCCTGAGATGCAGCGCATAGCCCAAGTCGCCCGCCTGGTACCGGAGCGGCGCGAGGAGTACCTCGCACTGCACCGCGAAGTCTGGCCGGGAGTCGAAGCCGCACTGCGAGCGGCGCACATCCGCAACTACAGCATCTTCCTCCACGGGGACATGCTCTTCGCCTACTACGAGTACCACGGCGAGGATTTCGCCGCCGACCTCGAGACCATCAAGGCGGACCCCGAGACGCAGCGGTGGTGGACCTTCACCGACCCCTGCCAGATCCCCAGGCCGGAGTCCGCTGACGGCAGCCGCTGGGCTGATCTGCCGGAGATCTGGCACCTCGGCGACGACCTGACTTCGACTTCGCCTTCGGAAGGATGCTGACACGATGACGGCCCCGCTGGCCGTGCGGTACACGGCGGCCCGCACGCTCACCACCGGTCCCGCCGAATCGGCGCCCCCGGAGCCCGGCTTCGTCGAGCTGGCCCCGGCCTACGTCGGGATCTGCGGCACCGACCTGCACATCTTCCACGGCGACATGGACGCGCGGGTCAAGACGCCCGCCGTGCTCGGACACGAGATGTCCGGCCGGGTGGTGCGCGTCGGGCCCGGCGTCGAGGGCTTCGCACCGGGCGACCCGGTCACCGTGATGCCGCTGCGCTGGGACGGAACCTGCCCGGCCTGTCTGCGCGGCTACAGCCATGTCTGCCAGAACCTTGATTTCATCGGCATCGACTCGCCCGGGGCGATGCAGCAGCGCTGGGCCGTGCCGGCCTCGACGCTCGTCCGGCTGCCGGAGACGCTGCCGCTGGACCGGGCGGCGCTGGTGGAGCCGACGGCCGTGGCCGTGCACGACGTCGGCCGCGCCGGGGTGCGCGACGGCGATCGGGTGGTGGTGGTCGGCGGGGGACCGGTGGGGGTCCTGATCGCCCTGGTCGCCCGGGCCGCGGGCGGCGAGGTCCGGGTGGTGGAACCGAACGCCCATCGGCGGCGGCTGGCCGAGCAGCTGGGTCTGAGCACGTGGGATCCCGGCGCCGACGACGTACCCGAGTGCGTGCGCGAATGGACAGGCGAGGCCGGTGCGGACATTGCGTTCGAAGTCTCCGGCGCCGAGGCCGGCGTGCAGACAGCGGTGGACGTGCTGGCCGTGCGGGGCCGGTTGTGCTTGGTGGCCATCCATTCGCAGCCCCGGCCGGTGAACCTGCACCGCTTCTTCTGGCGTGAGCTGACACTGATCGGCGCTCGCTTGTACGACCGGGAGGACTTCGAGACCGCTGTGAAGCTGGTCGCCGAGGGCACGATCCCAGCCGAACAGCTGATCAGCAAGGTCGTGCCGCTCGCCGACGCGCTGGGGGCGTTCCAGTCGCTGGAGGCAGGGGGCGACGTGAAGGTGCTGGTGGACTGCACCGAATCCGCATCGGAGGGTGCGGCATGAGCTCGAACCGATTCGACCTGACCGGATGTCTGGCCGTGGTCACCGGCGCCCGCCGCGGCATCGGCCGGGTCATGGCCCGCGCGCTGGCCGAGGCCGGTGCGGACATCATCGGCGTGAGCGCGAACCTGGAGGCCTCCGGCAGCGACGTGGAGAAGGACGTGACCGCCGCCGGGCGCGCCTTCGAAGCGATCCAGGCCGATTTCTCCGACGCCGCCGCCGTCACGGCACTGGGGGCAGACCTGGCCGGGCGCGAACGGCCGGTCGACATCCTGGTCAACAACGCCGGCACCATCCGCCGCGCCCCCGCCGCCCAGCACTCCGACGCCGACTGGGACCTGGTCCTGCAGGTCAACCTGTCGGCGCAGTTCGCGCTCGCCCGCGCCGTGGGGGAGACGATGGTCGAGCGCGGCCGGGGCAAAATCGTCTTCACCGCCTCGCTGCTCAGCTTCCAGGGCGGCATCACCGTGCCCGGATACACCGCCGCCAAGCACGGCATCGCCGGCCTGACCAAGGCGCTGGCGAACGAGTGGGCCCCGCACGGCGTCAACGTCAACGCCATCGCCCCCGGCTACATCGCCACGGACAACACCCAGGCACTGCGGGACGACCCGGAGCGCAGCGCGGCGATCCTGGCCCGCATCCCGGCCGCCCGCTGGGGGACCGCCGACGACCTCGCCGGCGCGACCGTCTTCCTCGCCTCGGACGCCGCCGCGTACCTGCACGGCACGATCCTGCCGGTCGACGGCGGATGGCTGGGCCGATGAAGCGGCGCCGGCCGCCGGCCGGCCGGGATGCGGGCCGGGATCGTCCGGCGGCCGGCCGAGGTCCCCGGGCCTGATCAGCTACAGCGAAGGGTCGTAGAACGGCCGGTCGTAGACCTCGAACGAGCGGATCGAGGCCCAGCAGCCGGCGTCGAGGGCGGTCACCGTGATGCGCAGGTAGCGCGTGGCCGCACCGAAGTCGACGGTCTGGACCTGGGAGGTGCTGCTCGTCGAAGTCTGGTCGGAAAGGGTCGTCCAGGCCGATCCGTCGGTGGAGCCGTCGATCCGGTAGCCGTAGCGGTGGCCGTCGAACTCCCAGGCGACGCGCGCCCCGGTGACCGTGTGGACGCCGCCGAGGTCGACGGTCAGCCAGTGGCCGGTCGCGCCGTCGCTCGCGCACCAGCGGGTGGAGGTGTCGCCGTCCACGGCGTTGGAGGTGAGGTTGCCGTGTGCTGTTTCCACGCTGTCGGCATTGGTGGTGTGGCCGCGGGCGATGTCGGCGGGGACGACCGGCCGGTCCAGGACGAGCGCGACGATGGTGTCGTCCGGGTAGCGGGTGCGGTCGATGCCGCTGAGCGTGGCCTGGTTCCCGCTGGTGACGCTGAGCGGGAGCGAGGCGTGCGAGACGACGTCGTAGGCGCGCACGGCGTGGGCGTCGCCCAATGCCGGCGTTGTGAAGGAGTTTCCGGAGTAGCCGGGCAGCAGGTGCACGTAGACGGTCGACCCGCTGAAGGTGAAGCCGTACTGGCCGTCGACCGGGTCCCAGGGTCCGCCACGGGTGTTGTAGACCGCCTCGCCGTTGGCCTTCATGAACGTCCCGAGCTGCGCCATGAGGGCGGCCTGGTTCGCCGGGACGGTGCCGTGGCGGTCCGGACCCACGTTGATCAGCACGCACATGTCCCGGATGAAGCTGTTGACCAGCAGGGACATCGCGTTGGCGTAGCTCATCACGTAGCCGTCGGAGTTGTAGCCCCAGGTACTGCCGACGCTGAACGTCTTCTGAACCAGGTGGCCGGATCGCAGGCGGCCGGTGGGCACGCCGCCGCCCTCGTCGACGTCGTAGTCGCCGATCCAGCCCGATCGGGGTGTGGAGGTCGCCGTCGGCTGGTTCTGGCGGACCAGGCCGGTCAGCCCCAGCGGCAGTCCCGTGCCCGTTTCGGTGGCGCCGTACGCGGCGTCCACCTGCCAGCCGTTGCCGGAGTCCCGGTAGCGACCCGGCTCCCAGAAGAACGACGCGTCGGCGTCAGTGCCCTGCTCGGCCAGCCAGCCGCCGTCCCACCAGAAGTCGTCGAGCGCCCCGTACTGGGTGACCAGCTCCTTGACGCACTGGTAGACCTCTTCCTTCATCAGCCGGGCGTTCTCGTGGTGCGCCGGGTCTGTGGTGTAGCCCCAGGGGTTGGCGGCGCAGTTCGTGCCGGTGACGTCGTAGTAGCCGGGGTAGCGCCAGTTGATGGGGGAGTAGTACAGGCCGACCCGAAGCCCTGCGGCGCGTACCGCCGCGACGTAGTCCCTGATGAAATCGTGCTTCAGCGGAGCCTGCCCTGCGTTCCAGCTCAAGGGGTAGCTGCTGGGCCACAATGCGAAACCGTCGTGGTGCCGCGCGGTCAGCACGGTGTAGCCGGCACCGAGTTGCTTGGCCAGTGCGGCCCAGTCGGAGGGGCGGTAGGCGTCGGCGGTGAACTGCTGCGACGAGGTCTGCGTCACGAAGTTCTGATACGCGGCGGGTGTGATCGCGGCCGAGTGCATGTACCACTCGCCGTGCGCGGGGCCGGCGTAGACGCCCCAGTGGATGAACATGCCCAGGCGGGTGTCGCGCATCCATTGGATCGTCGAGTCCGGCTGCTGCCACATGCCCTGGTCCAGTTTCGGTATCCGCAGCGGGACCAGCGGATTCGGCTGCGCGGCGGCGGCTTTGGCGGGGGCGGCTTGGGCAGCGGCGGCCGGGCTCTCGCCGCCGGAGGCGACGCTCGCGGCGGTCAAGGCCGCCGCCGTGCCGGTGAGCACGGCGCGCCGGGTCACAGGGTTCGTCATCGGGAGGTCTCCGAAACAGTCGGGAAAGCGTCCACGTGTCCGGTCACGCACATGTTTCACCCGGAGCCGACCGCGGTCAAGGCCAGACATCAGATCAATGAAAGAGTTAAGAGCCCTTAGTCGAATAGATGAAGGCTGAAACAGTTCATTCATCAGAGGTGTTGGCTCCGGGTGCTTGCTCTCCAGCCGAGGGGCTAGTAGCCTCCGTCGCGCAGCCAGGGCGAAACTTTCTCTTCATAGTAGCGAAAGCATTAAGGCTCTCAAGGCCCGCGCTGTCCCCGGATCCACTCACCCAGGAGGTCTCGTGCGGCTTGCTGTCTTGTCCAGAACCCGAAGGCGGTCCGGTGCGGCCGTCGTCGGTCTCGCCGGCCTGCTGTTCGCCGGCGTCTCCGCGGCGGCGGTCCCGGCGAACGCCGCGACGAACCGCTTTGTTGCCGCGTCGCAGCGCGCTGAAAGCACTCCCGCGCCGACGAACGCCGCGACCAGGTTCGTCGCCGCCATGCAGCCCGGCTACAACATCGGCAACACCCTCGACGCCATCCCGACCGAGACTTCCTGGGGCAACCCGCTGATCAACCAGCAGTACCTCCAGAAGATCAAGTCCCTCGGTTACAAGAGCATCCGGCTGCCGGTGACCTGGAGCGGGCACGAGGGCGCCGCCCCCGACTACACCATCGACCCGACCTGGATGGCCCGGGTCAAGCAGGTGTGCGGTTCACCCCCGCGGACATCGAACAGATGGTGCGCGACTATGTCGGCCGCCTCACCGCGCTGCCGCTGGCTGCTCTTCCCGGCACGGCCGACCTCGGAGGCCTTCCGCCGACCGCCATCGCCGTGTCCGAATACGACGACCTGCGGCCCTCCGGCGACCTGCTCGCGACGCAGCTCGAAGAGTCCGGCGTGCGCGTACGCAGGTATCTCGCCGCGGGGATGCTCCACGGGCACCTCAACCGTGCGCCCAGCCTCACGGAGGTCGACCGCACGCTGGACTTCTTCGCCGCGGAGCTCGTCGGCCGACGCGGTTTCAGCCAGGCGCGGATCGATGACCTGAAGGAGCGCCTTCCGGGATTGCCGGAACTGGTGGCCGACTGGAAGCCCCAGTAGATCCAATAGCCGCAGGCCGGTCGATCGGTTAGTCGGTGCCGGGAATCGCCGCGTTGGCCTGCGTCGACCGGCTCGCTGATCCGGCGCGCGCCGCCCCGTCCGGCCGCGAGCGTGCCAGCAGCGCGTCGAGTGCCAGTGGTCCGGCGCCGACGAGGGCGATCGCCAGGAAGGACCACGAGAACAGCGCGGCCGGCTCGCCGCCGTTGGCCATGGGCAGCAGGGCGTGCTTCTGGTGTACGGAGAAGTAGGCGTAGGCCATGGTTCCCGACAGGACGACGGCCGACAGGCGCGTCCCGAGTCCGATCATCACCAGCAGCCCGAAGACCAGTTGCAGTGCGGCTGCGACGCCGCCGGGCCAGGTGGTGGGGGACACGGTGTGCCCGGTGGGTTTGACCGGGAAGCCGGTCAGGGTGGAGGCCCCGTGGCAGGCCATGAGGAATCCGATGATGATCCGGTAGAGCGATATACCGATGGGCGGCAGTGACCGGGGGTCAGGCATGCGGCTTACCACTTCCGTCTGGATCCGCCACACAGCGGGCGGACAACTGGTTTTGTCCCCGCATGGCGCTTCTGGGCTGATGCGGGGACATGGAGTGCCGGCGGTGGGAAACGTATCGGTTCGAGGCTTTGGCGGGAAACAGCAAGCAGCGCACGGCGTGTGCGGCCTTCTCGCCGAACCAGGACTGCGGGGCAGGTCAGGGTTCGCTCGGCACGGCGAGTGCAGCGCGGCGGATGATGAAAGTTTCACCAGGACGGGCCGCCGAGCTCGGCGCGCGGCCGGTCCGGGCCGCAGCTGATGATGCGACGGCCCGGACCGGCGAAGGCGATCGGCGGGTCAGAAGACGGTCGCCGAGTCCAAGGCGATGACGTCGTTCGCACTGGCGCCGTTCTTGCTGCCGGTGACCGTGATGGTGATGGTGTGGCTTCCGGAGGCCAGTCCCGATACGGCGAACAGGCTCGTTCCCGGAATCCGGGTGCTGCTGTAGTCGTCCACGCTGCGCGCGCTGCCGCCGTCCACAGAGTAGGTGGCGATGCCCTGGTCCACGTCCTTGACGCCGTAGACGACCGCACCGGTCCCGCTGAAGCTGAGCGTCGCGGTGGAGCCGGCGGTGCTGTTCCAGTGAGCGGTGCCGGTGTACAGGTCGCCGACGCCGGTGGCGGTGCCCCAGTTGCTGCCGTAGGTGAAGCGGTCGGTGCCGGTCGTGGTCCCGTCGTCGATGGTGCCGGCGGCCGGGCTGACTGTCGCGTCGTCGAGGGCGACGATGTCGCTGGCGCTGGCGGAGTTCTTCGTCCCGGTAGCGCTGATCGTGACCGTGTGAGTGCCCGCGCTTAGACCGGTGCTGGACCACAGCGGTGCCTGGGGCGTTCGGGTACTGGCGTAGTCGTCGGCGTAGGTGACCGGTCCGCCGTCCACGGAGAAGCCCGCGATGCCCTGATCGTGGTCCTTGACGCCCCAGATGGTGACGGCGCTGCCGGTGAAGGTGTAGGTGGCGGTGCCGCCGTTGGTGTTGCTCCACGTGAGGTGTGCCATGGTGTCTGTCCTTCGTCAGTGACGGAACACGGTGGTGCACAGGATGAAGTGGGGCCTCGTCAGGCCGTGAGGGGCCGGACCGGTGGCGGCAACACAGGGCTGCCTCGAACACAGAGCCGCCTCGACGTCGAACCGGTTCGTCAGAACGTAGGGTGCTGCTTCGCGACTGTCAACGGCACCGGTCCGCCAGGCTGTCAGCCGGCTGACTTCGGGTGCTGGTTACATGGTTGACACTCTGCAGCGGACGCGCTTACCCTCGCTTCCATTCATCGGTCGAACCGGTTCGAATATCGCCCCCTCGCCCTTCGCTCTCGTCCATCGGAGAATCGCGTGAACATCGGTGAGATCGCTCGGCGTGCGGGAGTCTCCCGCAGCACGGTGTCGTACGCGCTGTCCGGGAAGCGTTCGATCTCGCCCGAGACCCGGGCGCGGATCCAGGCGGTGATCGACGAGCTCGACTATCAGCCCAGCGCCACCGCGCGGGCGCTGTCCTCCGGCCAGACCCACACCCTGGGCCTGGTGTTCCCACCGGCCAGCAGCCACTACACCGACATGCAGTTGGACTTCATCGGCTCCCTGGTCGAGGCCGCGGCCGGGTTCGGCTACGACGTGCTGATGGCCGCGTCCATCGGCGACGGGGACAAAGGGCTTCGCCGGCTGGTCGCCGAGCGGCGGGTGGACGGCGCGGTCCTGATGGAGATCCGGCTGGAGGACGCGCGGGTCGACTACCTGTCCGAGTCCGGGTTCCCGTTCGTCACGATCGGCCGCACCGGCAAGCCCGACCACACCCGGTGGGTGGACATGGACTACACCGCCCTGGTCGGTTCGTGCGTGCAGCACCTGGCGCATCTCGGCCACCGGCGGATCGCCTTCGTCAACCGCTCCGAGCGGCTGTTCCGGGCCGGATACGAGTCCGCGCATCGCAGCCTGACAGGGTTCGAGGACGCCTGCGAGGAACAGGGCGTCATCGGAGCGGCCTACCTGTGCGGGGACGACGCGGCCTCGGGGGAGGACACGATCGGCCGGGTCCTGGCCGTCGATCCGGACACCACCGCACTGGTGACGGTGAACGAGGCCGCGCTCGGCGGCCTGTACCGGGGCCTGGCCGTGCACGGCCGCAAGGTCCCGCTGGACTTCTCCGTCGCGGGCATCGCGCTGAGCCGCTGGGCCACAGCGGTGACGCCGCAGCTGACCGCGGCCGACGTCTCGGCGGCGGACATGGGCCGGGTCGCGGTGGAACTGCTGCTCGAACTGCTCGCCACCCCCGACGCGCCGCCTCGGCACGTCCTGCTCGCACCACCGGTCTCCCTGCGCGCGAGCACCGGACCCGCACCTGCGTCAGACAGCTGATACAGCGCGTTCTCCGGTGCTCGCGCCACCTGGATATCCCATCCTCCGCACGGCAATGCGGAGTCCATCAGCCGCCTGATGGCGGCGGATCGAAAGGGAACGACTATGAAAGCACAGTCCATAACCCGGCGCGTCGCCGCGGTCGGGCTCGCCTTGGCGGTCACCGGCACAGCCGCCGCCTGCTCGGCGTCGAAGAGTTCCACAGGCGCTGACAGTTCGGCGGGCGCCGCCGGTTCCGGCGGGTCCGGGGCCGGCGGCGGAACCTTCACCGTCTGGGACCCCTACCCGCAGTTCGACAGCGGTTCGGCCTGGTCGCAGCTGCTGACCAAGTGCGGCAGCCAGGCCGGGGTGAGCGTCAAGCGCACCGGCTTCGACACCACCGACCTGACCACCAAGGTGCTGCTGGCCGCGCAGCAGGGCAACTCCCCGGACGTGCTGATCGTCGACAACCCCGTGGTCTCCACGCTGGCCGACGCCGGAGTGGTCACCGACACCGGGACGACGCATCTGGACACCACGGGGATCGCGCCGAACCTGCTGGCGGCCGGGCAGCTGGCCGGGAAGACCTACGGCGTGCCGATCGGCGCGAACACCCTGGCGTTGTACTACAACAAGTCGGTGCTGGCGGCGGCCGGTGTGGACATCGCCTCGGTGAAGGACTGGTCCTCGCTGACCGCCGCGCTGGCGAAGGTCACCGCGGCCGGCAAGAAGGGCATCACGTTCTCGGCGATCGGCACCGAGGAGGGGAGTTTCCAGTTCCTGCCGTGGTTCTGGGGGTCCGGTGCCGACCTGAAGAAGCTCGACTCATCGCAGGGGGTGGCGGCGCTGTCGCTGTGGACGGACTGGCTGAAGAAGGGCTACGCGCCGAACTCGGTCATCAACAACACCCAGACGACCAGCTGGCAGGAGTTCGCCACCGGGCAGTACGCGTTCAGCGAGAACGGCACCTGGCAGCTGGCCAACGCCAAGAAGGCAGGGTTCGACTACGGGATCATCCCGATCCCGGCGATGAACGACGGCACCGCGGCCGCGCCGACGGGCGGTGAGTTCGTCACGATCCCGGTGCAGGACAAGACCGGCCGGTACGCCACCTCGCAGAAGCTGGTGGCCTGCCTGACCAGCGCCGACAACGCGCAGGCCACCGACACCACGCTGTCCTACGTCGCGGCGACCCCGGCCGTGCAGGCCAAGCAGGTCGCCGCCGATCCCGACCTGGCGCCGTGGGTGGCCGCGGTCGCCGCGGCCAAGGGCCGCACCAGCGACGACCTGGGGACGAAGTACCCGAAGATCTCGCAGCCGATGTGGACCGCGGTGCAGGCCGCGCTGTCCGGTTCGGCCTCGCCGCAGTCCGCGATGACGACCGCGCAGAACGCCGCCGCCGCGGCGACCAAGTGAGCATGACAGCGCCCGGTCCCCGTCCACGCTCCACGCAGTGGGCGGGGTGGGCGTTCCTCGCTCCGGTCACCATCTACCTGCTGGCGTTCTACGCCTACCCGATGTACCGCAACATCGAGCTCAGCCTGCACCACTACACGGTGCGCTCGTTCGTCCACGGCGGCGCGCCGTTCACCGGCTTCGACAACTATCGCAAGATCCTGAGCGACCCGGCCTTCAGCCCGGCGCTGGTCCACACGCTGGTGTTCACCGGCGTGTCGATCCTGTTCCAGTTCTGGATCGGCATGGGACTGGCGGTGTTCTTCACCCGGCACTTCCGGTTGTCCGCGACGCTGCGCGCGCTGTTCCTGGTGCCGTGGCTGCTGCCGCTGATCGTGTCGGCCTCGACGTGGTCGTGGATGCTCAACAGCGATTCCGGGATCGTCAACCACGTGCTGCACGCGCTGGGGATCGCCCCGATCGACTGGCTGACGTCCCCGAAGTGGTCGCTGGCCTCGGTGATCATCGCCAACGTCTGGATCGGCATCCCGTTCAACCTCGTCATGCTCTACAGCGGGATGCAGGCGATCTCGCCGGAGCTGTACGAAGCCGCGGAGCTGGACGGCGCGAGTGCGTGGCAGCGCTTCTGGAAGGTCACGTTCCCGCTGCTGCGTCCGGTCGCGGCGATCACGCTGCTGCTGGGGCTGGTCTACACGCTGAAGGTCTTCGACATCATCTGGATCATGACGAAGGGCGGTCCGGCCGGCTCCTCGGCGACCTTCGCGACGTGGTCCTACCAGCTGGGATTCGGCAACCTGCTGCCGGAGTTCGGGCCCGGGGCGGCCGTGGGCAACCTGCTGGTCGTGATGGCACTGGCCTTCGGCCTGATCTACATCCGCGCTCAGCGCAGGCAGCGGGAGGCGTGATGCCCACTTTTCGACGTCCCCGCACCACGTGGTGGAAGACGGCTGTGGGCCTGGTGCTGACGGCGCTGATGCTGTTCCCCGTCTACTGGATGGTGAACGAGTCCCTGACCCGCGACCAGGACATGCGCAAGACCCCGCCCAACTGGTTCCCGGTCCACGGAACCCTTGACGGGTACCGCGCCGTGCTGAACCAGCAGATGCCGTATCTGGGCACGAGCCTGTTCATCGGGCTCGGGACGGTGGCGGTGACCGTGGCGGTCGCGGCGCCGGCCGGATACTCGCTGGCCAAACTGCGGCCGCGCGGCGGCGGCGCGCTCAGCTTCGCGCTGCTGATCGCGCAGATGATCCCCGGGATCATCATGGCGATGGGCTTCTACGCCATCTACCTGAACCTGGGGATGCTCGGCAGTGTGCCGGGGCTGACCGTGGCCGACTCCACCATCGCGGTCCCGTTCGGCACGCTGGTGTTCGCCGCCTTCATGTCCGGGATCCCGGGGGAGCTGCTCCAGGCCGCCAAGACCGACGGAGCCGGACAGCTGCGCACGTTCTGGTCCATCGTCATGCCGGTCAGCCGCAACGCCGTTGTCACCGTGTCGCTGTTCGCCTTCCTGTGGGCCTGGTCGGACTTCGTGTTCGCCAACACCCTCGACAGCTCCGGCGGGGCCCAGCCGATCACCCTGGGCATCTACCACTACATCGGCAACAACAACCAGCAGTGGAACGCGATCATGGCCACCGCGGTCGTCGCCTCGGTCCCGGCCACCGTTCTGCTCGTCGTCGCCCAGCGCTACGTCGCCGCCGGTGTGACCGCCGGTGCGGTCAAGGACTAGCCAGGACTGGCCAGGACCAGCCCGCACCAGCCCGCACCAGCCCGGATCTCCCGCCGACGCAGAGCCGCCCGCGTCCTGTTCACAGAAAAGACCACTATGACCATCGCCGGTGCCCTTCCGACCTTCGACGTCCGCGACATCCCCTTCAGCCACCACGGATCCTGGTTCGGCATCTCGCCGGTGGTCGCCGAGGCGACCTACGCCGACGACCTGCACCTCGTGTCCCATCAGAACGGACTGCACCCGGTCCTGCGCTTCACGCCGACCGATCCTTCCGGTGTCCGGGTCGAGGCGACCGTGGCCGCCACACCGGCCAGGCTCGCCTGGACGTGGCAGGACTCCGGGTTCGAGCTCGCCTACGAGAGCGACGACACGGTGCGGGTCAGAGGCGGGGGCACCGGCCTGGGCCTGCGCCTGACCGCCGCCGATCCGAAGCTCACCCCGTTCAGCGGACCCTACTTCTACCGCGATCCGGTCGACGGGTCCTACATCTTCACCCTGTACCAGACCGGCCGCCGTTATCGGATCACGGTGCTGCGAGGGGAACCCGCCGAGGTGTTCGGAGTCCAAGCCCTGGGAACAGCCGAGCGGGGTCTCCAGCTGCCCGCCGACCGGGCCTGGGAGATCACCGTCGAGGAGTTCGACAGTGCTCGGCCGCGCTACCGAGGCGGTGCCGCGTTCGAGGGTGTGGTGGAGACCGCCGCGACGGGGTTCGCAGAGTTCGTGGACGCGATCGCCCCTTGGCGTACCGCCGACACGCCGGCCGCGGACCTGGCCGCCTACGTCCTGTGGTCGGCGACCGTCCGCCCGGCCGGGTTCCTGAGCCGGCCCGGTGTGCTCATGTCCAAGCACTGGATGGACAAGGTCTGGAGCTGGGATCACTGCTTCAACGCCATCGCGCTGGCGGCCGGCGCGCCGGACCTGGCGTGGAGCCAGTTCCAGATCCCGTTCGACCACCAGGACGACAGCGGTGCCCTTCCGGACTCGGTGACGCACTCCGAGGTCCTCTACAACTACGTCAAGCCGCCGATCCACGGCTGGGCCCTGGGACATCTGCGCGGGAAGCTGCCCCGCCCACTGAGCGGAGCCGAGCTCAAGGACGTCTACGGCAAGCTGTCCGCGTGGACGCGCTTCTGGCTGTCCGCACGCCGTGTCCCCGGCCAGGCCCTGCCGCACTACCAGCACGGCAACGACAGCGGCTGGGACAACGCGACCACCTTCGACGCCGACCGGGTCGTGCAGACCTCGGATCTGGCCGCGTTCCTCACCCTGCAGCTCGACCGGCTCGCCGGACTCGCCGAGGAACTGGCCCTGCCCGACGAGGCCGAGACCTGGCGGCGCCATCGCGAGGAAGTCAGGGCCGCGATGCTGAAGGAGCTGTGGCGCGACGGCCGGTTCGTCGCGCGCGGCGCGGCCACGGGAAAGACCACGGCCAGTACGAGCCTGCTGGACCTGATGGCGATCGTCCTCGGCGACGCGCTGCCCGAGGACGTCCGGGACACGCTGGCCCACGCCATCGAGGCCCACCTCACGCCACACGGGCCGGCCACCGAGCAGCCCTCGTCGGAACACTACGAAGCCGACGGCTACTGGCGCGGCCCGATCTGGGCGCCGTCGACCGTCCTGATCGAGGACGGTCTGCGGCGGGCCGGCTTCGTCGAGCTCGCCGACGAGGTGAGCAGCCGGTTCCGCGCGCTGTGCGAGAAGTCGGGCTTCGCAGAGAATTTCGACGCGCTGTCCGGCAGCGGCCTGCGCGATCGTGCCTACACCTGGACGGCCAGCGCCTACCTGATCCTGGCCGCGGCGTATGAGTCGCGCGGCGGGAGCGGTCTATTGGTCTGAAACTTTCGACACCTGTACGCCGATGGCAAAGTAAAGCCAGAGGTCTGAGCGGTCTTCTCCATTAAGAGTATGAAGCATCGATTGACCCTTGCATGTCAGGATCATACTATTCCGTCGAACTCATCCAGCGAATCGGTTCGATGGAGTGTGAGAGATGAACAAGCGCAGAGCCGGCTTCGGGCCGGCCGCACTGGCGGTGCTGGTGGTGGCCCTCATCACTGCCCTGGTGGCTTACGGGAGTCTGAGTACCGCCGCGGCGTCCCCGGCTGCCGTGGCTGTCGGGGCGGCTGGAACGTCCGCCGGCTGCGGCAAGGCCCCGACGCTGGCCAGCGGGACGCACACGATCCAAAGCAGCGGCCAGACACGCAGCTACATCCTGCGATTGCCCGCGGGCTACGACGACACCCTCTCCTACCGCCTGGTCTTCGGGTTCCACTGGCTCGGCGGGACGATGAACGACGTCGACTCCGGCGGGACCGACGGCTACAACTGGTCCTACTACGGCCTGCGCAAGCTGGCCGACGCCGACGGGAACGGCACCATCTTCGTCGCGCCCCAGGGCAACAACAACGGCTGGGCCAACCCCGGCGGCCAGGACGTGGCGTTCGTCGACGACATGCTCAACCAGTTCGAATCAGGACTCTGTATCGACACCGGACAGATCTTCTCCTCCGGCTTCAGCTACGGGGCCGCGATGACCTACGAGTTGGCGTGTTCGCGGCCGACGGTCTTCCGCGCGGTCGCCGTCTACTCCGGGGCGAACCTCAGCGGATGCGACGGCGGCACGCAGCCGGTCGCCTACATCGGCCTGCACGGCATCCGGGACAACGTCCTGCCCATCGCCGACGGCCGTTCGCTGCGCGACACCTTCGTCCGGAACGACCAGTGCACGCCCCAGAATCCGCCCGAACCGGCATACGGCAGCCTGACGCACATCGTCACCGCCTACACCGGATGCAAGCCGGGATACCCGGTCGTGTGGGCCGCGTTCGACGGAGCCGGCCACGATCCCGGACCCATCGACGGCAGTACCGGTGACGGCTGGCACACCTGGACCTCGGGGGTGGTGTGGAACTTCTTCACCCAATTCCAGTCCAGCCCGCCGCCGACCTCGCCATCCAGCACGCCCAGCACGACCCCGAGCACCACGCCCAGCACCACGCCCAGCACGACTCCGTCGAGCAACCCGCCGCCCACCGGCGCGTGCAGCGCCACCTACTCGACGACCAACTCCTGGCCAGGAGGCTTCCAGGGACAGGTCACGGTGACCGCCGGAAGCGCGGCGGTCAACGGCTGGACCGTCACATGGACGCTCGTCAACGGCCAGACCATCTCCCAAGTGTGGAGCGGCACGTTGACCACCAGCGGTTCGTCCGCGTCGGTCACCAACGCCGCCTACAACGGCTCGCTGCAACCGTCCGCCTCGACGTCGTTCGGCTTCCTGGCCAACGGCTCGCCATCGGCTCCGGCACTGAGGTGCACCAGTCCCTGACCCTGCTAAGCTGCCTATCCGCAAAGCGGTTGAACATTCATCTAAATCCTTCATCTAAATCCTTCATCGGAGAGGCTCCCTCGCGAAGATGGTCTTCGACGATGCCTCGGCGGAATTCCACGACTTCTTCGAGCGCCACTACGCGGAGCTGAGCCGTCTGGCCTTCCTGCTGACCGGCGAGTCGGACGGGGCGGACGATCTCGCCGCGGACGCCATGCTCGCGCTGTGGCACCGGTGGGACCGGCTGCGTGCGGCCGACCACCCCGTCGCCTACGCCCGCGGCGTGGTGGCGAACATGGCGCGCAACCGCACCCGCCGGGCGATCCGCGAGCGCGGCCGGATCAGGCTGCTGTGGGCCGGTCGGACGGAGCGCACCGAGGAGCCGGACCTGGCCGGCGGCGTGGACGTCCGCGCGGCGCTGGCCAGGCTGCCCTTCCGCAAGCGTTCCTGTGTGGTGCTGCGGCATGCCTTCGACCTGTCGGAGAAGGAGACCGCGCAGGCTCTGGGAATATCGGTCGGTACGGTGAAGAGCCAGACCTCCAAGGGTCTGGCCGAGCTGAGACGGCTGCTCGGAGCGCAGGCGAGCGGGGATTTCGGGCACGGGGACATGGGCAACGCGGATCCGGCGGAAGGGGGATTCAGTGGACGACACCCGCAAGCATCTGCGCCGGGCCGCTGAGGCCCACGAGCCGGACCGCGAGGCGATGCTGGCCCGGATCGACCAGGGCATGGCCCAGGATTCCGACGCTCGCCGGGCCCGGCGGTACCGCAGGCGCAGGCAGGCCTCGTGGGCCAAGGTCTCGCTCGCGGCGCTGGCCGCCGTCGGCGTGCTGGGCCTCGGCGGCCTGGCCGTCGCGGCCGGGGTCCGGCAGCAGGCGCCTGAGCGTCCGGCGCCGGTGGTCGTGGCGCCGACCGGTCAGGCCGCAACCCCGCAGCCCCGCGTCTCCTCCGCGAGGCCGCCGGTCTCCTCCGGCCCGTCCACGCCGCACCGCTCGGCCGCGCCGACCGGCGACGGCGTGATCTCCGCGCGGGCTGACATCAACGCGCACAGCACCGTCTACTGGAGCCAGAACGACCTGACCATCGATGTCGCACAACCGCTGACCGCGATGACCGTGGAACTGCGGATCGCGCAGACCGGCGGTGTGCAGAGCACAGGGGACTGGCTGACCGCGCCGCCGGACGATTTCACGATCACCGTGACGCCGTCCGACGGCTACCTGGTCTACCGCTGGGTCCTCAAGCCCGGCCGGACGATCCCGGCGGCCCGGCAGCTCTTCGCCGCGCAGTTCAACCACCAGACCGGCAAGCGCGACGCGGGCAAGGACACGTTCCTCGTCCAGGCCACGGCGTCCGGCCGGACCAGCGAGGTCCACGGGGAGTTCCCGGCGGGCGGTTGAGCCTTCCGCCGCCGGCCGGGCCGGTTCTACGGTGTCATCACCGCCGGTGCGCCGCGCCGGCCCGTCGCCGGCGGACGACCAGGACGCCGCCGGCGCCGACGACGACCAGGCTCCCGATCGTGCCGTAGGTGACGACGCTGCCCGCGCCGGTGAAGGCCAGCACGCCGCCGGTGACCGCATGAGCCTGCGCGCCGTCGGCGGCAGCCGTGGTCGACCCGACGGAGGTCGGCACCACGGCAGCACCGCTGTGCTGCGAGCTCCCCGCGCTGGAGGTGGCGGATGCCTGCGGGCTCTGATGCGTGGAGTGTGCGGCCGGAGCCCCGGCCGGCTTCAGCTGGAGCGTCGTGATCGAATACGGCGGCAGGGTCTGGGCGGCCGCGGTGCCGGCCGTCGCGGTCGTCAGAGCGGTGCCGCCCTTGGTGTACGAGACTGTCGTGACCGCTCCGGACGCGGGCGTGAACCCGGCGTACGACAGCGACACGGTCGCCGGGTTCGCCGCGTTCTTGTTGATCAGCATGACGTTCAGGCCGCCGCCGGCGGTGCGCACCGCGTGGACGGCGACCGACGCGTCGCGCGAAGACGCCTTCACCATGGTGTCGCCGGGCGCGGCCAGCGCGGTGAGCGAGCGGATGCCCCAATACGTCGGGAACGGCGTCTCCGAGGCCGGTTCGCACGCGCCTCCCGAGCACGTCCCGCTGGAGAGCACCCCCTCGTCCTCGTAGTCGGTCTGGCCGTCGACGGTCTTGACGGTGCCCGGGCCGTTGTGCAGGTCCCACCAGTCGACGTTGAAGACACCGTGCTCGAACCAGGTCATGTAGGTGTCCGGCGCGTACAGTGCCGCCGCCTGGCTGGTCTTGGCCGGCGAGTTGTCGCCGTCGGTCTCCGTGACGGCGATCTGGACGGACGATGCGCGCGGGCCGGCGTAGGCGGCGATCAACGAGCGCAGCGTGTCGGTGACGGCCGCGATCCGGTCGGGGGTTCTCAGCAAGTCCGCGGACGTGGTGCCGCCCGGATACCAGTGGACGATGACGAAGTCGATCGAGCTTCCGGCGATGGAGAGCACCGTGTGGTTCCAGTCGGCGGTGTCCCCGGCCGCCTTGCTCCCGTCCGGCCAGCCGCCCGGCGTGGTCAGAACCGCTCCGATCTTCACTGCGGGATCCACAGCCTTCATCGCCTTGGCGTAGGCGACCAGGTTCGTCGCATACGCCGCCGGGCTCTTGTCGGCATGCGAGTCGGTCTCCCAGCCGCTCCCGTAGTGGCCGTTGCCGTAGACCTCGTTGCCGATCTCCCAGTACTTCACGCCGTAGTGCTTGTCGACGTTCGCGTACTCGACCCAGTCGGCGGCCTCCTGGGCCGAACCCGTGCCGTAGTTCGCGATCAGGATGGGCTGCGCCCCGACGGCCTTCGCGGTGGCCATGAAGTGGTCGAAGTCGGTGTTGGGCGCCACCCAGCTGCCGGGTCCGCTCAGGGTGTTGGTCTTCCAGTGGTAGCCGTCGCCGACCGATCCTCCGGGATAGCGCAGCTGCCGGATACCGGCGGCCTTCATCAGCGATGTCGCCGCGGGAGCGGTCATGTTCGGGTCGTAGACGGCGGTGTTGAGGCCGATCCCGGTCGCGGGCACCGTGCCCAGGGACGTGCCGGCGTCCACCGTGACCGTGGCGGTCGGCGCGGCGCCGGCGGTGGCAGGTGTCGGCACTGTGGTCGCGAAGCCCGCGGCGGTCAGGAACGCGACCGTCCCGGACATCGCACGGCGGGATCGGGGCGGCGGGAGGGTGGGTGACACGGAGGGTTCCCCTTCGAGGTGGATGGACGCACGTTCGACCCCTTAGTGGCCCGGCCGGCGCCGGAGGTTGCCGTCCCGATGCGGAAATCTCGGCGAACCATGGGATGTCCTGGCTGCGGGCGTGATCGGCGGATCCCGGCATGCCGTGAAACTTTCGCCCGCGACCGGACGGACACCGGCATGTCCGAGGACTGCGTATCCCCTTGTTCTCCCAGCTCATCGGCAGGAGGCGGGGCTGCGTGCCGAGGGCGCCGGGTCCGCGGGTCCTTGAGGACCCCGGGTGTTCGTGGCAGCTTCACGCAACGGTGCGGTACGCCGACACCGGGCCGATTGATCCCATCTCCACCCAGGGTCCGCAAGGAGTGTGTCCATGAGCCTCTTCGACCGTCGCGCGGCGCTCGCCGCCGTCGTCGCGACCGGCCTGGCCGTCGCGGGTGTGGCCGTCGCGACGACCACCGCCCGCGCTTCCGCCGGCTGCCAGGTCGACTACACGGTGTCGAGCCAGTGGCAGGGCGGGTTCAGCACGAACGTCAGCGTCACCGACCAAGGGGACGCGGTCACGTCCTGGCGGCTGACGTGGTCCTTCGGCGCCGGGCAGACCGTCACCCAGCTGTGGAACGGGAACGTCACCCAGAGCGGCGCGCAGGTGAGCGTCACGAACGCCGCCTACAACGGAGTCATCGCCTCCGGCGGGAGTGTGAGCCTGGGGTTCAACGGGACCTGGACCGGCAGCAACCCGGCCCCCACCGACTTCGCGCTCAACGGCGTGTCCTGCGAAGGCTCGCAGCCGCCGCCCACGACGCCGTCGACGACCTCGACGACGCCCTCGACACCGCCGAGCACCACTCCGTCCACCAGCCCGTCCACCACGCCGCCCACCACCCCGTCGACGACTCCCAGCAGCCCCGGCGGCGGCTCGCTCCCGAGCAGCTTCCGATGGAGCTCCAGCGGCGTCCTGATCAGCCCGAAGTCCGACTCGCGCCACACCATCATCGCGGCGAAGGACCCCTCGGTCGTGTTCTACAACAGCAAGTGGTACGTCGTGCTGTCCACCGTGGACTCGAACGGCGACTACGGCATGGCCCAGACCAGCTTCAGCGACTGGTCGCAGGCCGACGCCGCGCCGTGGACCTATCTGGACACCACGCCGATCGGCGGCGGCTACAAGACCGCTCCGATGGTGTTCTACTTCGCGCCGCAGAAGCTGTGGTACGTGACGTACCAGGAGGGCTCGAACATCGGGTACTCCACGAACCCCGACATCAGCAACCCGTCAGGGTGGAGCGCGCCGCACAACTTCTACAGCAACGGCGTGCCGTCGATCATCCAGCAGAACCTGTCCGGCGGCTACTGGGTCGACAGCTGGGTGATCTGCGACTCGGCGAACTGCTACCTGTTCTCCGTCGACGACAACGGTCACGTCTACCGCTCCACGAGCTCCCTGTCGCAGTTCCCGAACGGGTTCGGTGACGGCAGCAACACCGTCATCGCCGCGTCCGCGCCGAACAAGTACGACATGTTCGAGGCCGACAACGTCTACAAGGTCGACGGATCGAACACCTACCTGATGGTGGTCGAGGCCATCGGCTCCGACGGCCACCGGCTGTTCCACTCCTGGACCTCCACCAGCCTCACCGGCAGCTGGACCCCGCTGGCGGCCACGCAGTCGAACCCCTTCCTGGCTGCCTCCAACGCCACGTTCAGCGGCACGCCCTGGACCCAGGACCTCAGCAGCGGCGAGGCGATCCGCAGCGGCTACGACCAGACGGTCACCATCAGCCCCTGCCACCTGCAGTACCTGTACCAGGGCAAGGACCCGTCCGCGAACCAGAGCTACAACCTGCTGCCGTGGCGCATCGGATTGGCCACCCAGACCGACTCCACCTGCTGAACCCCGGATCATCGCGCGGCACGCCGACCGGCGTAACCCGTGTTTCACTTCCGCATACCACGGACATGGTGGAGAGATGCGAGCCGCCACGTATTCCGAGTACTCCGCAGACAACTCGCGCCTGACCGTCGGCGAGGTCTTCGACCCCAAGGTCGGCCCCGGGCAGGTGCTGATCGAGGTGCGGGCCGCCGGGGTCAACCCGGTCGACTGGAAGGTCATGGCCGGCGGGCTCGACGGGATGATGGACACCGTCTTCCCCGCCATCCCGGGATGGGACGTCGCCGGGGTGGTGCGCGGTGCCGGGCCCGACACGCCGGAGTTCACCGCCGGCGACGAGGTCATGGCCTACGCCCGCAAGGACGCCGTCCAGGCCGGGACGTTCGCGCAGCTGGTGAGCGTCTCGGCGCGCGACGTGGCGCGCAAGCCCGCGGCGCTGGACTGGTCCCAGGCCGGCGGGCTGCCGCTGGCCGGGCTGACCGCGCTGCGGTCGTTGGACGCGCTGCGAATCGGTTCGAGGGACGTGCTTCTGGTGCACGCGGCCGCCGGCGGTGTGGGCAGCATGGCGGTGCAGATCGGCCGGGCCCGGGGTGCCCGCGTCATCGGCACCGCCTCCGAGCGCAACCACGACTACCTGCGCTCGCTCGGCGCGGAGCCGGTCGCCTATGGCGAGGGCCTGGTGGAGCGGGTGCGCGCGCTGGCGCCGGATGGTGTCACCACGGTGCTGGACTGCGTCGGAGGACAGCTGGAGACGACGCTCGCCGTCCTGGCCGAGGGCGGCCGGCACGTGTCGATCGCCGATCCGTCCGTCACCGGGCACGGCGGGCGCTGGATCTGGGTACGGCCCGACGGCGCGGGGCTGGCCGAACTGGGCTACCTGGCCGACCGGGGCCTGCTGAAGGTCGAGGTCGCCCAGGCCTTCCCGCTGAGCGAGGTGGCGGCGGCGTTCGACCTCAGCCGGACCGGCGGGGTGCGCGGCAAGCTCGTGATCGTGCCCTGACGGCTCGGCGTCGTCACAGGCTTAATATCACGGGTGCTCCAGTTTCACCGATGCGCTCGATGGCAGGTCGGCGCTGGACCGGCCGACACTGAACTCGTACTCTCCGCTCTCGACGCGGAGCGCGCCGAACTCCTGCGACCAGTGCGCCAGCCGCTCGGCCGGCACCTCGAAGACGACGGTGCGCGACTCGCCCGGCGCGAGGTCGATCCGCTCGAATCCCTGTAGGCGGCGCAGGGGAGTGGGCACCGACGCCTCCAGGGCATGCGAGTAGAGCTGCACTACTTCCTGCCCCGCGGTCGGACCACCGTTGGTGACCTGCGTCGCAGCCGATATCGTGAGGCCCCCCGGCTGATCGTCCCGGACCGTCAGTACGAGCTCGCCGTACTCGAAGGTCGTGTACGACAAGCCGTGGCCGAACGCGTACAGGTGCTCCTGCTTCGAGTACTGATATGTCCAGCCGGAGCCGATGACGTCGTAGTCGTCCGGCGCGGGCAGATCGGCGTCGGAGGCGTACCACGTCTGCGGAAGCCGTCCGGCCGGGTTGTACGCACCGGTCAGCACATCCGCGACGGCGTTGCCGAGTTCCTGCCCGCCGTGCGCGGTCCACACGATCGAAGGTACGTTCTGTGCCGCCCAGCCGATCGAGTACGGGTAGCTCGACACCAGCACCAGGATGGTGTTCGGGTTCGCCTGGAGCACCGCGCGCAGCAGCGTCTCCTGGTCGGAGGGGAGCGCGAGCCCGTCGCGGTCGATCGTCTCGCGTCCGTTGATGTGCGGGTCGTTCCCCAGCACCACGACGGCGTGCCGGGCCCCGGCCGCCGCGGCGACGGCCTGGCGGATGCCGGAGGTGAGGGTCTCGACCAGGAACGGCGTCGCCTCCCGCACTGTGTCCGCGTCGGCGAGCAGGCGGTCGCCGTGCCCGACGCGCAGATAGCGGCCGCTGGCGTTCGAACGCACGACGGTCTGCCCGTCCTCGGTCTCGTGGAACTCCCACAGTTCCTTGACCACCCAGCCGTCGGGTGTCGCGGCGTCGGCCAGCGCTTCGGTGTCCGCCTCGCCCGCGAGCGTCAGATACTTCCCGTTCTCCACCGCCTGCAAAGTGCGGACCGGCACCGGGCACTGGACGCTGGTGCCCCAGTCCTGGTGGCAGAAGGGCCCGAACACCGCCTCGCCGGCGCGCAGGGAAATGACGTCGGCGCCGTCCACCGCGGTCACGGCCGTGTCGCCGAAAGCCGTGCGCAGGCCTTCGGCGACGCTGACGGCGTAGGGGAACTCGCCGCTGTACCAGTCGCCCAGAACTCTGCTTCCCAGATGCCCGATCACCGCGACGGCCAGGCCGGCGTCGGCCTGGCCGGGCTCGCGCAAGCCGGGCTCGGGCGACTCCAGCGGAAGAGCGCCGTTCTCGTTCCTCAGCAAGACGATCGCCGCGCGGGCGGCTTCCAAGGCGAGCGCGTTGTGCGGCGGGCTGCTGATGACGTCGGCCCGGATACCCGCGTAGGGATCGGCGTTGGTGTCGAACTCGCCGGTGGCGGCGCGCATCGCGAGCAGGCGCCCGACGGCGGCGTCGATGTCCGCTTCGGTGATCAGGCCGCGCTCCAGCGCCGCTGTGAAGCGCTCGATCGTCAGCCGGGGGTCCGGGCCGTTGTCGGTGTAGCTGTCCACGCCGAGACGTACCCCGTGCCGCAGCCCAGCTCGACCGCGTCCAGCCCGGCCACTCCGTCGCCGAACACGGCCACCTCCGCCTCGGGCGACTGCCACAACCCCCAGGCGGGCTCGAGTCTGCTCCAGTGTTCGCGAGCCAGCGGACCATGCCAGCCGGCCGCCGACTCGTCCCAGTGCCGCCGGTTGCGTTCCACATGATCGCGGGATGAGGTCATGGTCGCTATCCGACTCGGCGCGCGCACGCTCGGGCAAGGGGTTTTAGGCGTCGGCCTTCGATGGCCGACCCCTGCCAATAGTGAGAATCAGCCCGCTGTCCGGGGCGGCGCAGTGCTCTCCCGCACAGTGAGCGTGGTCGCCATCTCCACCCCTATCTGCGCTGGCTCCTCGCCGCGTCCCAGGCTCAGCGCCAGCTCGGCGGCGGCCGCGGCCATTTCGGCCAGCGGCCGGCGCACGGTGGTCAGCGGCGGCTCGACCCACGCCCCGACCGGCAGGTCGTCGAACCCGACCACGCTCAGGTCCTCCGGGATGCGCAGGCCGGCTTCGCGCGCGGCGCGGTAGACGCCGAGGGCCTGCAGGTCGTTCGAGGCGAAGATGGCCGTGGGCCGGTCGGCGCGCGCCAGCAGGCCGACCGCGGCGGCGTAGCCGTCCTCGCGCGTGAGCGGGGCGTCGACGACCAGCTCCGATTCCACAGGAAGGCCGGCGGCGTGCATCGCGGAGTGGAAACCGGCCAGGCGCGCCCGGCATGGCAGCTCGTCCGGCTCGCTGATGACGGCGATGCGCCGGTGGCCCAGGCCGATCAGGTGCCGGGTCGCGGTCTGGCCGCCCCGCCAGTCCGTGGCGCCGACGAAGGGCACGTCGTCCGGCAGCTCGGTGGCCGGATCCAGGACCAGGAACGGGATGCCGCGGGTCTTGAGCAGATCGCGCTCGGCCTCGGACAGCCGGGCCACCGCGAGCACGGCCCGGGGCCGGCGCTCGACGAGGTCGTCCACGGCGGTGGCGGTGGCCCCGCTCGGCCCGGACTCGGAGATCACGACGCCGAAGCGATGCTTGCGCGCGACCTGCTCGACGCCCCGGATGACCTCCACGGCCCGCATGCCGGCCAGCTCGTGGAACACCAGCTCCAGGATGTCGTTGCCCTTGACCGGCGGTTTGCGGTAGCCGTGGCGCTCGATCAGCTCCTCGATGCGGGCCCGGGTCTGGTCGGAGACCCCGGACCGGCCGTTGAGGACCTTGGACACGGTGGGCACCGAGACGCCGGCCATCTCCGCGATGTGCGCGGTGGTCACGGGCCCCCGGTCGCGCTGTCCTTCAGGCTCCGTCACTCGCGCCTCCTCGTCCGCCACGCCTTATTCATACACCAAGGCCGGGCCATCCAGGCAATGTTTCGCCGGTGCGGGCAGAAAGTTGCCCGCACCGGCCGCGAATGTTGCTTGACGGTGAAGGTGACGGCCAGTCAGAATTCGGTCAACCCGCCCTTGTGCTGTGACTGGAGCGATCGTGACCGACGGCATGTCAACGTTCTCCTGGGGCCCCGCGAGGTTGCGCCTCGACTTCGTCCTCGACGCGCACCGCCGTGTCCGGGTCGCCGGACTGCCTCTCGTCGAAGTGCTGGTGGCTGGGTACGGACGGTGGGCGGCCACCGAGCGCGCCATCGGGACCGTGTTCGGCGAGCGCATGACCTATCAGGGCCACGAGGAGTCCCGCGAGGATGGATGGCTGTGCCTGCGCGTCGACCTGGCCGATCCGGATACCGGGCTGACCGCTCAGGTGCATCTGCGCAGCCCCGAAGGTGTCGCCGCGATACAGAGCCGGGTCCGGCTGGCCAACCGGGGCGAGCGGAGTCTGGTCCTGGAATCGGTCACGTCCCTGGTGCTCGGCGGCATCGCCGATGCCGACGGCGGCGTGGCAGGGCTGGACGTCTGGCACGCCGACAACGAGTGGCTGGCCGAAGGCCGCTGGCAGCGGCGCGCGCTGCGCGAGGTGCTCGTCGACATGAACTTCGGCGGGCGTCGGCAGCAGGCGCGCAGCAGTTTCTTCCGGGCCAGTCAGGGGACCTGGTCGACGGGACGTCACCTGCCGACCGGAGCGCTCACGGCACGCAGCAGTGGACGAACCCTGATGTGGCAGGTGGAGAACGCCGGGGGATGGCGCTGGGAGGTGGGGGAGTACACGGGCATCGCCTACCTCGCCCTGATGGGGCCCACCGACCGCGATCACCAGTGGCGGCACAGGCTCGATCCCGGTGAGGAGTTCACGACCGTTCCCGCTGCCGTCGCGGTCGGGACGTCCCCGGACGGCTCAGGCGATGACGCCGACGAGAACGCCTTCGCGCTGTGCAACGCGCTTCTCGGCCGCGTCCATCTGTCCGGGCACCTGGATCGGATGACGCCCGAGCAGCGCGCTCTGGTCGCCGACGCGATCGCCGTCTACAAGAGGATCCGGACGGACATACCGGCCTCGGTGCCCTTCTGGCCGCTGGGCCTTCCGGGCTGGACGGACCCGTGGATCGCGCTGGGGCTGCGCGGCCGGGAGAAGACCTACGTGACTGTGTGGCGCCGTCCCGGCGAGGATTCCGGAGACGCGCAGACGCTCACCGTGCCGCACCTCAAGGGACGCGAGGCGGCCGTCGATGTCCTGTTCCCGCAGGACACGAAGGCTGTGATCGCTTGGAACCCGGGGACGGGGGAGCTGACCGTGCAGCTCACCCGTCTCGGGACCGCGTGCCTGATCGCGATGCGGTAGGAACGCCTCCTTCTCACACCGCGACGATCGACCACTCGTTGTTCGGACTGGAGTTGGGGCTCCACATGACCGTGGTCGACCCCGCCGTCGTGCTGCCGGCGCCGTCCAAAGCGGTGCCGGTGCCGCGGTTGACGATGTGGTAGAGCCCGTTGCCGACGCTGGTCAGGCTCCACTGCTGGTTGTTGCCGCCGTTCCACGCCGCCTGGCGGGCCGGCGCCCCGTTCGCGCTGTTGCCCCAGCTGTCGGCGACCATGCCGTTGGTGTTGTTCACGATCCGGTAGTAGCCGCCGCCGAGCGGCACCAGCTGCCACTGCAGGTTGGTGCTGCCGTCGTAGCTCCACTGCTTCAGGTTCGAGCCGGAGGCGACACCGCCGCCGCTGTCCAGGACCAGCCCGCTGGCGGCGTTGACGATCTTCGCCCACCCCGTCGGGACGGGCCCGGAGCCCAGGGCCGGGATCTGCCCGGAGAAGGTCAGCTTGACGGTGTAGGCAAGGGCGGCGAAGGGCGGGTTCGACGACGGCATCGTGAAGTGCAGGCCGCCGGCGTCCTGGACCGGGGAAGGCAGGTTGATGTAGGTCCCAGCGGCGTTGTTCAGCAGCTGCGCGGAGACCAGGGTGCTGAGGTTGATCTGGTTGGAGTTCAGCGTGCTCACGGTCATCGTGCCGCCCTGCCAGCCCAGAGCCGTGGCGTACAGGACGGTGTTGTCCTTGCTGCGGGTGAAGCGGACGTCCTGCGGCGTGCCGGCCTTCGGGCCGGAGAAGGAACCGCCGCCCATCGCGGTGGGCCCCTCGCCGTAGGAGCTCCACGAGCGGGTGGCGTAGATCGCCTCGCCGAAGCGGCCGAGCCAGTCGCCCATGCCGAGCAGGATGCTCTGCTGGCCGGACGGGATGGTGCCGTCGGCCATCGGGGCGATGTTCAGCAGCATGTTGCCGCCCTTGGCCACCCGGTCGATGAGCGCGTGCAGCAGGGCCTGGGTCGTGTAGTAGCCGATGCCGACGGTGTAGCACCAGCTGGAGGAGGAGATCGAGTCGTCGGTGAGCCAGTACGGGGTCAGCAGGCCGCCGGGGCCGCCGCGTTCGAAGTCGAAGACCTCGCCGGAGGTGTCGAAGCCGTCCTTGTACGTGGCCACGACGTCCTTGTTCCAGGACACCGCCTGGTTGAAGTAGTACGCCAGGAACGCCAGGCGCTCGGACTCCTGGACGTTGCTCAGGTCGAAGTCCTGCCAGATCATGTCCGGCTGGTAGCCGTTGATGACCTCGACGAGCTTGGTGTACCAGAGCTGGTTCTCCGCGGTCGTGCCCATCTGCCCGTACAGCTTCTGCAGCGTCGCCGTCGACTGCTGCGGAACCCACTGGTAGTAGCCCAGGAAGTGGTACGCGTGGTGCAGGGACGTCATGAACTTCAGGCCCTGCCCGCGGATGGCCTGCGCGTGCAGGCCCACCAGGTCCAGGCCCGGGCCGGTCTTCACCGAGTTCCACTCGTTGACCTGGCTGTTCCACATCGAGTAGCCGTCGTGGTGCTCGGCCACGGGACCGGCGAACTTCGCGCCGGCGGCCTTGAACAGCTGGGCCCAGGCGTTCGGATCCCAGTTGCCGCCGGCGCTGGTCAGCTTGGGGGCGAACTTGGTGTAGTTCCCCGCCTTGTCATACGCGCCGAGGATGAAGTTGTGGTACGGCCACACCGACGGATCCCCGTAGGTGGCGATGTGGTGCTGGTTCTCGATCGAACTGGCGTTGTACATGTTGCGCGGGTACCACTCGCTGCTGAAGGCCGGGACGGAGAACGCGCCCCAGTGGTAGTAGATCCCGAACTTGGCGTCCTGGAACCACTCCGGCGTCGGCGGGTGCTGATCCACCGAGGACCACGACGCCGTGTAGCTCTGCGGGCCGTTGTTCGCCGAAGCCGAAGGAGCGAAGCGCAGCAGGCCGAACGCGGCGGCCGCGCCGGCGCTTCCGGCGGTGAGGAGAGTGCGGCGGCTGACGGGGAAGGAAGAGGAGGACATTCGACGTCCTTTCGGGCCGGGGCGACGGTCGCTCGCCGCCGCCCCGGCGTATGGGGAGGAGATCAGCCGAGGGTCCATTGCTGGTTGCTCTGGCCGTTGCAGGTCCACAGCTGGACCAGGGCCCCGTTGGCGGTGGAGGCGCCGGTGACGTCCAGGCAGAGGCCTGACTGCACTCCGGTGACGGTGCCGTTGGAGTTCAGGGTCCACTGCTGGTTGGTCTGGCCGTTGCAGGGCCAGATGATCACCTTGGTGCCGTTGGTGGTGCCCTTGTTGTTGGCGTCCAGGCAGTCGGTCGTGCCGCCGTCGGTGACCGTCAGCTGGCCGGACGAGGTGTGGGCGAACGTCTGGTTGCTCTGGCCGTTGCAGGAGTAGATCTGCACCTGCGTGCCGCCGGTGGTGCTGGCGTTCGGCACGTCCAGGCACTTGCCCGCGCCGACCGCGTGCAGCGCGCCGCCGGGCGGCGGGGCCGGCGCCGAGTAACCGGCGCCGGTGATGGAGGTCTGCACCGCGTTCTCTGTCGCGTCCGAGGGGAAGCCGGTCGTGACGGCGCCCTCGAAGAACTCGCCCTGGCCGCCGTTGCTGTTGTCGCCGCCGGTGCCCAGCTCGACGTCCGGCTGCACCTTCATCGGGGAGTAGTTGTTCGGCAGCGATCCCGAATATGTCGTGGTCAGGCCGCCGGTGGTCGCGTCGCCGTTCTTCAGGGTGAAGTTGGACGTGCCGTTGTTCTTCTCCCAGGCGCTGACGAACGCGTGGCTCACCCCGGGGTTGTTCGACGTGTTCGGACCGGTGTTCGTGCTGTACATGCCGTTCTCCAGGTCGGCCTCCACCCAGGGCCCGGGCCCGGTGCAGCCGCCGAACCAGCACGCGTTGCCCCACTCGATGGCGTTCATCGTCGCGTTGCCGTCGTCGCTGTGGTCGGTCTCGGCGCTGCCGAAGTCGAAGCAGCACTGCGAGTTGTAGTAGTTGGAGGAGGTGACCATGTAGTTCCCCTCCGGCTGCGATCCGGTGGGCACGCCGACGGTGTTGTCGACGCGGTAGCCGACGCCGGGGTGGACCTTCACGCCGAAGACCGCGTGGCCGTTGACGGTGACCGGCAGCGCCATCGCGTCCGCGCCGACGTCCGAGCCGTTCGGACCGGGGCCCTTCCAGAACCCGCCGGACGAGATCGGCATGTCGTTGTGGTGGGAGCTCTGGTCGTAGAGCTTCGTGATCGTGCACGACGTGTTGGCACAGAACGAGACCTGCGCGGCACCGTTGGCGTAGTCGCCGGCGGCCAGCAGACCGACATCCATGCGGCCGCTGTCGGACGCGCGCTGGATCTGGTAGAGCGGCCCGTCATACGAGGTGTAGAGCGCGCGCACGGTGCTGTACGCCGCGGCGCACGGCGTCCCGCCGCTGGCATAGACGTCGCAGGGCAGCGACGTGGCGGCGCGCGCCGTCGTCGCGCCGACCTGCATCCCGGCCACGGCCAGGATCGCCGCGAACGCGAGCATCAGGAAGGGACGCAGGGGCCTGTGGCGTTTGGTGAGTCTGTGGCCTCTGGTGAGGATGGATCTGAGCACTGTTTCACCTCCGAGATGTGGCTGTTCTCGAACCGATTCGATGTCTCAGCCGAGGGTCCATTGCTGGTTGCTCTGGCCGTTGCAGGTCCAGAGTTCGACCAGGGCGCCGTCGGCTGTCGAGGCCCCGGTGACGTCGAGGCACAGGCCTGACTGCACGCCGGTGATGGTGCCGTTGGAGTTGACGGTCCACTGCTGGTTGGTCTGGCCGTTGCAGGGCCAGATGATGACCTTGGTGCCGTTGCTGGTGCCCTTGTTGTTCGCGTCCAGGCAGTCGGTGGTACCGCCGTCGGTGACGCTGAGCTCGCCGGCGGAGTCATGGGTGAAGCTCTGGTTGGCCTGGCCGTTGCAGTCGTAGATCTGCACCTGCGTGCCGCTGGTCGTGGTGGCGTTCGGCACATCCAGGCACTTGCCCGCCCCGACCGCGTGCAGCGGGCCTCCGGTCGGCGGGGGAGGAGTGGTGCCGCCGGAGATGCCGGAGTTGTTGATGGCCTGCTGGGCGGCGCTCGGCCAGCCTCCGCTCACCTGGGTGTTGCCGGTCAGTACGTTGTTGTGCGGGGAGCCGGTCGCGACGTTGGTGGCGCCGGAGTTGTACCAGTTGTAGGAGAAGGTGCTGTCGTTCGTGTTGTTGTTCGCGTTGGCGTTGGTGAACGCCCACACGCCGGTGTCCTGGACGACGTTGTTCGTCAGCGTCAGATAGCGGGAGCCCTCGTCCAGATACAGGCCGACGGTGTTCTGGTTGTCGTAGATGTAGTTGTCGTCGATGACGCCGCCGGGGTTGGCCGACAGGTTGTAGATGCTGCCGCCGTCGTGGAAGACCTTCTTGGTCCCGTGCACCTTGTTGTAGCTGACGACGGTGTTCTTGAGCGTCGTCGGCGTGGTGTAGATCGGCTGGTAGTTGTAGGTGCCGCGGTTGACGTAGTCCTGGCTGCCGCCGGGGTCGTTCATGCCCCAGCCCCAGCCGACGTCGATGCCGTCGTAGGCCAGGTTCGACACCTCGTTGTGCTCGATGTCGGTGTGGGTGGCGTACGTCGACAGGATGCCCGGCATGTCCTTGTAGTCCTCGGCGACGCCGGTCACCGAGTTGTTGGTGATGGTGACGTTCTGCACGGTCATCGCGGTGTTGGACGGGTGGTGCGCGTCCGGCTCGACGCCGCCGACCACGATCCCGGCGCCGGAGTCGTCGGTGAAGGTGTTGTGGTCGACGGTGACCCCGGAGGCCCCGAGCCCGATGCCGGACGCGGTGGCGTCCGCGTCGTTGCCGATGCCGAGCGCGACCTGGCCCAGGTGGGTGAAGGTGTCGCCGCTGAAGGCGATGGTCGACGCGGCCGAGACCTGGACGGCCGCGGGGGCCTGGTTCCAGCTGTTGCGGGTGGCCTCGAAGAGCTGGCAGCCGGACTGGCAGGAGGTCAGGAAGTCCGACGGCTGGGTGTACTGCTTGGCCAGGAACGTGCCGGTCTGCTGGTCGGCGTAGCCGATCGACGTGCTCGGCCCGAGCCAGGTGGTGTGCTCGAAGGCCAGACCCTGGAACGTGATGTGGGAGACCGGGCTGCTGTAGCTCCCGCTCATCTGGATCAGCGAGGTCAGGCGGGGGAGCTCGACGTCGTGGCTGCTGGGCGACTGGCCGGAGGCGGCCTTGTAGTACAGCTGGCCGGCCTGCGGGTCTATGTACCACTGCCCGGCGTTCTTCAGGAACGAGTAGGAGTTCTCCAGGTACACCTGGCCGCCGGCGAAGGGCTTGGCCAGGGTGTCGTATCCCCAGTTGTTGTTGTTCCAGGCCGGCTGCTGCATCGTGATCGAGGTTCCGCTGATGCTCGACACCGGCGCGTACCGGTCGGTGAACGAGTTCTGGCTCTCCAGCTCGATCCGGTTCTGTTCCGGCAGCGAGGCCAGGTAGTCCAGGGCCGAGTTCACGATGGTCATGCCGTTGGCGGTGATCTGCACGTCGCTGCGCGAGATCGGGATCGCGGCGCGGGGCGCGAGCGCGCCGTCGACGTAGAGCTGCCGGGAGTCGGCCCCGGTCGGGATCGGTGCCGACCAGATGTTGTTCCCCGAGTCGTGCAGCGTCCAGCCGGTGACCTGCTGCCCGCCGGACAGGACCGGCGTCGCGCCGGGGGCGGCCTGCCAGATGACGGTGTGCCCGTTGGTGCCGGAGTCGGAGGCGTTGAAGACCAGCGGTGCGGTCAAGCGGTAGGTGCCGCCGGCCAGCTGTACGACGATGTCGCCGCTCATGCTCGAGGTCATCGAGCGCACCGAGGTCTGGGCCTGGGTGATGGAACACGGCGCGGTGGCCGAGCAGGCGGTACCGCTGCCTGTGGGGGAGACGTACAGCGTGGCGGCGGTCGCGGCGTGGGACAGCGCCGGCATGCCGAAGGCGGCCGTGACGAGGGTCGCCGCGGCCGCCAGGAACGTGGGGCGGGAGCGGCCGCCGCGTCGGCGGGTTCTGGGGATCATGGTCCTTCCTCGCTGTGAGAAGGGGACGAAATGTGTGCGACTTTGATCCCTCATCAGAGTCCCAGGAGCGTGCCCCGTCAAGAGAATGAGCATGCTTATCATCAAGATTCTTTAACGATGCGTTCACGACCTGGCATTCGGCGGTCGGGCCGTCATGAATGAGTCATACACATCGAGGTCCCGCTCGGCCGAGGTGTAGTTTCTCCGGCATGGTGAGCGTGACATCGCACGACGAGGACGGCGCTCAAAGCGCCGGCCCCTACCGTCCGGGCTACGAACTCGCGGCCGAGCGGATCCTCGAGCTCATTGCCGGGGCCGGTCTGCGTCCGGGGGACCGGATGCCGACCGAGAACGAGCTGGCAGCCCGGCTCGGCACCAGCCGGACGGTAGTCCGGGAGGCGGTCAAGATCCTTTCGGCGCTCGGCCGGGTCAGCGCGCAGAAGGGCCGCGGCCTCTACGTCGCGGACGACGAGGGGATGCTGGGCTCGGCCGGCTGGGGCGGCTTCTTCCTGCCGACCGACCTGGACCACGTCTACATGCTCTTCGAGTTCCGCCGGATCCAGGAGGCCGAGGCCGCCCGGTGCGCCGCGACCCGCGCCACGCCGGCGGAGCTGCACGCCATCGAGGCCGCGGCCGACCTGTGCCGCGAGGGCCACGCGACCGGCCGGACCGAGCTGTTCGACCGCGGCGACGACGACTTCCACCTCGGCATCGCCGCGGCGTCGCACAACGCCTTCCTGGTCGCCGCGGTCCGCGAGGCCCGCCGGTTGCAGCGCCAGTCCAGCATCATCGGCTTGCAGGGAACGCTCGGCGGCCACGCGGAGGAGGCGGTCGCCGAGCACGCCGCGATCTATCGCGCGATCAGGGACGGCGACGCCGACGCCGCGGCGCGGGCGGCCGCCGTCCACATGGACAACACGTTGGAGGACTACCGCCGCGAGATCCAGCGCCGGCTGTTCGGCTGACCTCGCGGCGGCTGCATCGTCCGCCCTAATTGAGCGTCCATTGCTGGTTGCTCTGGCCGTTGCAGGTCCACAGCTGGACCAGGGCTCCGTCGGCGGTGGAGGCTCCGGTGACGTCGAGGCAGAGGCCTGACTGCGCTCCGGTGACGGTGCCGTTGGAGTTCAGGGTCCACTGCTGGTTGCTCTGGCCGTTGCAGGGCCAGATGATCACCTTGGTGCCGTTGGTCGTGCCCTTGTTGTTCGCGTCCAGGCAGTCGGTGGTGCCGTTGTCGGTGACGGTGAGCTGGCCGGACGAGGTGTGGGTGAAGGCCTGGTTGGACTGGCCGTTGCAGTCGTAGATCTGCACCTGCGTGCCGCCGGTGGTGGTGGCGTTCGGTACGTCCAGGCACTTCCCGGCACCCACCGCGTGCAGCGCGCTGCCGGAAGGACTGGTGCCGCCGGTGGAGTACCCCGCGGCGACGATGTTGGCCTGCACCATGTTCTCGGTGGCGTCCGACGGGTAGCCGGAGGTCATCACGCCTTCATAGAAGGTGCCGTCGGAGCCGCGGCTGTTGTCGCCTCCGGTGCCCAGGATGATGGCGCCCTGCTTGCGCATCGGGTTGTAGCCGGAGACGTTCGGTCGCGGGCCGCTGTAGAAGGTGGACAGGCTGCCGGATTGGGCGTTGCCGCCGCGGATGGCCCACTGGTTCGCGCCGCCCTTGATGATGGCGGTGGTGAACCGGTCGCTGATGCTGGGGTCGTTGGGGTTGGAGCCGGCGTTCTGGCCGGAGTACAGGCCGTTCTCCATGTCGGCCATGATCCACGGGCCGTTTCCGGAGCCGTAGCCCCAGACCCGGATGTTCCCGAAGTAGATGGCCTCCATGGTGCCGTTGCCGTCGTCGTTGTTGTTGGTCTCGGCGTTGCCGTAGTCGAAGCAGCAGCCGCCGTTGTAGTGGGTGCCGTCGAAGATCGCGTACTCGCCCTCGGGGTTGTCGCCGGTGGCGATGCCGTTGGTGGAGTCGTCGCGGTAGCCGGTGCCGGCCGGGATGAACACGCCGTACGCCTCGTGCCCGCTCAGCGTGACCGGGGCGGCGGTGGCGACCGCGAGGTTGTCCGCGCCTTGTGCGGCGCCGCCGCCGAGGGCCTGGGTGAGGTTGTTGCCGCGTCCGGACTGGTCGTAGATCACGGTGATCACGCAGGTCGTGTTGGCGCAGAAGGAGTCCTGCGCCGCGGCGTTGGCGAAGCCACCCGCACCCAGCACACCGATGTTCGCGGTGGCGTTGTCCGACGAACGCCGGACCTGGTAGAGGTTTCCGGAATAGGCGCCATACAGCGCGCGCGTGGTGCTGTGGGCCGCCACGCATGGCGTGCCGCCGGACGCGTAGATGTCGCAGGGGCCGGTGGTCGCCGCCCGCGCCGGGCCGGCGTTGACCATGCCGGTCACCAGGACGCCGGCCACGAGGAGGATTGCCGCCGCGAGGAATGTTAGCGCTCGCAGTCGGTGACGAGGAGGCGGACTTCCGGATAGCAGTGCGCTGTGACCCATCTGAGCTCCTTGAACGTGACTCGTTCCGATGAAGTGCGCCGCTTTCCGATGCTCGCTGCTGCCGGTCCGGAGCGGCGGAATGTTAGCGCTAACATTTTGTTCCGCGCCGATCGCCCCATCAGGCGGCTGTCGCGGGGGTGTCTCGGCGGTAGACGGTGCTGCACGTTGCGTGTTCTGTCAAGAGCACTCTGATGACCAGTCACGTTGTTTCGGCGGGGCTACGAAACTTTCGCAGTTGCTTGACACCCGCGCTACGGCAGGCTTTTGTGTGAGTCGCAGCGTCGCCCATTGCGGATGCCGGGCCGATCATCGCGAGCTGCTCCCCAGTCATGTCCGACCAGCGGAGTTCCAGATGATCCATTGCAGAATCCCGGCACGTCGTGGCTTTGCCCGAAGCCTGGCCGTGGCGGCCGCGGCCGTCCTGGCCGTCCCCGTCGCCGCAGCCCTCACAGCCCAGCCGGCCGCCGCGGCCACGTCGCTGCGCAGCCTGGCCGAAGCGCAGAACCGTTACTTCGGCACCGCCCTGACCGACGGTGACCTCGGCGTCAGCGGCGAGACGAACATCGCCGGGGCCCAGTTCGACATGGTGACCCCGGGCAACGAGATGAAGTGGGACACCACCGAACCGTCGAACGGCTCCTACAACTTCGGCCCCGGCGACCAGATCGTCTCCTGGGCCCAGAGCCACAACGCCCGGGTGCGCGGCCACAACCTGGTCTGGCACAGCCAGCTGCCGGGGTGGGTCAGCAGCCTGCCGTCGAACCAGGTCCAGGGCGCGATGGAAGCGCACATCACCACCGAGGCGACGCACTACAAGGGCAAGGTGTACTCCTGGGACGTCGTCAACGAGCCCTTCAACGAGGACGGCACCCTGCGCCAGGACGTCTTCTACAACGCCATGGGTACCGGCTATATCGCCGACGCCATCCGCACCGCGCACGCCGCCGACCCCAACGCCAAGCTCTACCTGAACGACTACAACATCGAAGGCGAGAACGCCAAGAGCGACGGCATGTACAACCTGGCCAAGTCGCTGCTGGCCCAGGGCGTGCCGCTGAACGGCATCGGCCTGGAGAGCCACTTCATCGTCGGCCAGGTGCCGTCCAGCATGCCGGCGAACATGCAGCGCTTCGCCGCTCTCGGCCTGGACGTGGCGGTGACCGAACTCGACGACCGGATCCAACTCCCGACCAGCTCGGCGACCCTCCAGCAGCAGGCCTCCGACTACTCCACGGTCGTCAAGGACTGTCTCGCTGTCAGCCGCTGCGTCGGTGTCTCGCAGTGGGGCGTGGACGACGGCCACTCCTGGATCCCCGGCACGTTCCCCGGGTACGGCGCGGCCACCATGTACGACAGCAACTACCAGCCCAAGCCCGCTTACAACTCGTCCGTGACAGCCCTCGGCGGATCCTCCGGCGGTGGCGGCGGTTCGGGCGGCGGTGCGCTGCACGCGGTGGGCGCCGGCAAGTGTTTGGACGTACCCAACGCGACCACCACCGGCGGCACCCAGGTGCAGATCCACGACTGCAACGGCCAGGCCAACCAGAGCTTCACCCACAACTCCACCGGCGAGCTCACCGTCACCGACAACGGCACCACCGACTGCCTGGATGCCAACAACAAGGGCACCGCCAACGGCACCAAGGTCATCATCTGGCCCTGCAACGGCCAGACCAACCAGCAGTGGAACCTGAACTCCAACGGCACCGTCACCGGAGTGCAGTCAGGCCTCTGCCTCGACGTCACCGGCGCCTCCACCGCCGACGGCGCCCTGGTCCAGCTGTGGACCTGCAACGGCCAGAGCAACCAGCAATGGACCCTCGGCTGAGACATCGAATCGATTCGAGGAACGAGATGCGAATAAGAGTTCGATCAAGCGTGAGACGGCTCGCGATGGCGACCGCGGTGGTCCTGGCCCTGGCGGTACCGCCGCTGTCGTCGGCGCATGGACAGACGACGCTAGGACAGACGACGCCAGGACAGACGACGCAGGCCGCGGCCGGGCAGGCACAGGCCGCGGCGGCCGGTGAGGCGCTGAGTGTGAACCTCGCGGCGCCGACCAGCCCGGCCACTGGAGTGGGGGAGGGCTTCCTCTACGGTCTGACCGTCGACGGCACCCAGCCGGCCGACCAGTACCTGCAACCGCTCGGGGTCACGGCGCACCGGGGCGGCGGCTGGTACTCGGGCGGCTGGATCAAGGACGGCTACCGCAACGGCTCCGCCACCCAGGCCGACGTCGCCTCGATCGTCGATCAAGCACGCCGGCTCACGCAGCCTCCATACCACGCGCAGTACCAGGTGCTTCTCACCGACATCTACGGCCTGAACGGCGGCCAGCCCTCGAACACGACGTACCCGTGCGACAACGGCGACTGCTCGAACTGGACCGCGTTCATCGACGCCTCGGTCGGGGCGTTGCAGGCCTCGGGCCTGAAGCTCGCCTACGACATCGACAACGAGCCGGACATCTCGGTCTTCTGGACGCGGGGTGTGAACAGTGCCCAGTACTTCCAGATGTGGGACACCGCGTATCGGGAGATCCGGCGGATCGCGCCCGGCGCGCAGATCGTCGGTCCGTCGTTCGCCTACACCCCGCAGAGCCGGTCGAGCCAGTGGCAGACCTGGCTGGCGCACGTGAAGGCCGCCGGGACCGTGCCGGACATGATCACCAACCACGACGAGGGCGACGTGGACGATCCGGTCACGGTCTCCCAATCCCTGAACGGTGCGCTGTCGTCGGCGGGGATCGGCCCGATCCCGTTGTCGGCCAACGAGTATCAGCCCTCTGACCGGCAGACCGCCGGGGTGACCGCGTGGTACCTCGCACGGTTCGCGCAGTCGGGCTACACCAACGCGATGCGCGGCAACTGGCAGTGCTGCATCTCGCCGAACCTGACCGGCGTCATCGATCCGAACGCCAGCGGCGGCGCGGCCTATACCGGCAACTGGTGGGCGATGCGCGCCTACGCCGACATGACCGGTTCCCTGGTCTCCACCTCCGGTCAGGTCGGATCCACGGCGATCTCGGCAGCCGAGGACAGCACGCACCGGCGCGCGGTGGCCGTCATCGGCGACTCGAACGGTTACACCGGTGCGGCGTCGGTGACGTTCAACGGGCTGTCGTCGGTGCCCTGGCTGGCGAACAACGGAACCGTCGAGGCTGTCGTCTACCGGATCCCGGACCAGTCGGCGCTCACTGCGCCCCAGGTGGCGTCCGACCAGCTCGTGAGCGTCTCCGGGGGCTCGGTGACGTTGCCGTTCTCATTCCAGGCGTCGCACGACGCGTTCGCGGTCTATCTGCTGCCCGGCTTCGCGCAGGGGTTCGCCAGCGGTCTGGTGAACCAGGGCGACAACCTGTGCATGGAGAACCCCGGATTCACCACCGTGGCGTCGGCGCAGTTCGACCAAGGTGCCTGCGGAGCGGGCGCTGATCAGCAGTTCCAGTTCGTCCCGACCTCGGCGGGCGGCAGTACCTACTTCATCCGTTCCATGACCCCCGGCGACTGTGTGGAGGTCGCCGGCGGCTCGACGACCGCGGTTGCGGCGGTGACTCAGAACCCGTGCTCATACGGCGGCGACGAGCAGTTCACTCTGCATTCGGTGGCCACCGGCGTTTACCAGGTGACCGCTGTGAATTCAGGGCTGTGTGTAGCTCCCAGCGGCAGTAGCACCTCCGCCGGTGTGGGACTCGTCCAGACCGCGTGCACCACCGCGGCCTCCGACGAGTGGAAGATCCAGCAGGGGCAGACGACCGGCTTCCCCAGCGGCTACCACCAACTGGTGGTCGGGAACGACAGCCTGTGCCTGGACGTCTACGGTGCCAGCGGAGCGGCCGGAGCCGTGATCGATCAGTGGACCTGCAACAGCCAGACCAATCAGCGGTTCCAGTTCGTGCCCGTGTCCGGCGGGTACGGTGAGCTTCAGGTCCAGAACTCCGGCGACGACGTGGCGGTGTCCGGCGGCTCGACCACGGCCGGGCAGCCGGACATCGTGCAGCAGACGCCGAACGGGGCCGCCGGCAGCTTGTGGCTGCCCGTCCAGCAATCTGACGGCGGCTACTCGTTCCGGAACCAGAACAGCGGTCTGTGCCTGGACGTCTACGGCGCCGGCAGCAACCTGGGCCAGCAGCTCGACCAGTGGCAGTGCAAGAACGCCTCCGGCGGCAACCAGGACTTCACGGTCCGTTGACGTCCCGGCCGCGGCCGTACACTTCGGATCAGTCAACGGTTCGATCTGCCGACCGCGGAGGCCCATGAACATCGGAGAGATCGCGCGCCGCTCGGGGGTGGCGCGCAGCACCGTGTCGTATGCGCTCAGCGGCAAGCGGCCGGTCTCGGAGGAGACCCGGCGGCGCATCCAGGACGTCATCGACGAGCTGGACTACCGCCCGAACGCCTCGGCGCGTGCGCTGAAGGAGGGCCGGACCCGCACCGTGGGCCTGGTGATCCCGCCGGCCGGGGCGCGCATGACGTCCATGCAGCTGGACTTCGTCGCCAGCGTCGTGGAGGCCGCGGCGCGTGCGGACCTGGACGTCCTGCTGTCCCCGTCCGGCGGGGATCAGGACGGCTCGTTCGAGCGCTTGATCAGCGGACGGCGAGTGGACGGGGTGATCCTGATGGAGATCCGGCTGGAGGATCCGCGCGTCGTCCGGCTCGCACAGACCGGGATACCGTTCGTGACCATCGGCCGGATCGCGGACCCGGACGGGACGTGGTGGGTCGACGTGGACTACGCGACGCTGGTCGGCCAGTGCGTCGACCACCTCGCCGACCTCGGCCACCGCCACATCGCGCTAATCAACCGCTCGTCCGCGCTGGTGTCCTCCGGCTACGGTCCCGCCCTCCGGGCGCAGGAAGGGTTCGCCGAGGCGGTCGGCCGGCGTGAGCTGACCGGGTCGGAGTTCTGCTGCGAGGACGACGCCGCCGGGGGCGAGCGCTGTGTGGCGGAGATCCTGGCCGCGCGCCCCGCGACGACCGCGATCGTCACCGTCAACGAGGCGGCGCTGTCCGGCGTCCAGCGCGCGCTGGAGCGGGCAGGCCAGGAGGTCCCGAGGACCTTCTCCATCGCCGGGGTCGCGGCGGATCAGTGGGCTGAGGAGTTCCGCCCGCCGCTCACCGCCGCCGACGTCCCGTCGCTGGAGATCGGCGCCGTCGCGATGGCGCTTCTCATCGACCGCATCGCCGATCCGGACGCGGCCGCCCGGCACCGCATGTTCACCCCGCCCATCTCGCTGCGGAGCAGCACCGGTCCCGCGCCGCGGCCGTCGGCGCGACCGGCGTTCTTGAGCCCGCCGGCCGCGCCGCCGTGGCTCAGCGGAACAGACGAGGATTGAACGTCAGGGCGGGCACCGCGTTCTCGGCGAGGGTGAGCGCCTGGGCCGGCCACCAGGCGCCGGCCGCCGGGTCCACCGCGCCGCCGTACTCGGGGTCGCCGGGTCCGGCAGTGCCGCGGGTGCAGCTGCCGTCGGACTCGCCGATCGTCTTGATGTACAGGTAGGCGTCGACGAGCGCGACGCCGGTGGCGGCGGTGGGCTCGGCGCCGATGCCGCGACCCGGCGGATTGCACCAGACCTGGGGGTCGCCGGAGTACTTGCCGGGCGCCGGCGTCCAGGCACCTTGGCCGTTGCGGCTGGTGTCCACGACGAAGTGGGCCAGCTGCGCGGCCGGGGGCGTGCCGACGTTCTGGTCGAACCAGGCGTCGGTCCAGTGCCAGGTGCTCGGATCGGTCGGGGACACCGCGTCGCCGGGCTTGCCGTCGTTCGGCGCGGCCGAGGAGTAGTACTGGCTGGCGCAGTAGTCGGTGTGTCCGGCCGCCCACGCCGGACCGTCGGTGGCGAACCATATGCACTTGGAGATCCAGGTGCCGTACTGGTCGGTCTGGTCGGTGGGCTGGTAGTTGGACACGTTCAGGAAGAAGCCCTGGACCTGGCCGACGCCGGCCTGGATCAGCCGGCTGGCCATGTCCCCGACGGAGTGCCACTGGCTGTTGCCCGCATCGAGGTAGACGACCGTCTGCGGCTTGGCCTCCAGCGCGGACACCGCGTACTTGATGTCGGCGACGCGCCCGGCGGTCAGCGCCCCGGTCGGGTCGGTGGCGGCGCCGCAGTCCGAGGGCAGGTTCGCCAGCGCGTCCGGCTCCACGATCACCACGGCCCGGCTGGAGCCGACACCTTGGGCGAACGCTGATATCCACTGCTGGTACGCGGCGTCGGACGCGGCACCGCCGGCCGAGTACTGACTGCAATCACGCAGCGGGATGTCGTAGGCGACCAGCACCGGCACGGCGCGCTCGGCCGCGGCGGTCCGGATCGTCGCCCGCACCTGGTCGCGCACCTGCTCCGGCGTACCGCCGGTGAACCACGTCGCCTCGGGCCAGGTGGCCAGCTTTGCCATGGCCGCGGCGCCGGTCAGGTCGCCCTGGTGCAGATCGGTCAGCGCCTGCTGGGCCGCCTCGTTGTCGGGGCTGACGGCGAAGCGGGTGTTCGCGGGCAGGGTGTGGCCGGTGGCCGGGGCCGTCGGCGTGGTCGCGGTGGCCGCGGTGGCCGGGCCGGTCGCGACCGAGGCGGTGGCCGCCGGGCCGAGGGCCACGGCCGACGCGGTGAGACCCGCGGCGAGCAGGAGTTTCGCGGTTTTGGACAGCATGATCCCCCACAGGTGTAGGTGTCGGTGGAAGCAATGTCCACGCGCTGCGAAATCGTGTCAACGCGTCGCTGTGCCGTCCCGGGCGGCTCGCTTCTCAAGGGCGGTCCGCCTTCCGCCGCCGATGAAAGTTTCATCCGGTCAGCCCTTGATCGGAAGACATGGGATGTCGCTGTTACGCTGCCGCCCATGTCCCTGTCCGACAAGGCGATCGCCCGCATCCGTGAGCTCATCCACTCCGGCCACCTGCCGCCCGGCTCCCGGCTCCCGCCCGAGCAGCAACTCGCCTCGGAGCTGGGCCTGTCCCGGAACCTGACCCGCGAGGCGGTCAAGGCCCTGGTGGTGGCCCGGGTGCTGGAGATCCGGCGAGGTGATGGGACGTATGTGACCAGCCTGGAGCCGGCGGTCCTGCTCGAAGGGCTCGGCGCGGCGGTCGAACTGCTGCAGGGCGACACCCAGCTGGAACTGGCCGAGGTGCGCCGGCTGTTCGAACCGGTCGCCACCGGTGTGGCCGCCGCCCGGATCACCCCCGCCGAACTCGGCGAGGTGGAGCGCCATCTGGCGGCGATGTGTGCGGCCAAGGACGACGTGGAGCTGCTCAACGAGCACGACGCCGCGTTCCACCGTGCCGTGTTCGCCGCGACCGGCAACCGGACCCTGGCCTCCCTGCTGGAAGGCATATCCAGCCGCACCGTCCGCGCCCGTATCTGGCGCGGACTGGTCGACGACGCCGTCGCCGACCGCACCATCGCCGAACACCAGGCCATCTATGACGCGCTCGCCGCGGCCGACCCGGCGTTGGCCCAGGCCGCAGCACTCCTTCACATCAGCGCCACGGAGAAATGGTTCCGCGAGCATCTGGCCGGTTTCGAGGACGAAGCGGCAGGCTAGTCGAAGCGCTTCGAGCGGTTTCGCGAAAACGGGATGTCTGTTCGATGACGAATTCTTTACCCCTCCACGGTTCGTGAGTGTATTGACTCAGTGATGTAGCAGGCTGATTATTCGAAGCGCTTCGACTTTCGTTCGCACCACTTCCGGACCGGAGGCTTCGCCATGGCAAAACTCCTCCCCCTGTTCAAGCGCCGCAGCGTGCTCGTCCTGACCGCGGTCCCCGCCGCCGCGGCGACCGTCGCGCTGGCGGCCGGGCCGGCGCAGGCGGCCGTCTGGTCCTCGTCGGACCAGTGGGCGTCGTGGAGCAACAACGGCTACACCCTCTACAACGACGTGTGGGGCAGCGGTGCCGGGCCGCAGACGATCTGGGCCAACTCCGCGAGCAACTGGGGCGTGTGGTCGAACCAGCCGAACACCGGCGGCATCAAGTCCTATCCCAACGTCAGCAAGTGGGTCGGCACGCCGATCAACTCGCTGAACTCCGTGACGTCCGGCTACTCGGTCTCGGTGCCGTCCTCCGGGGCCTTCGAGAGCGCGTACGACATCTGGGACTCCTCGAACGCCGACGAGATCATGGTGTGGCTGAACAAGACCGGCGCGATCGGCCCGATCGGCTCCTACGTCACCAACGTCTCGGTAGGTGGGTACGACTTCAACGTCTACAAGGGCTGGAACGGCTCCAACAACGTCTACTCGTTCCTCAACACCGGCTACGCCACCTCCGGAACGGTCGACATCCTCGCCGTGCTGAAGTGGCTGGAGAACTCCGAGCACTGGATCGGCGACGTCACCCTGGGGAACGTCCAGTTCGGCTGGGAGATCACCTCCTCCAGCGGCGGCATGAACTTCCAGGTGAACAACTATTGGGTGTCCGCCTACTGATGGATCAGAGCCGTCTCGTGGTGAACAGGGTGGTCCCATGCACCGGGTCCACTTCTTTCCGCTCGGTCTCGGTGAACCCGAGCTTGGCCAGCACGCGGCGAGAAGCGGTGTTCCAGTCCCAGACCGTGGCCCACAGCCGTTCGTAGCCAGACGTTCTCGCCCATTCCAGCACCGCCAACGAGGCCTCGGTCGCGTATCCCTGACACCAGACCCGTCGTAGCAGTTCGAATGCCAGTTCCGGTTCCCCTGCCGCTCCACGCCCGCTGTCGGCCAGCCCGCAGTAACCGATGACGTCACCAGAGCCCTTCCGCTCGACCGCCAGCAACCCGATCGACCGAATCTGGTTGGTGCGGATTGCATCCTCGAGCTCCGCGATTGTGGGATGTCCGCCCGCGTCAATGCGGCGGTGCGGCGGCACCCGTGGATCACGTTCGGTCCACAGCTCACGCTGGACGACAGCCTCGGCCACCCGCCAAGGTCTGAGCAGCAGGCGGCTCGTCTCGAGGACAACTTCGCCGCTCGGAGTCGCGCCAACTGTCATGACAGCAACCATCTCACGGGCGAACGCGCTGCCGTGCCGCGGGACGCGCGGCCGGTCCTACGGATCGTCGAGCGCAGCGAACTCAACCGCACCATGCCGGTACTCTTCCGTGGCCGCTTCTGGGGGCCGGCCCTGCTGATCACCCACAGCGCCGAAAAAGGTGCCCTGCCGATCCTGCGGGCAGCCACGGACCCTGACGCGCATGGCGGCCAGTACTACGGCCCGGACGGCTGGAACGAGTTCAAAGGCCACCCGAAAGTACTGGCCTCTACCGACTTGTCCCATGACACCGAGACCCAGCACCGCCTTTGGCAGGAATCGGAACGCCTGACCGGCATCGTGTACTCCTTCGCACCCCCCACCAAGCTCAGCTGAGCGTCCACTGCTGGTTCGTCTGGCCGTTGCACGTCCACAGCTCCACCGGTGTCCCGTCGGCGGTGGCCGCTCCCGTGACGTCCAGGCAGAGCCCGGACTGCACGCCGGTGATGGTGCCGTTGGAGTTGACCGTCCATTGCTGGTTGGTCTGGCCGTTGCAGGACCAGATGATGACCTTGGTGCCGTTGGTGGTGCCCTTGTTGTCGGCGTCCAGGCACAGCTGGCCGCTTCCGGTGTAGACCGTCAGCTGGTTGGAGCCGCTGTGGGTGAAGGTCTCGTTCGCGCCGCCGGAGCAGTCGCTGATGTCCAGCTGGGTGCCGCCGGTGGTGGAACTGTTCGGCACGTCCAGGCACTTGCCGGCGCCGACGGCGTGCACCTCGCCGGGGCTCGATCCGCCGCCTCCGCCGCTGGTGCCGCCGGCGACCCGGACCATGACCGTTCCGTGCCCGGGGACCGCGGCGCTGATCGTGTTCGTGGTCGTCGACGTCGCGCCGCTCCACAGGTCGGTCAGGGTGTAGCTGCTCGCGCCGGTCTTGCCGATCGCCGCGGCCGTGGTGGAGATGGTGGCGGTGGTGCTGTTCTCGTTGAACAGCGCGACCGAGACGTCGCCGTTGGCCAGCGGCTTGGCCAGCACGTCCAGGCCGCCGGAGGAGGAGACCTCAGTGCCCTGCTTGCCGAGTGAGTCCTGGTCGACGGCGATCACCCGCGAGTTGGTGAGGGTGGCCAGGGTCGTGGAGCTGGCGTTGGCGACGTTGGTCCCGGAGATCAGGGGAGCGGCCATCTCCGCCCACAGACTGAACTCGCTGCGGTCCTCGGTGGCGGACATGCCGTTGCCGATCTCCAGCATGTCCGGGTCGTTCCAGGCGCCGGGGCCGGCGGAGGAGGCCAGGCCGACGTTGCTGTGGAAGATGGACAGCATGCTGCCGAAACTGGCGTTGATGTCGCCGGTGGTGCGCCAGGAGTTCCCGACGCCGGCACCCCAGGTCCACGGGTTCTGGAAGCCCCAGTCGCACAGGCTGAAAAGAATCGGCCGGCCGGTCGCGGCCAGCGCGTCGCGCATCGTGGTGTAGCGGCTCTGGGCGCTGGGGCCGCCGTTGCTGGTCTGGTTGACGCCGTCGGAGTAGCAGTTGTCGTACTTCAGGTAGTCCACGCCCCAGGAGGCGAACGAGTTCGCGTCGGTGGTCTCGTGGCCCAGGCTCCCCGGGTAGCCGGCGCAGGTCATGGTGCCGGCGTCCTCGTAGATGCCCAGCTTCAGACCGAGGGAGTGGACATAGGCGGCGGTGCCGGAGATCCCGTCGGGGAACTTGGCGGGGTCCGGGACGAGGTGCCCGGAGGAGTCCCGGTTGTGGGTGAGCCAGCAGTCGTCGATGTTGACGTACTGGTAGCCGGCGGCCTGCATGCCGTCGTTGTGCATGGCCAGAGCCGTGGACTTGATCAGCGACTCGGACACGTTGCAGCCGTAGGCGTTCCAGTCGTTGAACCCCATCTGCGGCGTCAACGCCAGTGAATTGTTCAGTGCGTGGGCGGGCTGCGCGGCCCCGAGGGCGAGAAGTGGCGCGGCGGTCAGCGATACGGCGACGGCCACGGTCGCGCGCCACGTCCGCCGCAGGCGTGTTCGCAGATTGTTTCGAGCCATGGGGCGCCTCCGGAAGCGGGCGATGAATGTTAGCGCTAACAATCTGTGCGCCGACGTAGACGGTGCATCGTTCAGTGCGCTGTGTCAAGGTGCGACGAAGGGAGTGTGGCCTGGAAACGTCGGGTTTCCTGAAAGTTTCGGCTCCACCACACGACCGGCCGGACCGGGCGTCTGTCGCCCTGACATGTGCTGACCTGCACGGTCCGACGCGACGCCTTCCCGGGCACCTGCGAACCGGTTCGACGATCGCTTGCGATCCGGCTCCGGCCTTGGCAGCTTCACCGGCGAGGCGTGTGTACGTCGGCGGATGTTCGAAAGGATGGCAACCGGGTGTCTCGTCTTCTCAGGCTGCGTGCCCTCGCGGCCGCTCTCGCGATCGCCTTCACGGCGGCGCTCTCGGCGGCCGCCATGCCGGCCGCGCAGGCCGCCACGACCACGTGCTCCGGGACCGGCACGATCCCGGCCGGCGACTACATGATCCAGGCCAACGAGTGGAACTCGACCGCGCAGCAGTGCATCACCTACAACGGTGGGACCGGTTGGACGGTGAGCACCGCGAACTTCAACCTCAGCGGCGGCGCGCCGGCCACCTACCCCTCGATCTACAAGGGCTGCCACTGGGGTTTGTGCACCAGCAACAACAGCTTCCCGATCCAGATGAGCAAGCTGGGCAGTGCCACCACCTCCTGGAGCACCACGCAGCCCTCGTCGGGTGCCTATGACGTCTCCTACGACATCTGGTTCAACTCCACGCCCACCACCACCGGCCAGCCGGACGGCACCGAGGTGATGATCTGGCTCAACAGCCGCGGCGGGGTGCAGCCGTTCGGCTCGCAGACCGGGACGTCGAACGCCGCCGGCCTGAACTGGAACGTGTGGACCGGGCAGCAGACCTCGTGGAAGATCATCTCCTACGTCCTGAATCCCGGTGCGACCTCCGTGTCCAACCTCGATCTCAAGGCGCTGTTCCAGGACGCGGTGTCCCGCGGCTCCATCAACCCCTCGAACTACCTGCTCGACGTCGAGGCCGGCTTCGAGATCTGGCAGGGCGGCCAGGGGCTGGGCACCAACAGCTTCTCGGTGACGGCGACCACCGCCGGATCCGGCGGTGACACCACGCCGCCCTCCGTGCCGGCGAACCTCGCGGTCACCGGGACGACGTCCTCGGCAGCCTCGCTGTCCTGGTCGCCGTCCACGGACAACGTCGGCGTGGCCGGATACCGGGTGTACCGCAACGGCGTCCAGGTCGGAACGACCGCCGGGACCACGTTCACCGACACCGGACTGTCCGCCTCGACGCAGTACACGTACACCGTCGCCGCCTACGACGCGGCCGGCAACGTCTCGGCCCCGTCCTCCGGCGTGACCGCGACGACGGCATCGAGCGGGGGAGGAGGAGGCAGCGGATGTACGGCGGCGTACTCAGTGACCAACCAGTGGAGCACCGGGTTCACGGCCAACGTGACCGTGACGAACAGCGGGACGGCGCCCACCAACGGCTGGAAGGTGGCCTGGACCTGGGGCGGAAACCAGCAGATCACCAGTGTCTGGAACGGTGTGCTGGCTGGCAGCGGGCAATCGAGTGTGGCGGTCACGAACGCGGCCTACAACGGCTCGATCGCCGCGGGAGGGAACACCTCGTTCGGCTTCCAGGCCGGCTACTCGGGTACTAACGGGTCTCCGACGCTGACCTGCACCGCGAGCTGAGAGAGGCGACGACCGTGTCAAGACTCATCGGAATCCTCAAGCGCCTGCGCGGGTCCACGGCGGCGCTCGCCGGCCTCGCGCTGGCCGCGAGCGGCGTGGTCGCCGTCGTGGCCGCGCCGGCCCACGCGGCCACGTCGATCACCATCAACGGCGCGTCCGGCGGCCGCACCTTCGACGGCGTCGGGGCGATCAGCGGCGGAGGCGGCAACAGCAGACTGCTGATCGACTATCCGGAGCCCGAGCGCAGCCAGATCCTGGACTACATGTTCAAGCCGGACTACGGCGCCGCGGCCCAGATGCTCAAGATCGAGATCGGCGGGGACACGAACTCCACCTCCGGCGCCGAGCCCAGCATCGAGCACAGCCGCGGCGTGGTGAACTGCGACGTCGGCTACGAGTTCTGGCTCGCCGAGCAGGCCAAGGCCCGCAATCCGAACGTCAAGCTCTACGGGCTGGCCTGGGGTGCGCCCGGCTGGATCGGCAATGGGAACTTCTGGTCCACCGACATGGTGAACTACCTGGTCTCCTGGCTCGGCTGCGCGAAGTCGCACGGTCTGAGCATCGACTACCTCGGCGGCTGGAACGAGCGCAATTACAACGTCTCCTGGTACGAACAGCTGCGCAGCGCGCTCAACGCCAACGGATACAGCGGCGTCGAGATCGTCGGGGCGGACTCGGACTGGTCGGTGGCCAACGACGTCGACTCCGATTCTTCCTTCGCCTCCGCGGTCGGCGTCATCGGAGCGCACTACCCGTGCGGGTATCGCTCATCGCAGGCCACCTGTACGGTGCCGTCGGCGGCGAGCTCGTCCGGCAAACAACTGTGGGCCAGCGAGAACGGTTCGGACGACTACAACGCCGGCGCGCAGGCGATGGCGCGCGGCATCAACCGCGGCTACATCGACGGACGGATGACCGCGTACCTCAACTGGCCGATCGTCGCCGCGATCACACCGAACCTGCCGTATCCCACGATGGGCGTGGCGTCCGCCCCGCAGCCGTGGTCCGGCTACTACTCGGTCGGCAAGAACGCCTGGGTGATGGCGCAGACCACGCAGTTCACCGCACCGGGCTGGAAGTATCTGGACTCCTCCAGCGGCTACATCGGCGGCAACCGCGACAACGGCAGCTATGTGTCGCTGAAGGCGCCGAACAACAGCGACTACTCCACCATCATCGAGACGATGGACGCCGGAAGCGCGCAGACTCTGAACTTCACCGTCAACGGAGGCCTGTCCACCGGCCAGGTGCATGTGTGGGCGACCAACGTGAACTCGAACAACTCTGCTGACTACTTCGTGCACAGCACGGACATCACGCCGTCCGGCGGGAGCTTCAGCCTGACGGTGCAGCCCGGGTATGTCTACTCCCTGACAACGACGACGGGCCAGGGCAAGGGCACGGCTGCGGGCCCTGCACAGGGGGCCATGAGCCTGCCGTACAGCGATACTTTCGACAGTGACGCCACCGGCAGCGAAGCGAAGTACCTGATGGACTGGCAGGGCTCGTTCGAAGTCGCGGCTTGTGGCGGTGGCCGCAGCGGCCAGTGCGTGCGGCAGGTGAGCCCGCAGACGCCGATCACTTGGGACACGCTGTCGGACCCGCATGCCCTGCTGGGTGAGGTGAGCTGGAGCAACTACACCGTCAGCTCGGATGTACTGCTGGAGAAGTCCGGCTATGCGGGGCTGATGGGCCGTGCCAACACCCAGTCTTACACCGGAGCCGGTGGCCTGAACGCGTACCACCTGCGCGTCAGTGACACCGGCGCGTGGTCGATCCTGAGCTCGAACACCGGCGGCACCGTCAGCACCCTGGCAAGCGGCACCGTCGCGGCACTGGGCACCGGCCGCTGGCACACCCTGTCCCTGACCTTCGCCGGCAGCACCATCACCGCATCGATCGACGGCACCCAAGTCGGCACCACGAACAACACCACCTGGGGCGCCGGCCAGATCGGCTACGCCACCAGCCAAGGCGAGACCGCGCAGTTCGACAACCTGTCGATCACACCTGGCAGCGGCGGTGGTGGCGGCAGCAGCGGCGAGATCATCGGCACCGCCTCCGGCAGGTGCGTCGACGTCCCCAACGCCTCGCAGACGCAGGGCACGCAGGTGGAACTCTGGGACTGCAACGGCGGCACGAACCAGCAGTGGACCGCCACCTCCGCGGGCGAGCTACGGGTCTACGGCAGCGACTGCCTCGACGCCTCCGGCCAGGGGACCAGCACGGGCACCAAGGTGGACATCTGGCCCTGCACCGGCGGCGCCAACCAGAAGTGGACGCTCAACGCGGACGGCACGATCACCGGCGCCCAGTCCGGCCTGTGCCTGGACGCCACCGGGGCCGGCACCGCCAACGGCACGTTGCTGGAAGTATGGACGTGCAACGGCGGCAGCAATCAGAAGTGGACGCACAGCTGATCGGCTGATCAGCTGACCGGCTGATCTCGACACATTGACACACATTGACATGGAAGGCAGGCCGCGCCGCCGTTCTCACGGAACCGGCGCGGTCTGCTCCTGTGCCGTGTGGGTGGGTGCCGGTCCGGCTTCGTTCAGACCTGCTCGGTCGGGCGTACGAGCAGCTCGGCGACGGCCACGTGCCGGGGCCGCGTGACGATGTAGCCGACGGTGTCGGCGACGTCCTGGCTCTGCAGCCGCTCGATCTCGCCGAAGGTCGCGGCGAGCTGCCGCTGGACCGCGTCGGAGTTGTGCGTGCGCAGCTCGGTGTCGACGCTGCCGGGCTCGACCACGGAAACCCTGACGTGCTGGCGGGCCAACTCCTGACGCAGCGCCTCACTGAACGCGCCGACGCCGAACTTGGTGGCGCAGTACACCGCGGACATGGCGAAGGCGCCGCGGCCGGCCAGCGAGCCGACGTTGACCACGTCGGCAACCCGGCGCGGTCCCTGCGCGGCCGCCTTGAGCAGGTGTGGAACAGCCGGCCATTTCATCGACGCCACCCCGCGGCGCCCGGCCCTCGGACTCTGCCTGCTGCTGCACTCCTCGGACGTCGCCGATCTACTCATGCGGGCCGCGTCCCACCCCTTCGCGCAGACCGAGCCCGTCCCACCACCCGCCGTCGCCTTCAGCGACGCCTCCGACACCCTCCTGGACGCCGCGATCCGACTGGTCCGCCTCCTCGACCAGCCGCGCGACAGGGAGGTGCTCGCCCCACTGGTCAAACGCGAGATCCTGTGGCGCCTGATCACCAGCGAGCACGGTGCGACCGTCCGCCGCATAGGCCTCACCGACACCAGACTCGCCCCGATCGCCAAAGCCCTGCGATGGATCCGGGAGAACTACAAGGACCCGTTCCAGGTGGAGGACCTCGCAGCACTGGTCGGAATGAGCGCCTCCGCCTTCCACAGGAACTTCCAGGCCGTGGCCGGAACCACCCCCATCCAGTTCCAGAAGAAGATCAGACTCCAAGAAGAAGACTCCTGCTGGCGGCCAACCCGCAGGACATCGCAAACATCGGATACCTCGTGGGATACGACAGCCCGTCTCAGTTCAGCCGGGAATACCACCGTCACTTCGGCGCACCGCCCAGCCGAGACACATTTCCCCGCCGATGACGACCACACGAGCGACCACTGTGCTCACTCAACGAGTTTCCCCTCGGTGGACACGTCGCGCATGAGCGCGGCGATCTCGTCCGGGACGGGGGCGATCTCCTCATGCTCGACCTGTCCGGGGCCGGACCAGACGAGGTTCACGCGAAGTGACGGGTCCGGGTGCGGGTAGTCGGACCGGTTGTGGCAGCCGCGGGTCTCGCGGCGCTCGAGGGCCGATTCGAGGGTGGCGCGGGCGGCCAGGGCCGCGGACTTGAGGTCGAAGGCGTGGGCGAGGTCCTGGCAGCCGGCGATGTCGGGGTGGACGCCGACGTCCTTCATGCGGGTCTGGAGTTCGTCGAGTTCCGCCAGGCCCCCGCGCAGGCCTTCCTCGTCGCGGACGACGCCGGCGTGTTCGGTCATCGTGTTGCGCAGGGTGCGTTGCAGGGCTCGGACGTTCTCCGGGCCGTCAGCCGCGAGCAGGTCGTCGATCTCGGCGCGGGCCTGTGCCGTCGCCTCCGCCGACCGCTGTTGCGCGTGCAGGTTCCGCGAGTAGCCTGCCGCGGCTTCGCCGACGATGCGGCCGTAGACCAGCAGCTCGATCAGGGAGTTGCCGCCGAGGCGGTTCGCGCCGTGCAGGCCGCTGGCGGCTTCGCCGAGGGCGTACAGGCCTTCGACGCCGGTGCCGTGGTCTTCGGGGCGGACCCAGATGCCGCCCATCGAGTAGTGCGCGGTGGGTGCGATCTCGATCGGCTCGCGGGTGATGTCGAGCATCTGGAGTTCGAGCAATGTCTGGTAGACGCGGGGCAGCCGTTGCATGATCGTCTCCCGGGGCAGATGGGAGACGTCGAGCCACACGCCGCCGGCCGGGGTTCCGCGCCCCTCTTTGATCTCGGTGTAGGCCGCCAGGGCCACCCGGTCGCGGGTGGACAGTTCCATCCGCTCGGGGTCGTAGCGCTTCATGAACCGCTCGCCGAGCGCGTTGCGCAGCACTCCGCCTTCGCCGCGCGCGGCTTCGGAGACGAGCGTGCCGGCGGCGTTCTCCGGGGCGATGAGCCCTGACGGGTGGAACTGCACGAGCTCCGCGTCGCGGATCCGGCCGCCGGCCAGCAGAGCGAGCCGGAAGGAGTCACCGGTGTTCTCGTCCCGGCGTGATGAGGTTCTGCGCCAGATGCGGGTGTGTCCGCCCGCGGCGAGGACGACGGCGTCGGCGTGGATCACATACCGCGTGCCGTCCTCCAGGTCGAAGCCGTAGGCGCCGAACACGACGTTGTCCCGTACCAGGATCCGGGTGATGTAGACCGTGTCCAGGATCGGGATGTCGAGCTGCGCCGCGCGGTGGATCAGCGCACGCTGGATCTCCAGCCCGGTGTAGTCGCCGGCGAAGGCGGTGCGCCGATAGGTGTGGGCGCCGAAGAACCGTTGGGAGATGCGGCCGTCGGCCTCGCGCGCGAAGGGCATGCCGTAGCGTTCGAGGTCTGAGATGCCGCGGGCGGCGTTCTCGGTGACGATCCGCACCGTCTCCGGATCCCCCAGCAGGTAGCCCTCCTTCAGGGTGTCCGCGGCGTGCTGCTGCCACGAGTCCTCGGGGTCCATGGTCGACAGCGCGGCGTTGATGCCGCCGGCGGCGAGGCTGGTGTGCGCGTCGTTCTTCGGCCGCTTGCCCACCGCCAGCACGTCGATGCCGCGCTCCGCCAGCTCGATGGCAGTGCGCAGGCCCGCGCCGCCGGTGCCGATGACGAGAACGGATGTCGCGATCTGCTGCTCGTTGCTTTTCATGCCTACTCCTGCTGCCCCCGGCTGGTCCGGAACGTCGATCACCAGCTGAGACCGGACAGCGCCCGTTGTTGTGACAAGGGCCCTCCGAAGTTGGTGCGGACGGCGGCCTAGGCTCAGGATGAAAGAAGGTGCACGCAGTGACGCGATCAGACAGAGGCCGATGGTGACCGATTCGCACGTGGACGTCGAGGTGGCCGCCGCCGACGATGACAACACAAGTCTTGAGCAGGCCGTGACCGTGTTCGAGAGTGTGCGGCCGCGTCTGTTCGGGATCGCGTACCGCATGCTCGGCAGCGCCGCCGAGGCCGAGGACCTGGTGCAGGAGGTGTGGCTGCGCTGGCAGACGTGCGATCGGGGCAAGGTGGCCAATCCGGCGGCGTTCCTGGCCACGGCGATGACCCGGCTGGCGATCAACGAGCTGCAGTCGGCGCGGGTGCGGCGGGAGACGTACGTCGGACCGTGGCTGCCGGAGCCGGTCGACACCAGCGCCGATCCGTATCTCGGTGCCGAGCGGGGCGAGGCGCTGGAGTTCGCGGCGCTGGTGCTGATGGAGAAGCTGACGCCGAACGAGCGGGCCGCGTACATCCTGCGGGAGGCGTTCGGCTACTCGTACGCGGAGATCGCGAACATCGTGCAGTCGACCGAGCCCGCGGTGCGTCAGCTGGTGAGCCGGGCGCGCAAGCACGTGACCGGCGAGCGCCGCACCCCGGTTCCCGCGGAGGCACAGCGGGAGTTGCTGACCAAGTTCCTCGCCGCCGCGCGCACCGGCGAGATGGGCGCGCTGGAGAAGCTCTTCGCCGCCGATGTGACCAGCCTGTCCGACGGCAACGGCCGGCATCAGATCGCGCGCCGGGCGGTGGTGGGTGCGTCGTGGGTGGCGAAGTTCCTGGCTGCGATGTCGTGGTTCTGGGAGGGCGTCGAGACGGAGTTCGCGACCATGAACGGGCAGCCCTGCGTCGTCTTGATGGCCGGCGGGTCCGTGTACGGCCTGCTCGCCATCGAGGCCTCGGCGGACGGCATCGACCAGCTGTTCTGGATGCTCAATCCGGAGAAGAACGCGCAGGTTCCCGCCCCGGCCTGACCCGCCGTCGTCACGAATCGGGCTGCTGCCCGGTCATAGCTGGCGACTCCGAGAGAACGGCGGGACCGGCGTGCGTACGATTCTGGTGGTTGGCGGCGGCTACGCGGGCTTCTACACGGCCTGGAGGCTGGAGAAGAAGCTTCGGCGGGACGAGGCGCGGATCGTCGTGGTCGATCCCCGGCCGTACATGACCTACCAGCCGTTCCTCCCCGAGGTGCTGGCCGGGTCGGTCGAGGCGCGCCATGCCGCGGTGTCGCTGCGTCGGCATCTGCGCCGCAGTACGGTCATCGCGGGTTCGGTCGTCGCGATCGACCATGCCCGGCGCACGGTGACGGTCCGGCCTGCCGAGGGCCCCGAGTTCGCGATGGGGTACGACGTCATCGCCGTGACGGCCGGCGCGGTGACCCGCAAGCTCGCCGTCCCCGGCGTGGCCGAACAGGCGATCGGGCTGAAGCACGTCGAGGAGGCGGTCGCGATACGGGACCGGTTGCTGACCGCCTTCGACCGGGCCTCGACGCTCCCTGGCGGGCCGCGGCGCCGCAAGCTGCTCACCGTCACCTTCGTCGGCGGCGGCTTCTCCGGGGTCGAGGGCTTCGCCGAGTTGCTGTCGCTGGCGAACGCGCTGCTCCGGTCCTATCCGGAGCTGGACCCCGCCGAGCTGAGCTTCCACCTCGTCGAGGCCGGACACCGGATCCTTCCCGAGGTGTCCGACCGGCCCGGGCAGTGGGTGGTGCGCTCGTTGGAGAAGCGTGGAGCGCGGGTGCACCTGGGCGCCACGCTGGTCTCCGCGCTCGACGGGCATGTGGTCCTGTCCACCGGTGAGGCGTTCGACTCCGAACTGATCGTGTGGACTGTCGGCAATGCCGCGAATCCCATGGTCCGCGGTTACACCGATCTGCCCGTCGACGCGCGCGGGATGCTGGTTGTGCGGTCCGACCTGCGGGTCGGCACCGAGAACGAGCCGGTCCCGGACGCCTGGGGCGCGGGCGACGACGCGGCCGTCCCGGACCTCGCCGCGCATCGGCCCGGAGCCACGACGGTGCCCAACGCCCAGCACGCCGTGCGCCAGGGGAAGCTGCTGGCCAAGAACATCACCGCCGACCTGCGCGGACGCACAGTGCGGCCCTACGTGCACCACAGCCTCGGCGTGGTCGCCACCCTCGGCCTGGGACGCGGGATCTTCCAGTACCGTGGCATCGTCATCAAGGGCTTCCCGGCGTGGCTGATGCACCGCGGGTATCACGTCCTGGCGGTACCGAGTTGGGAGCGGAAGGTGCGCGTGTTCGCGATCTGGCTCACCGCCGCGGTGTTCGGCCGCGACTTCGTCTCGCTGGCATCAGTGCAGGACCCGCGCCGGGCGTTCGTCACCGGCGGCGAGCCGTCCGAGCCGTCGCCAGAGCCGCCGGGTCACTATGCGCGATCCGCATGACGATCTCGTACACGGTTTCGCAGAAGCCTGCCGGAACCGGGACACTGTCGCGCTTCGCGACACGCTGGACGCCGATGTCATAGCCGTGACCGACAGCGGAGGGCTGCTGCCGGCCGTACCGGGATTGGTCCACGGCGCGCGGGACGTCGCGCGACTCGCCGCGGTGCTGTTGTGCGAGTCGGGCGGCACAGGGCTGACAGAGCTGACAGAGCTGAGCGTCGAGGCTGTCAACGGTCGGCCGGGGCTGGCACTGCGCCGTACCGGTCGGGCCGTCGCGGTGGTGGGTATCGACGGGAGCGGCACCGGAATCACCGCGCTGTGGATCGTGCTCGACCCGGACAAGCTATGCGGCTGGCACCGCTGACGCCGATGACCGGGCCCGCGCGAGTCGTGTCGCGCGGGCTCGGTCTTGTCCGGTCAGCGGTCTGTTGAAAGCCCGTCAGAAGCCCGTCAGAAGCCTGTCAGCGTGCGAGCCAGTCCTGATAGGCGGTCTTCGCGATGACCGCGTAGTCTGCGTCCTTGGCGATCAGGGCGTTGCCCGACGCGGCGGCGAACAGGCCGGCGGTGTCGTCGACGACGACCGGACGCGGATCGTCGTTCGCGGCCAGGGTGATCCTGCCGAGTTCGGCGAACGTGAAGACGTCCGGGCCGGCGATGTTGCGGGTGCCCATCAGCGGGCTGCCCACGCTGACCTCGGCCACCGCCTGAGCCACATCGGCGGCGGCCATCGGCTGGATGAGCGTGGCGGGCAGACGGACGCCGGTCTCGTCCGAGGTCCAGGACATCGCCGCGTCCATGAACTCGAAGAACTGCGTGGCCCGGACGATCGAGTACGGCACGGGGCCCACCTTGAGCATGGCCTCCTGCAGCACCTTGGCACGGTAGTAGGCCAGATCCGGCACCAGTTCGGCGCCCAGGATCGACAGGACGACCGCGTGCCCGACACCGGCCATCTCGGCAGCCGCGAGCAGGTTGTCCATGGACTCCTCGAAGAATGTCGGCGAGTCCTCGTCGAAGGTGGGCGAGTTCGTCAGGTTGACCACGACGTCGGCCCCGGCCAACGCATCGGGCAGGCCCCGCCCGGTCACCAGGTTCACACCGGAGGACTGCGAATGCGGGACAGCCTCGTGCCCGTCGTCGTTCAGGATCTTCACGACCTGCGACCCGATGAGGCCGGTGCCGCCGATGACTGCGATCTTCATTGCGTTGATCTCCTGGTTTCGGTTCGTCTGCGGGGGCTGGGCCGGCTACTTCGCCGGGGGCGGGTTCAGCGGAAGCCACTCCTCCAGGCGCGTCGCACCCAGCTGCGCGTCCGGGCCGGGCAGCAGCGTGTCCTTCTCCAACAGGACGCCCCAGTAGCGCGCCTCCGGGTGGGTCACGATCGTGCGCGGGTCGCCGCGGAAGGCCAGAGCCGTGCGGACGAACTCGTCCACCCCGAACCGCTCGGGGCCGCCGATCTCGACGGTGCCGTTCACCGGGGTGCCGACCGCGACCCGGGCGACGCCGTCGGCCACGTCCTGGGAGGCCATGGGCTGGATGAGGGCGTCGGACACGTGCACCTCGTCCCCGTGCGTGGCCTCGTCGGCGATGCCGCCGACGAACTCGAAGAACTGCGTGGCGTGCACGATCGAGTACGGCCGGCCGGAGTCCTTGATGAGCTTCTCCTGCACCTCCTTCGCCCGGAAGTACCCGCTGTCGGTCAGCCGGTCGGTGCCGACCACGGACAGCGCCACGTGGTGGCCCACCCCGGCCTTCTCCTCCGCGGCGAGGATGTTGGTGGTGGAGGTGCGGAAGAAGTCCATCACCGGGTCGTCTGCGAAGGAGGGGGAGTTGGAGACGTCCACGACCACGTCGGCGCCGGCCAGCGCCGCGTCCAGGCCTTCGCCGGTGAGGGTGTCGACCCCGGTGTTCGGCGCCGCGGGGACGGCCTCGTGGCCGTGTTCGCGCAGGTTCGCCACGAGCTTCGACCCGATGAGGCCGGTGCCGCCGATGACCACGATCTTCATGATGGAGCCTTTCCGTCGGTGCCCCGGTGGGTCCGGGGCGTCGGTCATCAACTGAGACCGGACAACCCCGCGATCTGTGACAAGGATCCGGGGGAGGACGGCGCAGGCCGCGCTCTGCTTGAGGCATGCGGGTGACGGCAGGCTGAAACGGGATGGCTCACTGTGCGTTCGTAGTGAGCGATGACGTCTTCGATCAGGACGCGCTCGAGGTCGGCCACGGCACCGTCCTGCGCGGCGGCGAGGAAGGCTTTCAGCAGGCGACTGGAGTCCACCGCCGGCGCCAGCGCCGGGTCGCGCCCCCGTTCGGCGAGTCGGACACGGGCCCTGCGAGCCAGTTGCCGCGCGTTGGCGTTGCTGATCGCGAGAACTTCCGCGATCTCGCCGAATCGGTAGCCGAACGCTTCCCGGAGTACGAAGACGGCACGTTCGATCGGCGAGAGCCGCTGGACCAGAAGCCGGACGGCGATCTCGACTTCGTCCAAGCGTTCGGCCCTCAGCGTCGGGTCTTCGTGGGTGGGAACCCATTCCGTCATCGGGCGGCCGACCGTGATCTCCCGACGGAATCGGGCTGAGGTGGCGACGTTGAGAGCGGCGTTCGTCGTCGTCTTGACCAGGAATGCGACGCGATCATTCACCCGCGCCCGGTCCGTTCCCTGCCAGCGCACCCAGACGTCCTGGACGATGTCCTCGGCGTCGGGCACCCGACCCAGCATTCGATACGCGATCCGGAAAAGGCGGGGCCGGACGTTCTGGAAGTCCTCTATCCCCTCGGCCGATCCGCGGACGTTGACGTCTGACGTGTACATCGCGATCTTCCTGTTCTCTGTGGACCTGGACCTGGACTTGGACCTGGACCAACGCCAGTGACACGACAACGTTCGCTCCGCCCGGGGCGGGTTCGCGCCAGTCGAAACCCCGGGCAAACCCACACCGTGGGATCATTGACGTGACCCGCGCCCACCGGCGTCGGGCCCGGACGCTCGCACGGTGGTGAGGATGTCCATCAGCGATCCTCGGCGCAGCCTGCGGGGCAGGCGTGACGAGTGCGCGGCGCTGGATCGGTTGCCGGCCGAGGTGAAGGCGGGCCGAAGCCAAGTGCTCGTCCTGCGCGGCGAGGCCGGAATCGGTAAGTCCGTGCTGGTGGAACACCTGGTCGATAGCGCGGCGGGCTGCCGGATCGCGCGGGCTGCCGGCGTCGAATCCCAGATGGAGCTGGCGTTCGCCGGGTTGCACCAGTTGTGTGCGCCGATGATGGAGCATGCCGACCGGCTTCCGGTCGCACAGCGCGCGGCGTTGGCGGTCGCGTTCGGGGTGAGCCCGGGGAGTACGCCGGACCGCTTCATGGTCGGGTTGGCGGTGCTCAGCCTGATGGCGGAGGTGGCCGAGCACGAGCCGCTCGTCTGCGTCGTGGACGACGCCCAGTGGCTTGACCAGGTGTCCGCGCAGGCGCTGGCCTTCGTCGCCCGTCGGCTGCTCGCCGAACGGGTGGCATTGGTGTTCGCGGTGCGTGCGCAGGCGCTTGGTCCGGGGGAGGATCCGTTGGCCGGGCTGCGGGAGATGACCATCGGGGGTCTGCGCGACGACGACGCGCGGGCGCTCCTGAATTCCGTGGTCCCCGGAAGAGTCGACGAGCGCGTCCGCGAGCGCATCATCGCCGAGGCGCGCGGCAATCCGCTGGCCCTGCTGGAGCTGCCTCGAGGGCTGACCGCGGTGGAGCTGGCCGGTGGCTTCGGGCGTCCGGACGCGCGCCTGCTGGCGAGCCAGATCGAGCAAAGCTTCCAGCGCCGGGTCGTGTCGCTTTCGGACGCGACACGACGGCTGCTCCTGACGGCGGCCGCCGAGCCCGTAGGAGATGTGGCGTTGCTGAGAAGGGCGGCCGAACTGCTTGCCGGCGGAGCGGACACCGGGCAGGCGGAAGCGGAAGCGGAGGCGGCAGGGCTGATCGAGTTCGGCACGCGGGTGCGGTTCCGTCATCCGTTGGTGCGATCAGCGGTTTATCGCGCGGCGGACCCCATCGAACGCCGGGAGGTGCACCGTGCGCTCGCCGAGGCGACTGATCCCGGATCCGACGCGGAACGCAGAGCCTGGCATCGCGCCCACGCCGCTGCCGGACCCGACGAGGCCGTGGCCGGGGAACTGGACCGCTGCGCCGACCAAGCCCAAGCTCGCGGGGGTGTCGCGGCGGCGGCCGCGTTTCTGAGGCAGGCGACGGAACTGACGCCGGATCCCGCCGGACGCGCGGCCAGAGCGGTGGCTGCGGCCCGGGCCACCTTCGAAGCCGGAGACCCCGATACGGCGCTGGAGCTCGTGGCCGCCGCGCAGATGGGCCCGTTGGACGAGCTCCAGCACGGCTTGCTGGCTCGGCTCCGTGGCCGGATCGCCTACGCGCGCAGACGAGGAGGCGAGGCCATGCCGTTGTTGCTCGACGCGGCGGACCGGTTGGTCGGTGTCGACGACGGACAAGCGCGTGAGGCGTACCTCGAAGCGATCGGTTCAGCGGTTTCCGCCGGCCGGCTGGGCGAAGCCGGTGCGCTTCAGAAGGTGGCCGTGGCGGCCCGCTCCGCTCCACCGGGACCACAGCCGCCGCGCCTGGTGGACTCCCTTCTCGACGGTCTGGCGACCTCGTTCGCCGAGGGCTATGTCCAGGGTGCGCCGTTGGTGAAGCAAGCTCTGTCGGGGATCCGGCAAGAGGCCGCGAACAGCGAGGACATCATGCGCTGGTTCTGGCCGGCCTGGCTGGCGGCAGCGGATATGTGGGATGACGAGACGTGGCACGAGCTGACCGCCCAAGCGGTGCGCGGTGCACGCCAGGCCGGCGCGCTCAACTTCCTTCCGCTGGCCCTCACCTGCCGCGCGGTCGTGCACGTCTACAGCGGCGAGTTCGAGGAGGCCGCGGCGTTGGCCGAGGAATCCGCTTCGATCTTGAGGGTCACCGGGAATTCGCATCTCGGCTACGCCGGACTGCTGCTGAAGGCCTGGCGCGGTGACGCCGCGACACCGACGGCGGCCGCGGCCGGCGCCCAGTGGGCGAGCAGCTGGAACGAGGGGCGCGCGATCGCCGGGCGTCACTACGTGAACGCGGTGCTGTACAACGGCACCGGCCAATACCAGGACGCACTGTCCAGCGCGCGACAGGCGTGCGAGCACGACGATCCGGGCCTGTTCGGATTCGCCCTCGGCGAACTGGTCGAGGCGGGCACCCGCGCCGATGCCGTCGATCCGGCCGCGGCCGCCCTGGGCCAACTGGAGGAACGAGCGATCGCCAGCGGCACGGGTTGGGCGCTCGGCGTGTCGGCCCGGTCAAGAGCCCTGCTCAGTGCCGGCCCAGATGCCGAACGGCTGTACCGCGAGTCCATCGAGCAGCTGGCACGCAGCCGCGTCGCCGTCCATCTCGCGCGCAGCCACCTGGTGTACGGCGAATGGCTTCGCCGCGAGAACCGGCGACGTGACGCGCGCGAGCAGCTGCGCACCGCATACGAGATGCTGAACCGTTTCGGCGCGGACGCATTCGCCGAGCGCGCTCGTCGCGAGCTGCTGGCCACCGGCGAGTCGGTGCGCAAGCGTACGGAGGAGGCGCGCGACGCTCTCACCGCGCAGGAAACCCAGATCGCCCGCCTTGCCGGCGAGGGGAGGACGAACCCTGAGATCGGAGCCGAGTTGTTCATCAGCCCCCGGACCGTCGAATGGCACCTGCGCAAGATTTTCACCAAGCTCGGCATCGACTCGCGCAGGAAACTCCGGGCTGTGCTCGTCGATCGCTGAAGGGCCGACCTCGGCCTCATTCGCTTAGAGCGGTGCGGATCTGTCTGCGGGATGTGACGCCCAGCTTCGCGAAGATGGTGGTCAGATGCCATTCGACGGTCCGCGGGCTGAGGAACAGCCGCGCACCGATCTCCGGGTTGGTCAGCCCGTCACGGACAAGGCGGGCAATCTGTGCCTCCTGAGGAGTGAGCTGCGCGGGCGTCTCGACGATCCGCCTGCGAACCGTCGCCCCGGTCGCCTCGTATTCACGGCGCGCACGCTCGGCGAGCGCCTCGGCCCCGATCCGGATCAGCAGATCGTGGGCGCGGCTCAGCTGTTCGCGCGCCTCATCGCGGCGATCGGCGCGGCGCAGCCACTCTCCTCGGAGCAGTCGCAATCGGGCAGCCTCCATCGCTACGCCAGCCCGTTCAAGCCGCTCGACCGCCTCCCGGTACAGCTCGTCCGCCTCGGGCCCATCGCTCACCTGGGCGGCCACTCCCGCCGCGGTGCCCAGTGCCCAGTCGGTGCCGCTCGCCCGCGCCATCGCGCAGATCCTGTCCGCCGCCGCGGCCGCTTCCGCCGGCCTGCCGGTCCGTACCGCGGCCTCGACCAGCTCGACCGTCGACCCGATGGACAGCCCCAGCTCCTGCGGGTACTGCGAACCTCGACGGGCGGCGGTGTACGCCTCTTCGTAACGTCCCAGGCTGTTGTGGAGCACCGCCGCCGCCCACCCGGTCGCGGTCAGCACCTTTCCCTCCCCGCGCAGGAGCATGTCCTGGGTGATGACGTCGATCACCCGGTGCGTCTCGGCCTCGGCGCCGCGCCACGGTTCGAGCACCATCGCGCCGTAGTGGGCGAAGAAGCCGCTACCGGTGGCCTCACCGATCGCCGTGGCCTCGGCCACCAGCGAGGACGCCTCAGTGAGATCCCCGGCGTAGACCCGGTTCGACAGCCGCAACAGGAGAGCCGACGGCAGAACGGACAGGGCACCGGTACCACGTGCCAGCTCGACCAGCCTGGCCGAGAGAACGGACCAGGTGTCGAACTCCCAGGCGTCGTGCGCCATGCGGCAGGCGAGAGGGAGCCAGCCCAGCCCGTCGTCCCGGGTGAGGTCCACACCCCTTAAAGCAGCGAGTGCCTCCCGCAGCAGCGGAACACCCGCCTCGTACCCCTCGGTGGTCACTCGTGCCAGACCTTCCAGGAGCAGACCCGTTCGTGTCGCGTCCGGGCTGGGCGCCATGGTGAGCGTGGCCCTGGCGACCTTCTCGATGGCTTCGTCGCCCGGCATCCGACCCGCCGTGAGCGCCGCGTAGATCGCGTCGCGGTAGGTCGCGCGAGCCAGGCCGGCGTCGAGCGGTTCGAGGAGTTTCGCCGCGTCGAGCAGGGCCGGAAGGCCTGCGCTGGCGCTGCGGGAGGCGAACATGACCCGGCCGCGCAACAGGATCGACTGCGCGCGTGCGAGCTCGTCGAGCGGATTGAGGTCGGCGGCGTCCAGCAGCGTGAGCGCCTCGCTGAAGGCGCCGGCCTGATGCTTGGCCTGCGCCGCCGCCAGTGAGCGGGCGCCGCGGCGGGCCGGGTCGGCGGTGAGCTGCGCGGCACGCTCCAGGAAGGCCGCCGCGGCCGCGGCACCGCCACGAGCCCGCGCCCGGTCTGCGGAACGCTCCAGACCAGAGGCGACGGACTCGTCGACTCCGACGGTCGCGCAGGCCAGGTGCCAGGCTCGACGGTCCGGGTCGGACCCGGCGTCGGTCGCCTCCGAAAGCGCCCGGTGCACGGTCTGACGGTCGTGTGGGGGCGCCGCGCGGTAGGCCGCCGACCGGACCAGCGGGTGCCGGAACCGCAGCCACGTGTCCGCGGTGAGCAGCCCAGCGGCCTGCGCCGGGGCCATCGCGTCGTCCGCCGCGATGCCCAGGCTCTGCGCGGCTCGCCGCACCAACGGCACGTCGCCCACCGGCTCGGCGGCCGCGATGAGCAGAAGGCGCTGTGTCGCGGCGGGCAGCGACCGGATCCGGCGGAGAAACCCCTCTTCCATCTGGCTGGCGAGCGGACGGTCGTCGGGACTGCCGAACCCGCCGGCCAGCTCCGCCGCAGTCATCGTCCGCGGCAGCTCCAGGAGCGCGAGGGGGTTGCCGTGCGCCTCGGCCAGGATCCGGCCCCGGATCCGTTCGTCGAGCGGTCCCCGGGCCGCCGAGTCCAGGAGCTCACCGGAGGCATGGCCGTTCAGGCCCGCCACCTCCAGCCGCGGCAGCGACATCAACCCGCGGTCGGCACCGGTATCGCGCATCGCGAACACCAGTGCCACCTGCTCGGCGAGCAGGCGGCGCGCGACGAAGACCAGGATCTGTGCCGACACCTCGTCCAGCCACTGGGCGTCGTCGACGAGACAGACGAGCGGCCCTTCGGCGGCCGCCTCGGCGAGCAGGCCCAGCGTCGCCAGCCCGACCAGGAAACGGTCCGGCGGCGGCGCGGCGTTCATGCCGAACACCGTCCCGAGCGCGTCGCGCTGAGGGCCGGGCAGCCGGTCGGCGCGCTCCAGGAACGGCGCGCACAGCTGGTGCAGCCCGCCGAAGGCGATCTCCATCTCGGACTCGACGCCGGTGACCCGGCCGACCTGCCAGCCGGTGGCGTTCCGCAGCGTGTACTCCAGCAGCGCCGTCTTGCCGATGCCGGCCTCACCGTGTACCAGGAGCGCCGCGCTTCGACCGCCCCGGACCCCGGCCAGGACGCCGTCGAGGGCTTCGCACTCGGTACGCCGCCCGACCAGGAGTTCCGGCGCTCGGCTGCTTGTCATCATGTCTCCACCAGGAGACTACTAGCGCCATGTCGTTGGTACATCCCGGCTGTCGGCCCACTGTCACAAAAGCGCAGGGTTTCCGGTCAACACCGTCGGATGCAGATGAGGAGCTGACGACGATGAACGGAACAGGGCCACGGCCCATCGCCGCCCTGTGGAAATGGCAGGAGTCTGCGGCATGCCGCGACATGAACAGCTCACAGTTCTACTCGCCGACGGGCGAGCGCGGCGAAGCACGGAGAAGGCGAGAGGATCACGCTCGCGAGATCTGCGACGGCTGCCCCGTGCGCACCGACTGCGCCCGGTTCGCCCTGGCGAACGGTGAGGAACACGGGTTCTGGGGCGGCATGACCGACCAGGAGCGGATCAAGCTGCTCCGTCGCCCTCGTGTCGGGTCCTCCAGCGCTTCGGCGGTCAGGTCCGGCGACCGGTGGGACCAGCCAGGCAGCCCGCTGCGCACACCATGAACACGATGTAGGTGGCCGGAGCGTCAGACAAGGCGTTGCTGTTCTGGTGTGGATCACGTCAGCGGGCGGCTGTCACAAACCGGGGCCGGTCCCGGTCTCAGTTGGTGTGAACCGACCCGCCGAACCGAGGTACCACCATGGAGAACAGGGACGCCCACGCCATCGGCACGCTGGACGATCTGCGTCGTCACCTGCAGTGGGCGATCGAGCTGGAGCACGCGACCATCCCGCCCTACATGTGCGCGCTGTACTCGCTGCACCCCGGCCGCAATGGCGAGGCCGCGCAGGTGATCGGGACCGTGCTCACGGAGGAGATGCTGCACCTGGCGCTGGCTGCGAACCTGCTCAACGCCGTGGGCGGCGCGCCGGCGATCGACACCCCGGAGATGTTGCCGCCCTACCCCCATCCGCTGCCGCACGGTGACGAGTCTGTGGCGATCCACCTGCTTCCCTTCGGCCCCGAAGCCCTCGACCTGTTCCTGCGGATCGAGCAGCCCGCCTCGGCTGACGCACCGCCCCAGTCCGACCGGTACCGGACGATCGGGCAGTTCTACGCCGCCATCGACGCTGGCTTGCGCTCCCTGTGCGACGAACTGGGCGAAGAAGCCGTCTTCTGCGGCGACCCCCGGCGGCAGATCGGCGAGATGCATCTGGCGGGCGGTGGCGGCCAGGTCATCGCGGGCGACGATCTGAAGTCAGCCCTGGCCGCTCTGGCCGAGATCATCGAGCAGGGCGAGGGTGCCGCACGCACCGATGTGTGGGACGGCGACGTCGACGTCTTCCATCCCGAGCGTGACGAGGTCGCGCACTTCTACCGCTTCCAGGAGCTCCGCTTCGGCCGCCGCTACCAGGCCGGAGACACGCCGCAGTCGGGTCCCACCGGCGAGGCGATCGCGGTGGACTTCGACGCGGTGCAGCCGATGCGGCGCGATCCCCGCTCCGCAGACCATCCGGAGATCAGCCCGATCCGGGCGGCCCAGCAGCAGTTCGACCAGACCTATTGCCTCCTGCTGTACCTGCTGGAACAGGCCTTCAACGGAGACCCGAGCCAGCTCAAGGACTCGGTCGACGTGATGTACCAGCTTCGCGCCCAGGCGCAGAGGCTTGTGCGGATGCCCGACGGTGACGGCATGACAGCCGGACTGACCTTCGAATACGTGCCGCCGGAACTGCGCACCTGAAGACAGCACCGGACGCGGGCGCGGAGACACGCCGGATTCCGCCGCCCGCCGCCCGCCGCAGGAAAGGAGCAGGGACCATGACCGAAAGCGATGCCGGTTCCGCGGACCGCGGGCTGTCGAGGACGTTGTCGCGGGTCATGGTCCGGCGCGACCCCGGGGAAGCGCACCGCGCGGCCACCCCGCTGGAGCTCTTGTTCGATCTCTGCTTCGTGGTCGCGGTCGCGCAGGCGGGTGCCAGGCTCGTGCACGCGGTGGCCCAGGGGGATGCGGGACACGGGGTCCTCGGCTACGCCATGATCTTCTTCGCGATCTGGTGGGCCTGGATGAACTTCACGTGGTTCGCCTCGGCGTACGACACCGACGATGTGCCCTACCGGCTCGTCACGCTGGTGCAGATCGTGGGCGCACTCATTCTGGCAGCCGGCGTTCCGCGGGCCTTCGACCGCGGGGACTACTCCGTCGTCCTGGCCGGATACGTGGTGATGCGGCTGGCCCTGACCACGCAGTGGCTCCGGGCAGCGCGTGGTGAGCGGGGCGGCTCCCGAACCACAGCTCTGCGGTACGCGGGAGGTATCGCCCTTCTGCAGGTCGGGTGGGTGGGCTTCGGGCTCGGGCCGCACAGCGATAGCCAGGTATGGGTGTTCGTCCTGCTCGCGGCCGCGGAACTCGCGGTACCGGTGGTCGCCGAGCGCAGCGGCCCGACCCACTGGCATCCCCGCCACATCGCCGAACGGTACGGGCTGTTCACCCTGATCGTCCTGGGCGAGACGATCTCCGCCGCGACCGTGGCCGTGCAGACGACCGTGGACAAGGGGAGTTACCGGAACCTGCTGCCGATCGCGGCGGGTGGACTGCTGATCGTCTTCGCCGCCTACTGGATCTACTTCGTCGTCCCCATCCACGAGCATCTGCGCGGCGCGCGAAGCGCCTTCTTGTGGGGATACGGCCACTACCTCATCTTCTCCAGCGCCGCGGCCATCGGCGCCGGGATCGAGGTGGCGATCGAGCAGGCGGTCGGCGAGGCTTCTGTCAGCACTCTGAGTGCCGCCGCCGCGATCACCATCCCGACAGCCGTGTTCGTCTTCTTCACGTGGCTCCTGCACGCGAGACGCCACGAGTCGTCCGCGCGACAGCAGGTCGTCTTACCGCTGACCGCCGTGGCGATCCTGGCCTGTACGTTCGCGGGCAGGTGGGCCGTGTTGTACGCGGGCGTCGTGGCGGCGGCGAGCGTGGCGGTATCCCTGTGCATGCGCCGCCCAACCCCCGACGCGAGCGAGGGTTAGGCGCGCGCCGGCTACGCCGCCGTGGGCGATCAGGGCTGGTTGAACCGCAGGTGTCGACGCGCGGCGAGCTCCTCCGCGCCGACCAGGGTCAGAACCGGGGTGCCGGGAAGGGCGAACATGGTCACCACCAGCTGCGACTGTGCGTCGGCGAGGTTGTTGCCGCCCTGGTAGTGGATGACGTCGCCACCGGGCTCGAACACGGCGTCGCCGGCTTTGAGCACCCGGGGCGGCCGACCCTCCAGCTCGAAGAGGATCTCGCCCTCGGTCACGTAACCGAAGAGCGGCCCGGGGTGCCGGTGCGGCGGCGCGCCGGGATCGCCAGGCGCGAGGGTGACCCGGACGGTCCTGGCCTCCGCGCCGGCCGGGATCCGGGCCGCCGCCGCCGGCATGGTTTCGATGATCTCGACGCCGGGCGGCAGGTGTGTGTGCTGAGCGTTCATGTCTTCCTCCGAGAGAGAGCTGTCTACAGCGAGGACAGGACTGCCTTCTCGTTTGTGACAGCCGTCTTGGCAGCCACCGCAACCGCCAGCGCGCATCGTCAGCCCAGAACGGTCGCGCCCTCGTACAGCCCGAATCGCTCGGCGGCGTTCCCGCCCCGGATGACGAGTTCGGCGAATCCGAACCCGGAGCTGCCGACGGTCAGCGCCGGTACGCCGTGCGGCACGTCGGTGAGGCGGCGGTGGCACTGCACGTCGTGCAGGCTGCCGTCGGCCTGGTCGCGTATCCGCAGCGTGCCGCCCGGTGCGTAGCCGGCGATGCGGGTGGCCGGCCGGTCCAGTTTGCAGTTGCCGAAGTTGTCGATGACCGTCACCCGCACGTCTTCCTGGTTCAGCGGGCTGATCGGGCTGGGCGTGTGGGGTACCGGCCGGCCGTCGTGGACCCACTTGGCCAGCAGCGGCTGGTACCACAGGGACCGGAACTGGGAGTCGGCGATCGCGTCGATCTCGTCCCGGCTGAAATCGGCCCAGTTCGCGGCGGCGGCCTCCAGCGTCGTGCGGATGTCGGTCACGTGGATCTCGGTGATGCCCAGGTGTTCGCGGACCAGGGACAGGACGCGGTCGCCGAGTGTGGTCACCACGAGGTCGCGGCCGTGGTGGAAGTAGCCGAAGGGGACCCCGTTGGGCCATGCCCCGTCGCGGGGCGCGATGTTCACCAGGATCACCACCGGTTCGCCGGCCGAACCCAAGTGCTGCGTCGCCCGAAGGACGTCGAGCAGGGTGAGGGCCGCGGTGCGCTCCGGGTCGGCTCCGGTCAGCGGCAGGATCGTCGGGTTCTGGCCGAACAGCGCGGCCAGGCGGACGCCGAGCCGGGCGGTGGCGTTCGGGTCGGTGCAGTCGGTGATGTGGACGACCGGCGGCTGGGGCATGGCGGGCTCCTGCTGGATGCGGATGGCTGTGGGCGGATGTGGCTGGATGCGGATGGATGTGCATGGATACGGCTCTTCACGGGCAACAAAAAACGGACCCCCTTCGGAGGTCCGTCGTGAACTCGAGCGCAGCGCGAGATCAGCGATGATCCTCCGGGGTCCCGGACATCATCGGCATCATCATCATGGCGAGGCCGCGCTGCATGCCCGCCAGGATGCCACGCGGTGGCCCGGCCGCCGGTGCGGCGTCCACATCCCGACACACGAGCGTGCCCATCTCATCATCCGACCGGTTTGAAGCGGGGTGCCGTCCGCGGTCTACTTTCTAGCCATGAACGGAAGCCCGGTGTCCCTCACCCGCCGGCGGCACGTGGACCACAGCCGCTGCTCGGCTGACCTGTGTCGGGGGCACGCCGGCCGGTCGTGAAACCCTCCCTCTTTCCGTTCCTGACATCCCACATGGAGCCTGCCATGTCCCTGCCCGCGTTCCGTACCGCGCTGACCCTCGGCGTCGGGGCCGCTCTGGTCCTGGCCGCCGCCGCGTGCTCGCCGGCGAGTTCGAAGCCGTCCGCGGCCGCCACGAACACCACCCCCGGCGCCGCCGACTGCTCGCCGGCGGCCCTGCACCTGGTCACCAAGGGCACGCTGACCGTCGCCACCGACACCCCGGCCTACGCCCCCTGGTTCGACAACAACACGCCGTCCGACGGCAAGGGTTTCGAAAGTGCCGTCGCCTACGCGATCGCCGCGAAGCTCGGCTTCACGCAGAGCCAGGTGAAGTGGGTCGTCGAGCCCTTCGACAACAGCTACGCGCCGGGGCCGAAGAACTTCGACTTCGACCTGAACCAGATCTCGATCACCGACGAGCGCGAGAAGGCCGTGGACTTCTCCTCCGGCTACTACACCGTCACGCAGGGGGTCATCACGTTGAAGACCTCGAAGTACGCCGGCGCCGCCTCCCTGGCGGCCCTGAAGCCGGCCAAGATCGGCGTCCAGGTCGGCACCACCAGCATGCAGGCCGTGCAGGGCAAGATCGCGCCGTCGCAGCAGATCGCCGTCTTCAACACCACCGACGACGAGGTCAACGCCCTGAAGAACGGCCAGATCGACGCGCTGGTCACCGACCTGCCGACGGTGTTCTACCTGACCGGCTCCTCGATCGACGGCGGCAAGGTCGTCGGCCAGTTCGACTACACGGACTCCGGCGTCGAGCAGTTCGGCGCGCTGTTCGCCAAGGGCAACCCGCTGGTCGGATGCGTCGACGGGGCCATCGCCCAGCTGAAGTCCGGCGGGCAGCTGGCGACGCTGACCACGCAGTGGCTGTCCACGTCCGCCGCGGCCCCGAAGCTCGGCTGACCCGGGCCGTGTCCACGACCGCATCGCCGGCGCCGCCGGGCTCCTCCGAGCCCGGCGTTCGCCCGCCCAGCTCGCGCCAGCTGGAACGTGAGGCCTACCGGAAGCGCAAGCACCGCCGCGACCGGATGATCGCGATCGGCTGCACGCTCGGGTTCGCCGTGGTGGTCGGCGTCCTGGTGGCCACCTCGCCCGGCTGGCCGCGCTTCCGCGAGTCGTTCCTGTCCTGGTCGGTGTTCCGCTCCTCGATGCCGGACATCCTGCGCGGCTTCTGGCTGAACATCCAGATCTTCATGGTCGCCGAGCCGATCATCCTGATCCTGGGCCTGGCCGTGGCCCTGGTCCGCACCACCAAGTCCCCGGGGCTGCTGCCCTTCCGGCTGGCCGCGACCTTGTACGCCGACGTCTTCCGCGGCGTCCCGACGCTGCTGCTGGTCCTGGTCGTCGGTTTCGGCCTGCCGGCTCTTCAGCTCAGCGGGACGCCGAAGGACCCTGTGGTGCTCGGGGTGGTCGCGCTGGTGCTGTCGTACGTCGCCTACGTCTCAGAGGTCTTCCGCGCCGGACTGGAATCGGTCCACCCCTCGCAGCGCACCGCGGCCACGGCGCTCGGCCTGTCGGAGCGGCAGACGCTGCGCTACGTCATCCTTCCGCAGGCGATCCGCAACGTCGTGCCGCCGCTGCTGAACGACTTCTCGGCGCTGCAGAAGGACACGGCCCTGGTCTCCACGCTCGGCGTGGTCGAAGCCCTGCGGCAGGCACAGATCCACGAGTCGCTGACGTTCAACTACACGCCCTACGTCGGCGCGGCGCTGCTGTTCATCGCGGTCACCGTCCCGCTGGCGCGCTACACCGACCGCCTGGCGCGGCGCGCCGCCGCACGGCAGCAGGCCGGGGGAGGGGGAGCCCGATGAGCGGCGAGACCCTCGACGACGGCGCGCTGCTGCGGTTGCGCGGCGTCCACAAGCGCTTCGACGGCCGCACCGTCCTGGACTCGATCGACCTCGACGTGCCCGCGCACCAGGTGGTCTGCCTGATCGGCGGATCCGGCTCGGGCAAGTCGACCCTCTTGCGCTGCGCCGACCTGCTGGTCGAGGTGGACGACGGCACCATCCACCTGGGCGACACCGAGCTCACCGATCCGGCCCTCGACCGACGCCTGGCACGCCGCCGCATCGGCGTGGTGTTCCAGGCCTACAACCTGTTCCCGCACCTGAGCGTGCTGGACAACGTCGCCCTGGCCCCGCGCCGGGTCCTGGGCCGCTCGCGCGAGCAGGCCGAGTCCGAGGCGATGGCCCTGCTGACCCGCCTCGGCCTGGCGGACAAGGCGAAGGACTACCCCGACCGGCTGTCCGGAGGGCAGCAGCAGCGCGCGGCGATCGCCCGCTCCCTGGCGACCGAACCCGAGGTCCTGCTCTTCGACGAGATCACCTCGGCCCTCGACCCGGAACTGGTCGGCGAGGTCCTGGCCGTGGTCGCCGACCTCAAGGACCGCGGCTTCACGATCCTGATGGCCACCCACGAGATGGACTTCGCCCGGCACGCCGCCGACCAGGTCTGCTTCCTGGAGAACGGCGTCATCCGGGAGCGCGGTGAGGCGGAGCAGGTGCTGACCGAGCCGCGCGATGCCGCGACGCGACGGTTCCTGGCCCGGCTGCTGGATCGCTGATTCAGCAGGCCGCACGCACGGCCTCCCAGCCCAGGCCGTCCGGGTCCGTGAAGCTCCGGTCCCCGCCGGCGGTGATGGCCAGGCGGCGGGATCCGGTGCCCTCCGGGTCGATTCCGGCGTCCTTGGCGGCGGCGCGGCGGGTGTACATGGCGAGCTTGACCGGCGAGGGCGCCGTGTCGAACTCGACGTACTTGCTGCCGAAGCTCTTCGCGACGGTCAGTCCGCGGTCGACGTAGAACTGCTTGGTGGTCTTGACGTCCGTGACGCCGAGCAGGAGGACGAAGGCGTCGATGGCGCGCGTCGCCGGGGCGCTGTCCTTCTTCTCCGAGGTCGAGATCTTCCAGATGGCGCCGTCCGGTGCCTGGATGATGCCGCCGTAGCCCCAGAAACTCTTCTTGGCCGGCTGGAGCACCTTGGCGCCGTGTTCGAGTGCTGCCGCGGTGAGCAGGTCGGCGTTGCCGGGCTGGGAGACGACGAGCGACAGCAGGTAGCCGCGGAAGCCGGTTGTCGGTGCCTCGGTCGCACGGACGCGCAGCCGGTCGTCCAGGCCGAACGCGGCGGCGTAGAAGGCCTCGGTGGCCTCGGGCTCGGGGGACTCGAGGATGACGGATTCGATGACGGGCATGGCGGTGCTCCTTCGGTGTGTCGGGAGGTCGGGAGGTCGGGAGGTCGGGGAGTAGGGGAGTAGGGAGGCCGGGGATCGTGGCGGGCCGGGCGGCGTGGTATCTCAGGCCGCCGCGCGCGCCACCAGGTCGGCGATCCGCTGCTCGTCGGCGGCGGACAGCGTGGTCAGGGCGAAGGCGGTCGGCCACATGGCGCCGTCGTCGAGGTTCGCCGGGTCGTTGAAGCCGAGGGTCGCGTAGCGGGCCTTGAACTTCGCCGCGCTCTGGAAGAAGCACACGATCTTGCCGTCCCGCGCGTACGCGGGCATCCCGTACCAGAGCTTCGGTGTGAGGTGGGGCGCCGCCGCCCTGACGACGTTGTGGACCTGCTGGGCCAGTGTGCGGTCGGCGTCGTCCATTTCGGCGATCTTCGTCAGGACGTCGTTCTCGCCGTCCGCCTCGGACGCCTTCGCGCCGCGCCGCTTGGCCGACTTCAGCTCCTGCGCGTGGTCCTTCATCGCGGCACGCTCATCGGCGGTGAAGCCGTCGTAGCCGGTGCTCGCGTCGGCCTTCGCGGCCGGCTTGGCGGTGCGCTTGGCGGTGGTCTTCGTGGTGGTCATGTGATTCTCCTATTTCTGTAGCGCCGGTCACTGGTCCTGGAGCAGTCCCAGGACGTTGCCGTCCAGATCGGTGAAGGTGGCGACCAGCCGGCCCCGGCCCACGTCGCGCACGGGCTCTCGGACGCGAGCCCCTGCGGCAGTCACCGCCGCCAGGGCCGCCGCTATGTCCGGCACCTGCCAGTAGGCCACCGGCGAGGTCATGCCCTGCGGTCCGCCGTCGGGCACCAGGCCGACGTGGAGTCCGGCGACGTCGAATCCGACGTAGTACGGCGTGTCGGTCTGCGGGTCCATGCCGAACAGCGCCGCGTAGACGGCCTTCGCGTTCGCCAGGTCGGCGACCGGGTGCAGGAAGGTCTTGATGCCCTGCGTCGCGGGTTCGGACATGTTCGCTCCTGTTGGTCGGGGGTCCCGGCGGATCGGCCGTGCTCACAGCCTCCCGCCGGGCGGGGTGCGGTCACATCCGTGGCGGCCACGGATCCGACCACGGAACGGCATACGGAACAATGAGCGGCGTGGACACGACCGCGGAGGTCTCGGCCCGTGAGGCAGAGGTGTTGGCGCTGCTCGGGGAGCACCTCACCAACGCCGAGATCTCGGCACGGCTGTTCATCTCCGTCCGTACCGTCGAGAGTCACGTCTCCTCGTTGCTGCGCAAACTCGGAGAGCCCGATCGGCGGGCGCTGGCCCAGCGGGCGGCGGCCGGCGCGGCGGACACCGGCGAAGCGCCCCGGCCGGCGCCGAAGCTGCCGCGGCCGCTGACCCCGTTCGTCGGCCGCGTCCGGGAGAGCGCTGAGCTGGCCGAACTGATCAGGACGAACCGCCACGTGGTCGCGACAGGGCCCGGAGGCGTCGGCAAGACGCGGCTGGCACTGGCGGTCGCCGCGCAGGCGTCCGGTGACTTCCCCGCCGGGGTGTGGTTCGTCGACCTGGTGCCGGTGACCGAGCCGGGCATGGTCGCGGCCGCCGTCGCCGCCGCGCTCGGCATCGGCGAGCAGCCCGGCGCCGGTCTGGAGGAGTCGGTGGCCGCGGCGTTGGCCGGCCGCCGTGCCCTGCTCGTCCTGGACAACTGCGAGCAGGTCCGGGACGGCGTGGCACCGTTCCTGGAGCGGCTGCTCGGGACCTGCCAGGAGCTGACGGTGCTGGCGACCAGCCGCGCCCGGCTGATGGTGCCCTTCGAGCGGGTGTATCCGGTCCCGCCGTTCTCCCTGGACGGCGGCGCCGACTCCGACGCGGTCGCGCTGTTCGTCGGCCGGAGCGAGGCGGTCGGCTGGGTGCCGGATGCCGCGCAGCGCGGGCGCGTCGTCGAGATCTGCGAACGGCTCGACGGTATGGCGCTGGCGATCGAGCTCGCGGCGGCGCGGCTGCCGACGCTCGGACTGGACGGTGTCGGCGCCGCGCTGTCCGATCCGCTGCGGATGCTGACCGGCGGTTCGCGCGCCGACGACCGCCACCGCTCCGTGCGCGCCGCGCTGGACTGGAGTCACGCGCTGCTGGACGCCGACGACCAGGCGCTCCTGCGGCGGATCTCGGTGTTCGTGGCGCCGTTCACTCTCGGCGCGGCCGCCGAGGTCGCCGGGGCCGAGACGGTCGTCGCGGCCGACGGCCTGGCGCGTCTGGCGGAACAGAGCCTGCTGACCGTGACGGTGTCCGCCTCGGCGACCGCGTACCGCGCGCCGGAGACGATCCGCCGGTACGGGACGGAGCGTCTGGCCGCCGTCGGCGAGCTGGACGACGTGCGGCTCCGGCACCTCCGCTGGAGCCTGACAGCCTCCGCCCGACTCGCGCAGGACGCGTCCGCGGACGCCGCATCGGACCGGCGCGCCCGCTTCGACGCCGTGGCCGACGACCTGCGCGCGGCGCTGGCATGGGCGGCCGAGCAGCCGGATCAGCGGGCTGACGCGTGCCGGCTCGCGGGCCACCTGGCGCGGGCGGCGTTCGCCCGACAGCTGATCGGCGAGTCTCAGCGCCGCTACGAGCAGGCGGCCGGGCTCGCCGACGCCCCGGCCGTCGCCGCGGAGATGCTGCGGCACGCCGCCGCGGTCGCGGGATGCCGCATGCGGGGCGACGACATGCACCGACTGCGCATCGAGGCCGCCGACGCCGCCCGCCGCGGCGGGGACCTCGGCGCGGCCGCACGCGACCTGGCGACCGCGGCCGGCGACGCGTACCGGTTCGCGAGCAAGTTCGCGCAGCCCTTGCCCCCGCAGGAGGCGAGTGCGCTCATCACCCAGGCGCGCGAGCTCGCCGCCGACGATCCGGCCGCCCTGGCCGCGGTGGCGACGGCCGAAGCCGGACGGACGCTCACCGACGCCTTCGCCGGCGGGCGCACGGCCCAGGACGCCGCCGCGGGGGCCATCGCGTCCGCGGAACACGCGGTCGACCTCGCGCGGCGCGTCGGCGACCCGCTGGCCGAATCAGCCGCGCTCGACACCCTCGTCGGTGCCCGGAGCTGGGCCGGCGACGCCTTCGCCGCATCGGCCACGGCACGGCGTCGGGCCGAGCTGCTGGAGTCCGTCGCGGACACGCCGTCCGGCACGCTCGAACTGATCGAGGCACTCGGCGAGGCCGCCGAAGCCGGCGTCGGCACGGGAGACCTGCGGGGCGCTCGGCGGTGGGCCCAGCAGCTCGCGGACCATCCGCTGCTGGCGGAGGTCGGTCACCGCGCCACCGGCGGTCTGCTGGTGACCGGCGCGCTGAGCGGCGACATCCCGGAAGTACTGGCGATCAGCGACCGCTTCCTCGAAAGCTGGCAGCGGGCCGGCCGCCCGACCGGATCGGTCCTGGGCCCGGCGGCGGCCGGCGTGGCGATGATCCACGGCCTCCGCGGAGACCACGAAGCCGAGCGCGCATGGGACAGGGTGCTGCGGCAGATCGACGAATCGCCGTGGGCGACCTACGGATACGGCGCGGTCTTCGCGGCACTGAACCTCCTGCACCACGGCCGGGCCGAGGAGGCGCTTCAGCGGATGACGCCCGGCCCGGACGCGGTCTGGAGGTGGGTGACGTGGACCTGGCTCCACTGGTACGTGGCGCTGCGCGCCGAAGCCGCTGCCCTCGCCGGCAGCCCCGACGCCCGCGATTTGGTCACGCAGGCGCGCGCCGTCGTGGCGGGCAACCCCATTGCCGGCGCGCTGGTCGAGCGGGCCGAGGCGCTCCTGGACAACGATCAGGAGCGGGTGCTCGCCACGGCAGCCGTGTTCGACGCCGCCGCCTGCCGGTACCAGTCAGCCCGGACCCTGGTGCTCGCCGGAGGGGACCACGCCGTGCTGGGCGACGCGGCGATCGCCGATCTAGGCCTGGTTCCCGTGGTTCCGATCCGGCGGCCGTGACGGCATCGCTGACTGCCCGCACGCGACCATCAGCAGTATCCCGACCGGTACGACGACCACCCCGATGAGGATGGTGACGAACCCGACGACGCCCGCAGCGGTCAACCCGGCCGACAGCGACCAGGCGCCAACCCTCGCATTCCGCGAATCGGCCAGGATCCCGCGATGGAGCAACAGCCCCACGACGATCGCGGCGACGAGGGGAATCGCGGCGATGCCGAGCGCGGAAGCGCCGAAGTGGGTCAGCAGGGTGACGCGTGGCGCAGCGGTGAAGACAGGAGCCGCCGTGGATACCGCGCTCGGCAAGTCCGCGGCCGGGGCGACTGCCGAGGTCGGAGCGGATTGCACTGTGACAACGGGCAGGATCGCGGCGGCCGCCAGAATGACCAGCCCCAGCCCCGCCGCGATCCCTACGAGGACCACCAGTGCCCTGACCCGTGTCCGTACCTCGTATCGAAGGTCCGGGCTACGGCTCGAGCCCGTATTCTCCCAGCTCATGTGAACACCTCCGGGTCAGACCATGGCCAGGATCCGGGAGAGATCGAGGTCTTCGCCGCTGACTTCGGCGAGCCAGTCGTCGTGGAGGTACTCGAAGGTGCGGGTCTCGGTGTCGAGCAGGCCGATGCTTCCGGCCGAGACCCTGTGCTCGGGGTTGGCCGGCTCGGGGTTGTATCGGGTGGTGTTGGGGGTGACGAGCTGAGCCAGCGCGTAGGAGACGGTTCCGCCGTAGTACCGGGGCCCGTTCTCGTGGTGGACGTGCCCGCTGATGTGCAGGGGCGGCTGGAGGTGGTCGATGAGCGCGGTCAGCTTCGCAGAGCCTTGCATCTCCCCGCGCCGGTTGCGGGACATGCCGTGGGGGCCTTCGTGGGTGACGAGCACGTCGACACTGCCGGGTTCGGCGGCGAGCAGCCTCGCGTAGGCGGCCTCGTCGAAGTCCATCTTGCCGGGCGCCTCGATGAGGCCGAGGAACGCCACGCGCAGCCCGGCGACCTCCATGACGTGTCCGCACACGACGTGGTGAAACGCGCCGAGGGGATCCACCGTCGCGATATCGGACGCCGCGGCTGCGTGCAGGGACGCGAGCCATTCGTGGTCTTCGTGGTTCCCGCTGAGGAACAGGATCGGGGGCATTTGCGCGAGCGCGGCGCGAACACCGGCCGTCAACTCGGGTGAGGGATTGAGCAGGCGGAAGAAATCACCCTGTGCGGGGTTGTCCGCGATGAAACGGCGGCTGGGTTCATCGAACCGGTCGGCGCCGGGATACGCACCCAGATCTCCGACCTGGATGACGGCATCGAGACGGATGTTCCGACGGCTCTGCACCATGAGGACGCTGCCGAACGCGTGCAGCACGCATCCGTGCACGTCGCCGATGAAGGCGACCTTCATTTCCTGGTTCTCCTTCGCTGTGGGACGTAGTGGTGGCGTCCCCAGCGGCCGAGCGGCTCAACGGCGAGATGTCGACTACCGGTACCGTGCCCGGTCGCCCACGACCCATCGCTGAGCCGGCAGGTCGGCCGACAGGGGTCGGGAGAAGTATCGCCGACGGTGCGGGACGGCCGTCAAGGCCGGGGAAACCCGGTGCCGACGCGGTTCTCCGGCAGCGCGCTCGCCGCCCAAACGCAGCGGGAAACGTGTAACCCCCTGACGTATCTCTTCCGAGCGGGGCCGTCGTGGACACGAGGGCCGACCCGCTCTCGCCGATTCGAGAGGAAGAGATGAGCAACCGATCAAGTGGGTCTGCGACGTGGGGGAGACCAGGCGGCAGATCCAGGGCGGGGACGGCGTTGGTCGCCTTGGCGGCGACCGCGGCGTTGACGCTGACGGGGGTGTCGGCGGCGCAGCCCGCGCGGGCGGACATACCCATCGGTACCATCGGGACGATCTTGGGTGACGTGAACACGGTCGGCAGCTATATCCAGACGGAGCAGACGCTGTACGGCCTCTACAGCAAGTACATCCTGGGGAATCCCAGCGACCTGGACCAGATCACGGCCCTGATCAAGCAGTCCCAGCAGCAGATCGTGGGCCAGATCGACGCCGTGGCCACCGGGCAGGTGAACTCCGAGGCCGATCTCGCCGTCGAGCAGTTCGAGAACATCGAGACCATGTCGCCCGACACCCTGGCGAGTTTCACGAGCCAGACGGTCAAGGCGGTCACCGACGCCATGTGCTGGGCGATCTGGCCGAAGACCGATCCGGCCATCGCGCCCATGAACAGGGACGGGGCGAACACGCCGCCGGAGCCGCCGATGCCGATGGTGAGGCTGGTGGCGGCGATCTTTCCGACCAGCAACACCAGCAGGAAGCCGATCGCGTACTTGCCGGCCACCGCGTTGCCCAGCACCGGGTATCCGACCCCGTACATCTGCGGCAGGAGCAACAGCAGGACACCCAGCAGCAGGCCGCCGACGGCCGGCCGGGCCCACTCCGGCCAGCGCCAAGCCCAGTCGCACACGTCCTCGATCAGGTAAAGGATCTTCGAGAAGCCGACGCCGACCGCCCCGGCCACCACACCCAGGACGGCGAACAGCAACAACTGTCCGGGACGAGCGGTGTGGAAGGCCGGGAGCACCAGGAACGGCACGTTCCCGAACGCCGCCCGGCCGATCACGGATGCGACCACCGATGAGAGCACGATCATCCCGAAGCCCTCGGCGGCGAAGGACGTGAGGATCAGCTCCATCGCGAAGAACACCCCGGCCAGCGGCGCGTTGAAGGTCGCCGCGATCCCGCCGGCCGCGCCGCACGCGACCAGCAGCCGCATCCGGTCCTCCCCGGCTCCGACGACCCTGCCGAAGGTGGAGCCCAGCGCGGAGCCGATCTGCACGATCGGTCCCTCCCGTCCCACCGACCCGCCCGACCCGATGCAAAGCGCCGAGGCCAGGGACTTGACCACCGCGACCTGCGGGGCGATCCGGCCGCCCTTGCGCGCGACCGCGAACATCACCTCCGGCACGCCGTGCCCGCGCGCCTCCGGTGCGAACTTGTAGACCAGCGGGCCGTAGACCAGGCCGGCGAGCACCGGTGTGAACAGCACGAACCACATCCCCAGCCACGGCACGTGCGGGTTGGCGGCGTGGCCGGCGGCAGAGTAGTCGGCGTGGCCGGAGAACGCCTGTGTGAGGGTCTTGATCAGCCAGCGGAACACGACGGCGCCGACCCCGGCCCCGGCCCCGACGAGCAGGGCCAGGACCACCAGACCGCTGCGGCCCGCAGCCAGGGTGTTCAGCAGGCGGTCCAGTCCGTTCCGGGAAGGCAGCGGCAGGTTTCGGGAGGGGGTTCGAGGGGCCGTGTCGCTTGCGGAGGTCATGGTTTGCATTATGCAAACAATGGCGTCGGTGCGGTCAAGTCGGCCCCATGCGGCAAAGGCGGTAGAACAGTGGACATGAGTCCGCGAACCACCAGCGCACGGGACAGCGCGAAACCCTCCGGGCAGACCCGGGGCGCCGACGCCGGAGCCGGAGCTGTCGGCGACGTCGACCGGGTCACCGAGGCCGTGCTGACCGCCTCCCGTCTGCTGGTCGCGGTCTCGGCGCGGTCGCTGAACGAGGTCGAGGACAGCCTGACGCTGCCGCAATTCCGGGCCCTGGTCGTCCTGGCCTCCCGCGGGCCGCTACGCCTGACCCACCTGGCCGAGCACCTCGCGGTCAACCCCTCCACCGCGATGCGTATGGCCGAACGTCTGGTTGTCTCAGGGATGATCGACCGCGCCCCCAACCCGGAAAACCGGCGGGAGTCCATCCTGACCCTGACCGACACCGGACGCCGCGTCGTCGAACAGGTCACGGGACGACGGCGTGCCGAGATCGCCGCCATCGTCGAGAGCATGCCCGCTCCTCAGCGCGACGGTCTGGTGGAAGCTCTGGAAGCATTCAGCGCCGCCGGCGGTGAGCCCCCGGCCGGCCATGACCCGATCCCCTTGGGCTGGGAATGACCGGGCGGGTTTCGGAGGAGTCGCCGGCTGCCGGCATCGCGACGTGGTCAAGACATCCTCATCGCTGCGCGCCTCTGGCATGAGCAGGTCGTGAGATCGGTGTAGCGACGGCGTTTGCCGATCATTAGGATCGACCATGGTGTGCCGGGAAGACTGGTCGGCTCGGGAATCCCGATACCCGCCGGAGGTGTCGGACCCGACTATCGGGTCCGAGGTGAGCTCCGGTGCTGCACGTGGTGGGGGTCGTGCTGTTTCTGGTGGTGCTGGGCACCGCCGTGGCGACGTTCGCCCGCCGGTGGGGGATCCCGGCGCCGTCGCTGCTGGTCCTGGCCGGGATCGCGGTCGCGCTCGTTCCCGGCGTGCCCGGGGTTCATGTGGCTCCGGATGTCATCGCGTTGGTGGTGTTGCCGCCGCTGTTGTACGCCTCGGCGGAGGAGATCTCCGTGCGGGCGTTGCGCCGGGTGTGGGCGCCTGTGCTGGTGCTCGCCCTGGGGCTGGTATTGGCCACCGCTGCCGTGATCGCTTCGTTGGCCTTGGCGTTGACCGCGCTGTCGGCGTCGATGGCGTTCGTGCTGGGTGCGGTGTTGGCCTCGACTGATCCGGTGGCGGTCACGGCGTTGGGCCGCCGGCTGTCCCTGCCCGGGCGGATCCAGGTGCTGGTGCAGTCGGAGAGTCTGTTCAACGACGCGACTTCGCTGGTGCTGTTCAAGGTGGCGGTCGCCGGGGCCGTTGCCGGATCAGTGGGCGTGCTGGGCTCCGTGGGGAAGTTCTTCGTGCTGGCCGGCGGCGGGATCGGGGTGGGTCTGGCGGTGGCGGCGGTGGTCGGGGTGTTGCGCTCGCGGACTGCCGATCCGGTGCTTCAGACGGTGATCGCGCTGATCACTCCGTACTGCGCCTACCTGCTGGGCGAGTCGATCGACGTCTCCGGCGTCACCGCGGTGGTGGTGGCCGGCGTCGCCGTCGGCAGCCTCGGCGATCGGATCACCGATGCCGGGACCCGTCTGCATGTGCAGAGCGTGTACGCGGTGGTGGTGTTCGGTCTGGAGTCGGTGGTGTTCTCGCTGATCGGGCTGGAGTTGCCGACGCTGGTGCGGGATCTCGGACGGGGCAACGGATGGTGGCCGGCTCAAGCAGCGCTACTGGCGGCTGCGCTGATCGGTACCAGGGTGCTGTGGGTGTGGCCGACCACCGCGGCGGCCCGGTCGGCCCTCGGCTATCCGCGCTGGCCCTTGACCCGGGTGGTGACCTGGGCCGGGACCCGCGGCGTGATGCCGCTGGCGGCTGCCTTGTCGATCCCGCTGGTCGCCGACGACGGCGCGCCGCTGCCCGGCAGGCCGCTGGTGCTGGTCCTGACCACCGCCGTGGTCGCCGCCACCCTCACCGTGCAGGGGCTGAGCCTGGCCGGGATCGTGAAGACCTCCGGGCTGGCGATCGCCCCGGAACACACCGCGGCCAAGGAGACGGCAGCCCGCGAGGCGATGGACCGCGCCGTGGTGGAGTACCTGGACGATCTGGCCGCCGTCGGCGGAATGAATCCGGTCGCCGTGCAGCGGCTGCGCAGCCGCTACGCCGAACGCCTGGACCCCGACACCGACGCCGCGCTGCTGGACGACTTGGCCACGCTGCGCCGGGACGTGCTCAGCGTGCAGGCTGCCGAGCTGCGCCGGCTGGTCGCCGAGGAACGGATCGGGGACGGGATGCGGCGCCGGTTGCAAGCCGAGCTCGACCGCCGAGAAGCGGGGTTGGACGCCTGAGTTGGACGCCTGAGAGGAAGTACGCATCCGGCAGGCCGGAGGCGGGCGGCCATCGGGTTCGCGGGCCGCGAAGAAGACCGAGCCCGTCGAGCGCCAAGGCACCGACTGACGGCTCAGCGAGGCCTTGTGTGCTGCGCGATGTGATCGATGGCCGCGTCCAAGGCGACTTCCAAGGGCTTGACCCGGCGCTGTAGTTGGGTGAGCAGCAGCCCGCCCTGAAGTGCTGCCAGAGTCGCCAGGGCCAGGTCGTCGGGGTCCGCGTTCAGTTCGCCGCGGGCGTGCATCGCCCGCAGGCCGGCCTGGATCGCCGACTCCCAGCGCAGGAAGCCGGAGGCCACGGCCAGGCGGGCGTCGGGGTTGGTTTCGGCGACTTCGCTGCCCAGCGAGCCGATGGGGCAGCCGCCGCGGCACTGCATGCGCAGTTGGTACTCCACCAGCGCGTCACGCCACTGGCGCAGGCCCTCCAGCGTGTCCAGTTTGTCGAAGAGGGGCCGCTGAAGCTCCAGCACGGCCTCGGTCTGGTACTCGATCACGGCGAGCAAAAGGGCCTGCTTGTCCGCGAAGTAGTGGTAGATCTGCGAGCCGCTGACGCCCGCCGCCGCGCGCACTTCCTCCAACGTGGCCTCGGTGACGCCCTGTTCGTACATGAGCTGGGCGGCGGCGGCGACGATCCGTCGCCGGGTCTCCTGGCCCTTGCGGGTCAGCGGCTTCGTGCTCGGAGCGTGCGTCTCGGCGGTCACGTCTCCACGCTAGAGGGCTTTCGGATCGGGTGTCGCGGGTTGTAGGTCGAGTCCGGTCTTGGCGATGAAGCCGGCCAGGGTGCCTGGCCGGTACTGGAGACG
>NZ_JBGCCP010000021.1:0-191012 GCF_041262705.1 Catenulispora sp. MAP12-49 | reverse complement strand
ACCACACCGGCGTCGAACGGCAGCGACCCGAACCGCTTGGCCGCGACCAGGACGCCGCGGACCTTGCCGGCCGTGCCCAGCGGTGCGATGTAGGCGGGCCCCAGACCCAGTTCCTTCCACAGCGGCCGGTCATCCCACTCCCCCGCCGCGACCGCCTGCCCGGAGGCTTCGGTGAACACCCGGCCGATGTCGGAGTCGGCGATGGAAGCCGAGGAGCCACGAGCCTGTTCCTCTCCCGTCCCGGCGGCCACTTGGACGGTCAAACGCTCGCCCGCGGAATCTGGGAGCGACACCATCACCAACTCCGCGCCGGCCATGTCCCGCACCCGTTCGACCAGCACGGCCAGGACGTCGCGGCTGTCGGCGCCGGAGAGCAGGCCGCGGGTCAGCTCGGCGGTGGCCTCCATGCGCCGCTGGCGCCGCTGGGCCTGGTCGTACAGGCGGGCGTTGTCGATGGCGACACCGGCAGCCGCCGCCAGGGTGGTCAGCAGCGTCTCGTCGTCGGCGTCGAACTGGGATCCGCCGCGCTTCTCGGTCAGGTACAGGTTGCCGTAGACCTTGTCCCGGACCCGGATCGGAACGCCGAGGAAGGTCCGCATCGGCGGATGGTTGTCGGGAAACCCGAACGAGGACTCGTGAGCCGCGATATCCGGCAGCCGCAACGGCAGCGGATGCCGGATCAGCTGGCCGAGCAGCCCCATCCCGGTGGGATAGGGCCCGATCGCGTCGATCTCCTGCTGGCTCAACCCGACGGTGACGAACCGCTCCAGGCGCTCCCCGCCGCTGTCGATGACGCCCAGGGCCCCGTACTGGGCCTCCACCAACTCGGCCGCGGTGCCGATGATGGTGGACAGCACCTGGTCCAGCTCCAGCCCGCCGGAGACCGCCAGCACGCCCTGCAAGAGCTGCTGGACCCGGTCGCGGGTGGCGCGGATCTGGGTCACGCGGGAGATCAGCTCGTCCAGCAAGTCGTCGAACCGCAGCTGCGGCAGCACAGAGCTCTTGGCTTCCGGCGGCTCCCGATCGGCCATGCCCGGACCGTCCTTCCCGACGGTGCGCGAGCCGATAGCCCGCATCGGCTTGCTTGTCATGGCCAGATTAGTGCGGCGACAGCCGATGGGAAACAGAGGCTCTCGGCTGTGGAACAGAGTCCACGGGACCACTTCATCAGGGTCGTCACCGAGAGCGTCACCGGCCGTCGCATTCCGCACGGCGCCGACGGAGCCGGAAAGGACTGACCTTCGCCGGCATGAAGCCGGCGATGCACCGCCGGGCCGGTATCGACGACATCGAACACAGCAACAGCGCGGCGGCCCACGGAACCACGACAACGCCGCGGGACCCCGTCCTCACGGGGTCCCGCGGCGTCACGAGCGGCATCGGCTACATCAGCGGCTGCCCCGGGCTCGGGTTCTCGGCCAGCGCGGCGATGGTGTCCGGGACGTGGACGCGGAGCTTGCGGCGGGAGACCTCGGTCAGGCCGGTGACGGCCAGGGTGGCCGCGCCGATCCCCAGGAACGCCAGCCCCAGGCCGGTGACCAGGTAGGTGACCTCCCAGGCCTGGTAGGCCCCCATCAGCGAACCGCGCAGCGACTCGCCCATGAAGGCGGTCTGCTTCTCCCCTGCCAGCTTGGTGTCGTTCGGGGCGGCCATGGCCGCGGCGGAGACCTGCGAGTAGGTCTTGCCGCCGGTGGCTTCCTTGATGTGCGTCTCGATCATGTCGGCGTAGGCCTTCGCCTGACCGCCGGTGGTGACCTGCTGTCCGGCGTAGGCGGCCTGGGCGGCCGGCAGACCCGACGATCCCTTGGCCGGGAAGCTGATCAGCTGCTCGGAGAGCTGGCTGCGGACCTCGTGCTGCCCGTGCACGCCTTCGTAGATCATGACCGGGCCGGCGGCGATCAACGCCACACCGGTCAGGGACGCGATGCCGGTGGCCAGGGCGCGGGGGGTGATGTTCATGGTGTCCTCCGATTGGACGTTCGCCGGGTTTCTTCGATGTCTGGTTGCGGTGCCACCCACAGAGTCCTGCGACCGGGCCGCCGCCGAACCGGCCATGCGACGCCATTTCCACCGGGCCGAAAGTCCCGTTCGAACCGGGCCGTGCGCCGCTGCCGGGCCGGAACGGCCCGGACGATGCTGGCGGTGTGGCCGCGGACCGGCCATCTCGGCAGGCGAGGAGGAGCCATGAGCGCACCACAGGCCGCAGCCCGGTTTTCCGGAAACACATCGCTGACCTTCCTGGGCGGCGCCGGCACCGTGACCGGAAGCAAGTACCTCGTCCGCACGCCGCGGGCCTCTGTGCTCGTGGACTGCGGGCTGTTCCAGGGGCTGGGCAAGCTGCGGCGCCGGAACTGGGAGCCGCTGCCCGTGGCCGCCGAGAGCATCGACGCGGTGGTCGTGACCCACGCGCACCTGGACCACTGCGGCTACCTGCCCCGGCTGGTCAAGGACGGCTTCACCGGCAAGGTGTACGCCACGCCGGAGACGGTCCGGCTGGCCGGGATCGTGCTCCGGGACTCCGCGCACCTGCTGGAGGAGGAAGCCGAGCACGCCAACCAGCACGGCTGGAGCAAACACGCCCCGGCGCTGCCGCTGTACGACACCAAGGACGTCGAACGCTGCCTGGAGTACTTCGCCGAGCTCGACTTCGACACCACGGCCCGCATCGCCGACGGCGTCCAGGCCCGGCTGCGCAACGCCGGCCACATCCTCGGCTCGGCCTGGGCCGAGCTGACCCTGGAGGGGCCGGACGGCGCGTCGCAGCCCTCGACGATCGTCTTCTCCGGCGACCTGGGGCGCCCGCGCCATCCGCTGCTGCGGCCGCCGGCCCCGTTCGAGGGCGCCGACACCCTGGTGCTGGAGTCGACCTACGGCGACCGCCGTCACGACGACGCCGGTTCTGCGGCGCGGTTCGAGGACGCCGTCGACTCCACCCTCAAGCACGGCGGAACGGTCCTCATCCCGGCCTTCGCCGTGGACCGCACCGAGATGATCCTTCACGAGCTGGCCGGCCTGGCCCAGCGCGGCGTGCTGCGCGACGTCCCGATCCACATCGACAGCCCCATGGCCCTGGCCGCGCTCGGCGTCTACGCCCAGGCTCTGAAGGACCACCGTCCCCAGTTCCTGCCAACTGCCACCGAGAACGGCCTGGCCGAGCTGAATCCGCCGCATCTGCGGCTGGCCCGGACCCAGGAGGAGTCCCGGCGCATCGACCGCCACAACGGCCCGCAGATCGTCATCTCGGCCTCGGGCATGGCCACCGGCGGCCGGATCCTGCACCACCTGGAGACGATGCTGCCGAACCCGCGGAACACCGTGCTGATAGTCGGCTTCGCCGCCGCCGGCACCCGGGCCCGCGATCTGGCCGAAGGCGCCACGGCCCTGAAGATGTACGGCCGTTATGTCCCGGTCCGCGCGCGGATCGTGCAGCTGTCCGGCCTGTCGGCGCACGCCGACTACCCCGAAGTCCTGGACTGGCTCGGCACCGCGCCGGCCCCGAACACCACCTACCTGGTTCACGGCGAGCCGACGGCCGCCGAGTTCCTGCGCGAGCGCATCACCGAACGCCTGCGGTGGACGGCCGTCGTCCCCCGCCCGGGAGAAAAGGTCCTGTTGCCATGACCATCCACGCCCCCATCCACGCCCCCTGGAGCGGGGGCGCCGATCTCGGCGCCGTCGACCGCTACTGGCGTGCCGCCAACTACCTGGCCGCCGGCCAGATCTACCTGCGCAGCAACGCCCTGCTGCACCGCGAGCTGACCCCGCAGGACATCAAGGCCCGGTTGCTGGGCCACTGGGGCACCAGCCCCGGCCTGAACTTCGTCCACGCGCATCTCAACCGCCTGATCACGCAGAACGGCCTGGACCTGATCACCGTCCTGGGCCCCGGCCACGGCGGTCCGGCAGCCCTGGCCTGCTCCTGGCTGGACGGCACCTACACCGACCACTACCCGGACGTGACCCGCGACGAGACCGGCATGACCAAGCTGTTCGCCGCGTTCTCCGCCCCCGGCGGCGTCCCCAGCCACATCGCCGCCAACGTCCCCGGCTCGATCCACGAGGGCGGCGAGCTCGGATACAGCCTGGCCCACGCCTTCGGTGCGGCCTTCGACAACCCGGACCTGATCGTGGCCTGCGTCGTCGGCGACGGCGAGGCCGAGACCGGCCCGCTGGCCGCCTCCTGGCAGAGCATCAGGTTCCTGAACCCGGCCCGCGACGGCGCGGTCCTGCCGATCCTGCACCTGAACGGCTACAAAATCGCCAACCCGACCGTCCTGGACCGGATCCCGCGCGAACAGCTCGACGGACTGCTGGCCGCCCACGGCTGGGACCCCCGCTGGGTGTTCGGCGACGACCCGCACACGATGCACCACAAGATGGCCGAGGCTCTTGATTCCGCGCTGGCCTCCATCCGCCTCATCCAGAGCACCAAACGCAACCCGAAGGCCGCCCACGAGGGCGTCCCGCCCTGGCCGGTCATCATCCTGCGCACGCCCAAGGGCTGGACCGGCCCGCGCACCGTGGACGGCGTGCAGGTCGAGGGCACCTTCCGCTCGCACCAGGTACCGCTGGCCGAAGTCCGGGAGAACCCGAAGCACCGGCACATGCTGGTCGACTGGATGAAGTCCTACCGGCCCGACGAACTGTTCGACCACTTCGGCCGCCCCAAGCCCGACGTCCTGGCCTGCGTCCCGGACGGCGAGGCACGTATCGGCGCCAACCGCCACGCCAACGGCGGCATCCTGACCCGCTCGCTGGACCTGCCGCAGACCGCGCCCTACGCGGCGCTGGTCGCCAAGCCCGGCGAGACGCTGCACGAGCCGACCCGCGTGCTCGGCACCTGGCTGCGGGATGTCATCGCCGCCGACGCATCTCACGGGACGTTCCGCCTGTTCGGGCCGGACGAGACCGCCTCCAACCATCTCGACCCGGTCTTCGAGGTCACCAACCGAACCTGGATGCTGCCCGCCAAACCCGGCGACGACCACCTGGCCCCCGACGGCCGGGTCATGGAAGTGCTGTCCGAGCACCTGTGCCAGGGCTGGCTGGAGGGCTACCTGCTCACCGGCCGGCACGGACTGTTCTCCTGCTACGAGGCCTTCATCCACATCATCGACTCGATGCTGAACCAGCACGTCAAGTGGCTCAAGACCGCGCGGGCCCTGCCCTGGCGCGCGCCGGTGCCGTCGCTGAACTATCTGCTCACCTCGCACGTGTGGCGCCAGGACCACAACGGCTTCTCCCATCAGGATCCCGGGTTCCTGGATCACGTCGCGAACAAGACCTCTGATGTGGTGCGGCTGTACCTGCCCCCGGATGCCAACACCCTGCTGTCGGTCGCAGAGCACTGCCTTCGCAGCCGGGACCTGGTCAACGTCATCGTGGCCGGGAAGAACCCGAGCCCGGACTGGCTGACACCGGAGGAGGCGGAACTGCACTGCGCCCGAGGTCTGGGCATCTGGGAGTGGGCCGGGACCGAGGACGACCTGGCCACCGAACCGGACGTGGTGCTGGCCTGCGCCGGCGACGTGCCGACGCTGGAGGTCCTGGCCGCCTCGCAACTGCTGCGCGAGCACCTGCCCGGACTGCGGATCCGCGTGGTCAACGTCGTGGACCTGATGCGCCTGCAGCCTGAATCCGAGCACCCGCACGGACTGCCCGACGCCCAATTCGACGCGATCTTCACCGTCGACAAGCCGATCATCTTCGCCTTTCACGGCTACCCCTCGCTGATCCACCGCCTGGCCTACCGCCGCCGCGGCCACGCGAACCTGCACGTCCGCGGCTACAAAGAGCAGGGCACCACCACCACGCCCTTCGACATGCTGGTCCGCAACGACATGGACCGCTTCCAACTGGTCTGCGACGTCATCGACCGGGTGCCGCACCTGGCGCCCAAGGCCGCCGCGATCCGGCAGGCGATGACCGACGCCCGGGCCCGGCACCGGAGCTGGATCGTCGAGCACGGCGAGGACATGCCGGAGATCCGCGCATGGAAGTGGACGCCATGACCGGGACGGTACCCACGGCCCAGCCGCCCGCCCTGGCAGAGGAGGCCGTCCACGCGTTGCTCACCGACGGCACCACGGTGTCGCTGCGTCCTACGACGCCGAAGGATCTCGACGGCTTGAACGCGATGTTCGCCGCGCTGTCCCCGCAGAGCCTGCGCATGCGGTTCTTCGCCTCCGGCGCCGCCGCCGGACGCAGCGCCGCGCAGCGGCTGTGCGAGCCGCATCCGGACCGGATCGCGCTGGTGGTGGTGGCGCACCACGGCCAGGACGAGGAGATCATCGGCGAGGGCGAGGCCTGGCGGCTGCGCCCGGACGCCGACGCCGCCGAGGTCGGCTTCACCGTCGCCGAGGGCCACCGCGGCCTGGGCATCAGCACCCTGCTGCTGGAACACCTCGCCGGCGCCGCGCGCGCCGCCGGGATCCGGACCTTCGTGGCCGAGACGTTGTCGGAGAACCTGGCAATGAAGCGGGTCATCGCCTCGGCCGGACTGCACCACAGCGCGGCGTACGAGCACGGCGGCACCGTCTTCCACGAGATCGATCTCACCGAGGACGACGCGTATCTGGAGGTCGTCGCCGATCGCGAGTTCGCGGCCAGCGCCGCGTCGCTGGAACCGCTGTTCCGGCCGCGCGCGGTGGCCGTGGTCGGTGTCGGACGCAACCCGGGCGGAGTCGGGCGCGCGATCCTGGAGCACCTGCTGGCCGCCGAATTCGACCGGCCGCTGTTCGCGGTGAACCCGCACGCCGACCAGATCGCCGGCGTGCCCTGCGCACGCTCGATCGACCTGCTCCCGGACCGGATCGACCTGGCGATCCTGGCCGTTCCGGCGGACGGCCTGGTCGAGGCGGCGATCGCGTGCGGCCGCCACGGGATCAGGGCCCTGACCGCGGTCACCTCCTCGGTGCCGGCCTCGGTGCGCACCACGCTGAAGGCGGTCTGCCGCCGCTACGGCATGCGGCTGGTGGGCCCGAACGGCCTGGGCATCGCCTCCTTCGGCACGGACATCTCGATGGACGCCACCTTCGGGCCGCATACCCCGCTGGGCGGCACGGCCGGCATCGGGGTGCAGTCCGGCGGCGTGGGCATCGCGATCCTGGATCACCTGTCCCGGTTGGGAATCGGCGCCGGCTCCTTCGCCTCGCTCGGCGACAAGGCCGACGTCTCCGGCAACGACCTGCTCGCCTGGTGGTCGGCCGACCCGGCCACCGAGTTGGTGCTGCTGCACCTGGAGTCGTTCGGCAACCCCCGCAAGTTCGCCCGCTACGCCCGCCGCGTGGCACGGTCCAAGCCGGTGCTGGCCGTCGCGGCCGGACGCTCCGCGGCCGGTTCCCGAGCCGCGGCGTCCCATACCGCCGCGGCCGTCACCCCCGGCGTCACGCGCGAGGCGCTGTACCGGCAGGCCGGTGTGGTCGCGACGCGCTCGGTCGCCGAGCTGATCGAGGCCGCCGCGTTGCTGCGGACCGGCCGGCTGCCGACCGGACGGCGGGTCGCGGTGGTGTCCAACGCCGGCGGCACCGGGGTACTGGCAGCGGACTCCGGTGCCGAGGCCGGGCTCACCGTCCCGGAGTTCAGTGCCGCCTTGCGCGAGCGTCTCAGTGCCCTGCTCGGTCCGGCCGCGTCCTGCGCGAACCCGGTCGATGCCGGGGCCGGGGCGGACGCCGCCGCGCTGCGCGGCGCGGTGGAGACCGTGGCCGTCTCCGGCGAGGTCGACGCCGTGCTCCTGCTGCTGGTGCCGACGGCACTGGCAGAACTGCCCCCGACACTCGCGGTCGAGGCCCGGACTGGTCCGCTGCCCGTGGTCGCGGTCCTGGTGGACCAAGCCGCCGGGGTCGAGACCGTGATGGGCGCCGACGGACGGTTCATGCCGTGCTACGGCGACGCCGAGACCGCTGTCCGGGCCCTGAGCCACGCGTGCGACTACGCGGAATGGCTGCGCCGACCGGGTGGTGAGGCTCCGCGGCTGCCGGATGTCCGGTCGCAGGACGCCGCACGTCTGATCTCGCTGTTCCTGGCCGCGCATCCCGAAGGCGGCTGGCTGCCGCCGGACCGGGCCGCCGATCTGCTGGCCTGCTACGGGATCCGCTGCGCGCGCCTGGTGCTGGCCACCGACGAACAGACCGCTCTCACCGCGGCGGACGTGTGGGACGGCCCGGTCGCGCTGAAGGCGTACTGGCCCGAGCTGGTCCACAAGAGCGACGTCGGCGGCGTGCTGCTGGGCCTGTCCGGTCCCGACGAGGTCCGTGCCGGCTGGCGCCGGCTGCACGACAAGTTCGGCGACCGCCTCGCCGGGGTGGTGGTGCAGGAGATGGCGCCCGACGGTGTGGAGCTGCTGGCCGGCGTCGACAGCGACGCGGTCTTCGGCCCGCTGGTGGCCTTCGGCATCGGCGGCACCGTCACCGACCTGGCCGCCGACCGCGCCTACCGGCTGGCCCCGCTGACCGGCGCGGACGCCGACGAGCTCGTGCACGCCACGCGGGCCGCGCGCATGCTGGCCGGCTATCGCGGGCGGCCCGGCGGCGACATCGGCCAGGTCCGCGACGTGCTGTCCCGGCTGGCGCTGCTGGCGGCCGAGCAGACCTGCGTCGCCGAGGCCGAGATCAACCCCCTGATCGCCACCCCGGACGGCGTCACAGCGGCGGACTTCCGCATCCGGGTGGAGCCCCGTACCCCCACCGACCCCTACCTGCGCCGCCTTCGCTGACCGTACAAGAACAGGAGACATCATGAAGCACACCATCATCGTCGGCTACGACCAGAGCCCGTCCGGCGACCGCGCCCTGGCCCAGGCCGGACGCGAAGCCGCCTGGCGCGACGCGGCGGTCACCGTGGTCACCGGCTACCACGCGGTCGCCGTCGTGTCGCCGATGGGCTACATGCCGGTGGACTACCAGAGCACGGTCAAGGACATCGCCGGCAAGATCGCCGGCGACGGCGTGCAGTGGCTGCGGAACCGCTACCCCGGGATGCCGGTGGACTCGGCGGTCATCGCCGGCCCCACCGCCGACGCCTTGGCCGAGGCGTCCCGGGACGCGGATCTGCTGGTGCTCGGCAACCGAGGCCGCGGCGGCTTCTCCGGCCTGCTGCTCGGCTCGGTGTCGATGCGCACGCTGACGCTGGCCTCGTGCCCGACGATGATCGTGCGCGGCAAGCCCCGGGAACCGGCCGACTCGATCGTGCTGGCGCTCGACATCGAGGACGCCGCCGACGAGGTCGTGGAGTTCGCCTTCGCCCAGGCCGCGCTGCGCGGTGCCCGGCTGCGAGCGGTCAACGTCTGGGACCTGGACTGGGACGGCTCCGCCGATCAGGACTCCACCGATCAGGACTCCGCCGACGACCTCGACACCGCCAAGGCCCAGGCCGTCACCGACATCCGCAAGACGATGGAGACCCGGCTGAACCCCTGGCAGACGAAGTACCCCGCCGTCCGCCTCGCCGTCGAGGTCGCGGACGGCACCCCGAGCGCGGTGCTGACCGACCTCACCGAGGACGCCGACCTGATCGTCGTCGGCGCCCACCGCCGCGGCGACGGCCACCTCGGCATGCGGCCCGGGCCGATCGCGCACACCTTGCTGCACCACGCCGATTGCCCGGTGGCGGTCGTCCCGCGGGGATGAAGCGCCGCCGACGGCAGAACGAAGTCCCCGGACCCCTGGCCGGCCGGACAGGAGTCTGGAAGTCGGAGGAAGTCCGCATCCGACCCCTGAAGGTTCCAGTCATGAAGGCGCCCCCTCCCATGAGGTGGCACCGTCATCACCGATGCTTCCGGCCCTGGTGTGCCGCGTCGTGCGGCAGGTGGAGGATGCGGCGTCAGCGGTGGACGAGGGCGGAGGGCGTGGTGGGGACGTCACGGTAGACGCGCACCAGCGGGTATGGGCTGAAGCCGCCGGAGAAGATCGACTCCACGGCTGCGATCTCCGATGCGTCCGGGTGGTCGTTCGTGCACGCGGTGCCGGCGCTGTGGCCGGACATCAGGGCTGCGCAGTCGCCGTTGTAGTTGTCGGGGAGGCCGAGTATGTGGCCGAGTTCGTGTGCGGTGATGCGCGGTGGGGAGTAGCCCTCGGACACCGCCTCCTGGCCGAGGTCCACGGTGCCTGTGCCGGGGCGGCTCGTCGTGGTCTGCGGCCAGCCGCTGGTGGCGACCAGGTGCACGGTCGCCGGGTGCGCACTGGTGGCCTTGACGAACTTGACGTCGTTGACGCTGCTGTTCCACACCGCCGTGGCGGTGGCCACGTCCGTCGTCCACGTGCCGGCACGGCTGTCCTCGTAGTACACGGTGCGCACTGAGGCGTGCGGCGTCGAGGAGGGCTGGGACGACGCGGCCATGCTGACGGGAGCTACCGCCAGTGGGAGGAGTACGCACGCACCGAGGGTGAACGCGCGCGCAGTGGGTCTGGTACGCATCTGCGGTCCTTTGCGGAGAAGGAGTAGGGCGAACCGGCCGCAGGAGTGATGAACCCAGTAGCCGGCCGCTGGCGGGACGAACGTCCGGTGGCGCCGCTGACCGTCAATCCGCTATCAGGGTTCGAGCATATTCGCGGCTCGTCCCGGCCACAAGGAATGTTGCAACTTTGTCCGAAAGCTGACATGGCACCTTTGGTCCGATTGCGTCCGGCACTCCGCTGACCCGCCGCCCGTCGCCGGCGAGGCGCTGTCTACAGCAGTAGACAGCGCGTCGTATGCTCGCCCCATGAGTGCCGAGGAGTCCGCGACGCCTGCCCATCGACGTGATGCCGTTGCCACGCGGGAGGCGATCCTTGCGGCCGCCGTGGCGGAGTTCACCGAGAACGGGTACGCCCGGGCGGGTGTCCGGCAGATCGCCGAACGGGCCGGTGTGACGGCCATGATGATCAACCGTTATTTCGGTTCGAAGCAGGGTTTGTTCGCCGAGGCGGTGGATCGTTCCTTCGCCCCCGCGACGGTTGTGGGGACCGAACGGCGGGGGCTGACACAGACGATGGCGCGCTCTCTGGCTGAGAGTACGGCGCCCGGTGCCGAGCGGCTCGATCCGTTCCTGCTGATGCTGCGTTGCGCGTCGGATCCGGCGGCTGTGGACATCGTGCGGCAGGGGATCGAGGCGCACGTGGGGTCGCGGCTGGCCGGGCTGATCGGTGGCGACGAGGCGGATGTCCGCGCGCAGCTGGGGCTGGCGCTGGCTGCCGGGACTTGGCTGTTGCGGGCGGTCATCGGCACCGAGGCGCTGGCCGGCGCCGATGACGACCGGCTGGCGGAGCTGTTGGCGAGCATGCTCGAACCGATCACGAGCGGCGACTCGCGGTAAGGGAACAGCTCGGCGCACCGGGGAAAGCGGCGGGCGTCCGACGGCCCGCGCGCGAACAGCGCGCGCCGTCAGGCTGCCGGCGTGCTCAGAAGGCGGAGCGGATGAGTCCGCCGTCGACGCGGATCGTGGCGCCGCTGACGTACTGCGCCGGGGCCGAACCCGCGGCGTAGAATCGCCTCCAAATGGGAGCGCAGAACCCGTACAAGGCTGCCGGAATCCGCACCCGACGAGCGACCATGAACGACGTCGCGGCGCAGGCCAACGTGAGCTTGAAGACCGTCTCCCGGGTCGTCAACGGCGACGCCGGAGTCGTGGAGGAGACCCGGCTGCGCGTCCTGGACGCGATCGCCCGGCTGGGGTTCCGGCGCAACGACTCGGCGCGGCAGCTGCGGACCGGTCGGACCGCGGAGATCGGGCTGCTCGTCGAGGATGTCGCAGACCCGTTCTATTCGACGGTCACGCGTGCCGTGGAACAGGTCGCCGCGGGCCACGACTGTCTGCTGTTCACCAGCTCGTGCGACGACGACCCCGTCCATGAGCGGAAGCTGGCCCTGACCCTGTGCTCGCGGCGGGTGGACGGTCTGCTGATCGTGACCGCCGCCCCGGACCACGCCTACCTCGCCTCCGAACTGGCCGCCGGGCTGCCGGTGGTGTTCGTCGACCGGCCGCCGGTGAACCTCGACGCCGACGCCGTCCTGGCGGACAACGTGGGCGGCGCGCGAAGCGGTATCAGGCATCTGATTGCGGGCGGCCACCGGCGCATCGGCTTCCTCGGCGACGACCCGGACGTCTTCACCGCGCAGCAGCGGCTGCTCGGATATCGCCAGGAGATGGCCGCGCACGGCCTGCCCGTCGACGAGTCCTGGATCGCGGCCGGCGAACCGGCGCCCGGCCGGCTGCGGCACAACGTGGAACGGCTGCGGGTGGAGCTGGACCGGCTGCTCGGCGGTCCGGCGGGGGTCACGGCCTTGTTCACCGGGAACAACCGGATCACCACGCAGGTGCTGCGCGAGTTCGGGCGCCGGGAGGACAGCGACCGCGGCGCCCCGCACCGGCCGGCGCTGGTGGGCTTCGACGACTTCGAATTCGCCGACCTGGTCACGCCGGGCGTCACCGTGGTCGCGCAGGATCCGGCGGGCCTGGGCCGGACCGCGGCGACGCTCTTGTTCGAACGCCTCGCCGGCCTCGCCGGGCCCGCCCGGCGAGTGGTCCTTCCCACTCGGCTCGTCGTGCGCGGGTCCGGCGAACAGCCGCCGCCGGACTGAGCCCGGCGGCGGCCGGTCGATCAGGAGACGATCAGAAGGCAATCAGGAGGCGATCAGGAGGCCATCAAGAGGCGATGACATCCACGTAGTCGAGTTTGTCGTTGCTCGAGCCCGCGGCATTGGTGATCGTCAACCGGCCGTCGGAGACGGTCACCAGACTGGTCCCCTCGATCCAGTGGTTGGCGGCGGTCGGCGTTCCCGACACGGTGAGCACGCCTTCGACGGAGATCTTGTAGACGCTGTCGATGTTGTCCGGGTCGCCGCTGACGACGTGGACCGTGTACCGGCCGTTGGGCACCGCCAGCTCCCAGACTGTGGCGCTTCCGGTGCGCTCCATGTGGATCAGCGTGTCATAACGCTGATCCGGAGAGGTCGCAGAGTCGCGGTCGCGGGTGTTGACGGCGTTGTCGATGTTCCAGCCGTAGGTCAGGCCGCCGGAGCGCGCACCGTAGACGGCGCCGGTGTCGGCCGCGTACCCGGTCGGGACCGGCGCCCCGGCCGGTTCGAAGTTGACGGTCGCGGCGAAGGCCGGGGTGAGCAGATACGCGCGCTTGTGGCCGTTGTGGAGGCCGACGCCGACGATCTGGCCGCGGTCGTTGACGCCGGTGGCCCCCTGAAGGGTCCAGCCGGAGCCGGCCGGGATCAGGGTGTCCAACGCGGTCAGCGCGCCGCCGGGCTGGCGGAGCCAGGCCTCCGGCGCCGCGCAGGGCTGGCATTCCGGATCGGCGGTGCCGACGATCTGACCGGCGGCGTTGATCGCGGTGGCCTGGTTGTACTGGATGCCGTCGATGGTGCCGAGGTCGGTCAGGGTGTTGTTCTGCCAGAGCGCGGCGTCCAGGCCGCCGAGCGTGCCGGTCCGGCCGACGGTGCCGACGATCGTGCCGGAGACGTTGATGGCGTTGGCCGATCCGCCCTGACCGCCGGGCAGCACCGGCAGCATGGTCAGGGTCCCGTTCTGCCACACGAACGCCGGGCCGCCGACGACTTGGCCCCGTGCGTTGATGCCGGTGGCCGCGCCGAGGGTCTGGGTCGGCGTGCTCAGCTCAGTGGGGTTGCCGGCCGTGTCGTACAGAATCGCCTCCGGACTGCCCTCGGAGTCGGCCGGACGCTGACCGCCGGCAACGCGGCCGGAGGGGTCGATGGCGTTGCCGACGCCCAGCCGGTTGGTGACCGGACCGCCAAGATCCTGAAGGACGCCGGCGGCGCTCCAGCGAACCGGATACGCGTAGCCGCCGTCGGAGCGTGTCGCTTCACCGGCGACCTGACCGGCGTCGTTGACGGCGTTCGCCACACTGTCGCCGCCCCCGGCCTCGACACCCAGGTCGGACATGGTCCCGGCGGACCAGCGGAAGCCGTGCTGACTGCCGGAGGCCAGATCGCTGTAGCCGACGACGACCCCGGCGTTGTTGATCCCGTTGGCAACACTGAGGTCGCCACCCAGCGTCCCGAGATCGGTGACGGTGTAGAGCGGCGCGGCGGCCGCGCCGGCCGGCGCCGCGAAGGGGATGGGGACAGCCAACGCGACACAGAGGGCTGCGACACGGGCGGCGCGCACTGCCGTACGCCTGCCGGACGAATGCATGAGGAACCTCTCGCTCGGGCGATGGGACGGTCCTGATCACTCGGAGCAAGCGCTCCGACGAAGTGCGCCGCCGGCGACGGGGATGCGTCGTCGGCGCGGTCCGCCGAGGCCCGCATCCCTCTGCGCCGAACGCTACGACAACGTTGTCATGAACGCCAGAGCGAACGGTATCGCAGGGTACGAATTCACGAATTCGTCGCCCGGCGAGCACGACCGGCGACCGGCGAGCACGACCGGCGAACCTCGTCTAGTGCGCAGCCTTCGGCTTGCGCTGGATGCGGTAGTGCAGGACGAGGAACGGCAGACCGAACACCCAGAAAGCGTGTTCGGCGCGCAGTTCCCCGTCTTCCACATAGACGTCCAACTGCTCGGCGAAGCCCTGCACCACGGCGCTGGTCAGCTCGCGCGACTCCGAGTCGATGTAGGTCAGGTAGTGGCCGGGTTGGTCCAGGTCGCTGCGGCTGGTCAGGATCAGGCCGCCGTCCGGGCGGGCTTTCGGCAGCAGGGTCGCGGTGAAACTGGCCTGCGGCAACGGGAATCCGACGCTGACGTACCCGCGCCCGGCGTTCCGGTAGGTGGTGTAGATGCCCATGTAGATCGGCTCGTCGTTGTCCGCGAAAGAGCGGATCCAGCCGCGGACCGCCACGGTGTCGTCCTCCGGGCGCACGATCGTGTCGATCCGGCTGCGGATCCCGCGCAGCGTCTCGCGCTGGTTCATCGGGACGTTCGCCTGGCCGAGGGGGCGGGCCAGCAGGGTGCGGTAGAGCAGGTAGCCCGGTCGGACCCAGGTGCGCCACTCCGGGACGATGTCCAAGGTGAATCGGGTGGTGTGCTCGTAGAACTCGCGGACCAGCGGATCGGCCTTCGACGGGTCGAAGTCCGGGCCCTCCAGGTCGTCGAGGGACGCGACGATGCCGACGTCCTGCGTCTCCGGCACGTAGGTGCCGCCGAGGACCTTCGCGAGATCGCGCACGTATCCGGTGCCGACGTACCGGGTGCGCGCCTCCAGAGGCACGACGAAGGGCAGGTCGCGCTCGGTGACGCGCTCCGCCAAAAGGCTGACCTGGGGGTCGGGGAACACCAGCGCCGACACCGCGCGGAAGCCCACCACGGTCGCCGCGGCCACCACCGCCGGGGCCCCGAGTCCGGGCCGGGTGGCCAGGCCGCGGCCGATCGCGGCGCCCAGCACCGGTCCGAGCGCGACCTTCTGCGGGCGCAGGCCCAGGCCTCCGGCGACGGCCCCCGCGGCGGTGCCGACCACCACCGGTCCGGCGCCCGTCGCCCGGCCGGCGGCCCAGCCGACCGGGGCCGCGATCGCGCCGCTGGCGGCGACGCGCGCCCACCAGGCCGGGATCTGTCCGGGCCGCTGGCGGGCCCGGGAAACCGCCTCGACCGTCCCCAGGCCGACCGCCCCGGCCAGGGCGCCCAGCGCGGCCCCGCGCCTGCCGCGGTGGCCGCCCAGGGCCGCGCCGGCGAGGGCGCCGAGGACGCCCGCGGTGACGATCTGCTGGCTGCGTGAGGGGGCGGACGGACCGGACGGACCGGCCGGCTTACCGCCGCCGGGCGGGCGCGGGGCGTCGAGCGGGTACTCGGGTGTCGTCACGGGGGCACGCTACCCGAACACGGCGCACTGCACCTCGCCGTCCTGGGCCGTGATCGACGCGGATTTCCGGCCGGATCAGGCTCTTGACCCGGCACTCCGCCGGGTGGATAGTGCCCTTGCTTGAGCGCTTTATCTCTCTCGGCGGCACCACCCGGCACTCGCACAGGTATCAGCAGACTGGATCAAAGGAGATGGTCATGAACGACAGTCCGAACAGTTCGTCGACGCGGATCACCCGCCGCCGCCTGTTGCGCGACGCCGGCCTGGCCGTCGCCGTCCTCGGGACGTCCTCGGCCGTGGTCCGCGCCCAGGCGGGCACCCCGGCCGCCGCCGCTGCGGCCGCCGCAGTACCGGCCGCCACGAAGTCCGGTCCGATCTCGACCGCCTACGTCGAGGTCAACACCAACAGCATCACCAGCGTCGGCAACTACACCCTGGCCTCGAACGGGGCCAACGTGTTCGACATCGCCATCATCTTCGCCGCGAACATCAACTACGACGGCACCAAAGCCACCCTGTACTTCAACCCGCAGGTGCAGGCGGTCCTGGACAACGCCGCGACCGAGATCGCACCGCTGCAGGCCAAGGGAATCAAGGTCCTGCTGTCCATCCTGGGGAACCACCAGGGCGCCGGCTTCGCCAACTTCCCCGACCAGGCCAGCGCGGCCGCGTTCGCCACGCTGTTGTCCAACGCCGTGACCACCTACGGCCTGGACGGCATCGACTTCGACGACGAGTACGCCGACTACGGCACGAACGGCACCGGTCAGCCGAACGCGTGGTCGTTCCCCTACCTGGTCCAGGCATTGCGCAACGACATGCCGAACAAGATCATCTCGCTGTACTACATCGGGCCGTCCTCGACGAGCCTGTCCTACGGCGGGATCAACGTCGGCAGCCTGATCAACTACAGCTGGAACCCGTACTACGGCACCTGGGGCGTGCCGGGGGTGCCCGGCCTGACGAAGGCGCAGCTCGCCCCGGCGGCGATAGACATCCAGAACACCTCGTCGTCGACCGCGACCACCCTGGCGCAGCAGACCGTGAGCAACGGCTACGGCGTCTTCAACACCTACAACCTGCCCGACACGGACGCCAGCGCGTACATCTCGTCCTTCACCCAGGCGCTGTACGGCAGCAACGCCCTCTACAAGAACAGCGGCTCGGGCGGCGGCGGCACGGCGACGTACAACAACACGGGCATCGCCAGCGACGGCTCGTCCGGCCCGAACTTCGACGGCGTCGGCTGGGCCTACTCGGCCCAGGCCCTGGCCACCGCCGGCATCAGCCCGGGCTCGCCCATCACCGCGTCGGGGAAGACCTTCACCTGGCCGAACGTGGCCGCCGGGGCGCCGGACAACTACCAGGCCGCGGGTCAGACGGTCGCGATATCGGGAGCGGGCACCTCCGGCAGCATCGCCTTCCTGGGCGCCGCCACCAACGGCCCCTCCACCGGGACCGCGAAAGTGAACTTCACCGACGGCACGAGCCAGAACGTGACGCTGTCGTTCTCGGACTGGACGCTCAACGGCGGGAGCGCCTCGGTCCAGTCGGGCAACACGGTCGCTGTCAGCACCGCATACCGCGACACCACTTCCGGCGGCCGCGACGGCGTCGCCACCAAGGTGTTCGCCACCAGCGCCATCTCCCTGACCGCGGGGAAGACGGTCGCCAGCGTCACGTTGCCGAGCAGTGCCAACCAGGGCGCGTTGCACGTGTTCGGAATCGCCGCATAAGCCTTCGGCAGATCAGGACCGTAGACGGACAAGGGCTCGCTAGACATATAAGGGCTCGTTGAGGCCGGCTTCCGACGGGGAGTCGGCCTCAACGGAATTCCTCGGCCAACCGCGCTGCTCAGCCGCCGATCAGTTTGGAAATATCACCGATCAGGTCGATCGCGCCGTTCTTGACCCGGTAGACGTAGATCGACGTGCCCGAGACCTCGCCGTTGGCAGTGAACTTGATCTCCTTGGACAGACCCTGGTAGTCCACCTTGCCCATGGCCTCGGCCACGGCCTGGCGGGTCGGGCTGGCGGTGTTCAGGCTCTTCAGAACGCTGATGATGGTGTTCGCCGAGTCGTAGCCCTCGATGGAGTAGGTGCCCGGCTCGGCGTTGGCCAGCTTCTTGTAGTCCGCGGTGAAGGCCGCGTACTTCGGGTCGGTGGCGGGGTCGAAGCAGGGGCAGGTGAGCTGCCAGCCCTCGGCCGCGTCCCGGCCGGCGGTGGCGATGAAGTTCGGGTCCTTCGATCCGTCGCCGGCGAGCATCTTGCCGTTGTAGCTCACAGCCTTCAGCGCTTTGGCGAACACTCCGGCGTCGGCGTAATAGCCCGCGTAGTACATCGCCTGGGCTCCGGAGCCGGCGATCTTGGAGGCCAACGGCGAGTAGTCCTGGGTGCCGGCCGCCGCGCTGTCGGTCTCGACCGTGACATCGTCCTTCTTCAGCTCGGCGACGGTCGCCTGCGACAGGCCCTGGCCGTACTGGGACTTGTCGTCGACCACGTAGACGTTGGTCACTTTGAGCACCTTGGCCATGTAGTCGGCGGCCGCCGGGCCCTGCACATTGTCGTTGGCCACGACGCGGTAGAAGGTCTTGAAGCCGGAACTGGTCAGCGACGGACGCGTCGCCACGCTCACGGCCGCCAGGTCCGCACTGGAGTACAGCGCGCCGGCGGCGGCGGTCGGGCCGGAGAAGGCCGGGCCCACCACGCCGACCACCTTCGGGTCCTGAATCAGCAGCTGCGCCGCCGAGGCGCCCTTGGACTGGTCGCCCTGGTCGTCGGCTTCCTTGATGGCCAGGTTGAACGGCAGGTCGCCCTTGGTGTTCTCCTGCTGGACGGCCAGCTTGGCGCCCCAGTCGATGTTCAGGCCCAGAGCCTGGTTGGCCCCGGACAGCGGGCCCTGCACGCCGATCTCCACCGTGGGCTTGGTGTGATTGGAACCGGTCGAGCCGGCGTTCCCGGTGGAAGCCGAGGAACCGCCGCCCCCGGACTTCGACGAGCTGCCGGCACAAGCCGAAAGCGCGAGCATGACGGCGACGACGACTGCGCCGGCCCGCACTCGGTTGATGGTCCGCACGTCCCAGATCCTCCCTGTCGTCGGACGAGCCCCGGCGCCGATAACACACGGTGCTCATCCGCGTTCACGCGATCACCTCTTGGGTGAGGGGAAGGCTAATGCTCAGGACCGGACATGGGGAGCCCCCCGGACCCAGCGGGGAGACTCAGCGCCAACAATCCGGCGATGCTACGCCAATGACGTGCCCCCACACCCCCTGAAACCCTGACCAGCAGGAACAGCGACAACGTCCTCGGCAGCCGCACACCGGCCCGGGGACGTCCTCGCATCAGAACGTGAAGGGGAAAACCATGCGCACTCGACGAATGCTCGCCACCGCCACGGCCGGGCTCGCCGCGGCCACGCTCCTCGCCGTCGGCATTCCGACGACCGCATCCGCAGCAGCGCCGGCCGTCACGCCGGCGAGCGGATATGGCGCACTCATCACGTGGCAGAGCGGTCTCGGCGGCTACCTCTGGGCGCAGTCCGGCGGCGGCTCGCTCAACGTGAACGGCCAGCCCTTCCAGTGGTACGACAACGAGAACAGCGACGGCACCTGGAACGAGGTGGACGTCTACGGACACTGCCTGGCGGCCTACGGCCGCAGTGTCGTCACCGAGAACTGCAACCCGACGCCGAACCACACCAGCACGGCCGAGCGCTGGCACGAGGAGTCCCAGGGATCGGGCAACGGCTGGAAGCTCGTGAGCGTCGCGAACGGCTACTACCTGGACTGGACCGGCAACGGCACCTGGGGATCCGTGTACGCGCACGCCGGGGACGCGAACAACGCGAACGAGCGCTGGTACTAAGCGAGAACCCGCATAGCGTCGCAACTGTCTGAGTCGGTTCGGACTGGACCGGTGTCCGTATTCTCGGCGCGGTCATCGCGACCCTGTAACGGCTTCCGGAACCAGGTGTTTCTGTAGGAAGGAGATCTGCGCCTCGGCAGCTCTGTCGTGCCCGTCCAGGAAGGGCTGGTAGTGGCCGCCGGGGAGGCGGATCAGCTCACCACGTGGTGCCCGGACAGCGGCGGCGATGGCCGGGCCGGGCAGGGCCGACTGATCCTGGTCGCAGGCCACGACCAGCAGCGGCACCTGGATCCGGGACGCGTCCCGGCCGGGCCGGTAGAAGCCGAGACGCAGCGCGAAGTCAGCGGCGGCGTCCTGGCGCCAGTCCGGGTATCGGTTGCCGTGGTTCAGCGCGCGCTCGGTCTGCTGAGCATCCGGCGTGGTGAGGAACGCGACCGTGCCAGGTCTGCCGTTGAGCGGCGCGAGGCGGGGCGGAAGGCCCACCCGCCTGCCCACGACGTCCAGGAGCGCACGGCCGGTGAGGCGCAGCATCGCGAGCGGCTTCTGGTGGCGTGAGGCGTTGCGGACGATCGCCAGGCAGTCGGCGTTGGGGGTCTGCGCGATCGCCGCGCCCAGCTGCGGGTTGCGGGCCGCGATGCGGAGTACGTGGCCGCCGGACAGCGAGAATCCCCAGACCGCCAGGCGGGCGGGGTCGACGCGGGGCAGGGTCGCGGCGTAGGCGATCGCGGCCTGGTAGTCGTCGAGTTCCTGCCGGATGCGCACGACCTGCCGCGGCCGGCCCCCGCTTTCGCCGAGGCGCCGGAAGTCGAAGGCCAGGACGTGGAATCCGGCGGCCTGGAACCTCGCGGCGAACAGGTCGGTGCCGGGTTCCTTGGTCACCCCGAAGCCGCCGGCCATGATGACGCAGGCGCTGTTGGTGCCCGGGTAGTACCAGGCGGCCAGGTCGATGCCGTCGCTGTCGAACGTGGCCTTCTCTCGGTTCGCTGTGAAGTCGGTGCTGCTGTTCGTGCTCGTTGTAAGGCCAGGCATGGGATACATCCTCACCGCGGAGGTCCGGGCCACCGGGCCTTGCGCAGCCGCGATGGGCGAAACTCATCTCCATGGCACGCGCGACGGCGAATTCTGTTCTGTCCCCGCAGGATCAGCGGCTGATCGCCGTCCTGCAGTACGACGCCCGCCTCAGCGCCGAGAAAGCCGCCGCGGTCCTGAGCCTGAGCCCGAACACCGTGCGCCGCCGCTGGCAGGCGATGACGGCGGACGGCACGTTGCGTGTGGTGATCTCACCGATCGCACGCCCGCGCGAGGGCGGCCTCACCGGTGCGCAGCTGCTGCACATCCGGGTGCGCCGGGACAAGCTCGACGCCGTGGCCCGCTCGCTGATGGCCCGCGAGGACGTCCCCTTCGTCGACATCACGACGTCCGGTGACGAGATCGAGGCCATCGCCGCGACCGAGCCCGGCTCGCGCGACCCCCTGGTCTTCCAGCTTCTCCCGGCCACGCCGGCGGTCATATCGGTGGAGGCGGCCACCGTCCTGCGCGTCCTGCGCGTCACGTCGGAATGGCGCCACAAGGTCCTCGACGCCGAGGAAATCAGCACGCTGACCCAGGGCATCGGAAGCGGAACGGGCACCGCCGCCACGAATGGTTCCTACGGAGTCGAGACCGACGCCCACGAACGAGCGATCATCGATGCGCTCATCTCCGACGCCCGGCTCCCCGCGGCGACGGTCGCCGCACGCACCGGACTCCCGGAGTCGACAGTCCGCCGCCGCATCAGCCGATTGGTCCAGGAGGGCCGCCTCATCACCCAGGTGCTGGTGAACCCGCGACGCCTCGGCCTGAACCTCGACGCCCGGCTCAGACTCCGGGTCCGCCCCGACCACCTGGACCGGGCCGGCCGCGCCCTGGCCGCACACCCCGTCGTCCACGGCGCGTTCGCCACGTCCGGGCCGAGCAACCTCAGCCTCCACGTGTGGCTCAGCGACCCCGCCGCCCTCTACGACTTCCTCGCCCGCGACCTCACCGGTTTGGGGATTGAAGCAGCGGACACCACCATCATCAGCCACTGGGCCAAACGCCCTTGGTAGTCGGCCGTCGTTTCGTTGGTCCGCAAGGCGCCGCTCCACGCGTATGGTGTGTACGCGGGAGGACGCGGGAGGATGGTGCCGGAATGGGAATGCTCGACCGTGTCGAACGGCGACTGGACAACTTGATCAGCGGGGGCTTCGCACGTGCCTTCAAGGCCGAGCTGGTGCCCGCCGAGATCGCCGCTGAGCTGCGACGGGAGTGCGACGACACGGTCGTGGCCCGCGGGCAGGGACGCTCGGTGGCGGCCAACGACTACGTCGTGCAGATGGCCCCCGAGGACTTCACCCGGCTCGCGCCCTACGCGGCGGAGCTGGCGGCGCAACTGAACGACGCCGTCCGCGCACACGTGCACGAGCAGCGCTACCTCCTGGTCGGCCCGCTCGCGGTGCGCCTGGAGTCCGCCGAGGACCTGGCCGTCGGAGTATGCCGCGTCCGAAGCGTCGCGCTGCCGGCCAGCCAGCCCCCCGCCCCGGCTCCGGCTCCGAGTCCGAGCCCGCGGCAGGTGTCGGCGCCTTGGCTGGAGATGAACGGGGCCCGGATCGCGCTGTCCACGCGCATGACCATCATCGGGCGCAGTCCGGAGGCGGATGTCCGGATGCATGACCCGGGCGTCTCCTCACGGCATGCCGCCATCCGTCTTGGCAGCACGGCGACCATTGAAGACCTCGGCTCCACGAATGGAACCTTTGTGGACGGCCGGCGTGTCCGCACGGCCGATCTGCGTGACGGTTCGGTGATCATTCTCGGGGGCGTTCGGGTGACGTTCCACAACGTCTGAGTGTCGGTCCACTCCACCGGGCACGGAGAAATGGGCGCGCCTGGCATATGTGTGGGTGGGTGTGGCTGGTTGCGGTTTGTTCGTGGGTTGACAGGCTCAGGCGTTTCTTGACGGCTTCGCGCATGGTTTGCGGGATCCGTTCCGTTGGTGGCGCGGGTCGGGGGTGGCGCTGGTTTCGCGGGGCGGTGGTGGTGTGGGTAGGTGGGCGGGTCTACTGCGACAGTCAAGGGCGAGGGCAACTGCGAAGAGCCAGGTCAAGAACTAAAGGGCGCCTCCGGCGGCGCCTGCGCGGCGAGCGGCCTCGGCTCTGAGGGATCAACAGACCCCGCGTGGGTGGCGGTCTGAGCGTTGGTCGCCTCCGTCCCGGCCTGCGGGAAGGATCCCCGCGCCTCACGCACACACCGCCCGGCCGCCGCTGTGCCTCGCCGAGTGGACCTCGTCCACACCACACGTGGGGTTTGTCCCGGATGCCCCGTCGCGTCGGCGGGCGTAGCCAAGCAGGCCGGGCCGGTGGTGTCAAGTCGCTGATACTGGAGCACAGCAGCGTGTGATCCGACTTGATACCACCGGACCGGTCTGCTTCCTTTTGGCGACGATGCGACGGGGAATCCGGGACAGAGGCGACCACAAGCAGCGGCCGCCGCCGGGCAGCGCGGCCCCCACTCCCCGGAGCGAGGCCGCACGCCGCGAAGGCGCCGCCGGAGGCGCCTGTAGCCTTTGACCTTGCCCTTGACTGTCGCTCTTGCTCTTGACTGTGGCCTTAGACCCGACCACCTACCCACACCACCGCCGCCCCACGAAACCAGCGCCACCCCCGACCCGCGCCACCAACGAATCCCGTAAACCATGCGCGAAGCCGTCAAGAAACGCCTGCAAGCCCCACCCCAGCCGCACCCGCACCCGCACCCGCACCCGCACCCGCATAAGAAGCTGCCCCACACAGAGGCCAAGCGCGCCGGTACGAAAAATGCAGCCATACATTTTGTTGTCGTTGCGGTACGCCGCCTGCCACTCCGTCTAGTTCCGCCGCTCTCGTGACGTCCTCTACGTTCTGCGCACAGAGACCATGAGTGCGTGGGCGGGAGTCCGATATCCGTGAACTGGCTGATCCGTGAATACCGCGAGGAAGACCTCGCGGCGGTCGTGCATCTGATGGACACCACTGCGCCGTTGGGTCAGGAGTCTGTGTTCTCGCTCGGCGAGTGTATCAATGCCCTGACCACTCGGCAGCCTGCCGCGGTCGTCACGCAGGGCGGGGTGATGATCGGCGCCGCTCTTGCGACAGTCACCGGGGACCGGGCTTGGATCATGCGGATCGCCATTGAGCCGGCGTGGCGGGGGCGGGGGTTGGCCAGCGGGTTGTTGTTCGAGCTGGAGCGGCGGTTGGTGGAGAGTCGTGTCCGGCGGATCGCGTACATCCTGCCTGAGGAGGAGTTGCTCGGTGACGGGCTCCGTAATGCCGGGTACGAGCGGCGCTCCGCGGTGGCCTACTTCGAGCGGGTCGAGCCGGTCGCTGTGGCCGGCGCCGATGCGCTGGAGCGGTTGGGTGGGCGCACGTTGGCCGGTGATCTGTGGACCAGGCTGGCGGGGATGGCTGCGGAGCGGAGTCTGATCGAGCGCTGTGTGGTGCTGCCGCTGGCCGAGCCTGAGCTCGCGGCCAGGCACGGGGTGGCGGCGCCGCGGGCGATCGCGTTGTTCGGGCCGCCCGGGACCGGGAAGACGACGTTCGCGCGGGCCATCGCCTCGCGTTTGGGGTGGCCGTTCGTCGAACTGCTGCCCTCTCGGCTGGCCGACGGGGGGAACCTGGCGGCGGCGCTGCGTGAGGCGTTCGCGTTGCTCGCGGAGTTGGAGCAGGTCGTGGTCTTCATCGACGAGGTCGAGGAGATCGCCGCGGTGCGGGACGGGGTGCCGTCCTCCGGGGTGCACGGGGTCACCAACGAGCTGCTCAAACTGATTCCGGCCTTCCGGGAGCACTCCGGTCGGCTGCTGGTGTGCGCGACCAATTCGGTGCGGGCTCTGGACCCGGCGTTCCTGCGTCCGGGGCGGTTCGACTACGTCATCCCGATCGGCCCGCCGGACGCGGCGGCCCGCGAGGCGATGTGGGCGCACCACGCCGACTCCTCGCAGCACGCCGTCGACCTGCACGCGCTGGTCGCGGCCAGCGACGGCTTCAGTCCCGCCGACATCGGCCACGCCGCGCGGATCGCCGCGCAGTCCGCGTTCGAACGGGCGGTGTTCGTGCACGACGACGGCCTGCCCGGTGCCTCCACAAAGGACTACCTCACAGCTCTCGGCCAGTGCCGTCCGACGGCGACGCCGGAACTGCTGAAGGCGTTCAGCGAGGACATCACCAGCCACGCGCGGTTGTGACTTTGATTCGCGGCAAGCGTTGAATGAACGGCATTGATTCCTGACCTTTCCTGGAGGACCGGTCCTCCATTTCGCTTCGTCGCCTATCGCTGACGGCTGATATACACACCGTCATGACAACGAGACGCGTGCTTTCCTTCACCATCGTCGCGGCTGCGGCGCTGGTCACCGCGGGGTGTGGCAGCCACGGAGACGACGCCGGATACAAGACGTACGTCGACACGCTCAACTCGATCCAGGCCAACGACTGCATCATCGACAACGCGCCGTTCGGGCAGTTCCTGAAGGCCGGCGAGGCTCCCAAGCCGCCGCAGGTCGTGTCGTGCGGCGATTCCACCAGCGTGAAAGTCTTCGCGGTGGGCGACCTGGCGGGCCCGTACGACCAAGCGCAGGACCAGGCGGACAGCTTCTGCAAGTCGGCCGTGGCCCAGGTCCCGGACAGTGAGGCCCAGCAGTACATGCTGCCCGGGGCGACCGACCTGAACTACAAGATCATCTACCCCAGCCTGCAGGACGACTGGGACCACGGCTTCCACAAGGCGATCTGCTATCTCAGCGCGATCTAGAGCAAGGCCCTGAAAGTTTCTCCTCACGTCGCAGTCTCCGACCATGTCGGAGACTCGAACCCCGGCAACCGCTTGACGCATCGGGAAACCGGTCACAGGCTGACGAAACATGACGGAAGCGTTTACGGAAACGTCGTACGCGGTCTGACAGCGAGGTCTGACAGCGAGGTCTACTGGAGCTTCAACGGCCAGGTGAAGTCCATCGCCCAGCGGCCCTACATCGACATGCCCGCGAACTCCGCCGGGCGCATGTACTTCTACCTCGGCTCGCCCAGCGGGAAGTACTACGACTTCATCGAGTTCACCGTGGGCACGTCGTCCATCAACGTCGACACCACGCGGGTCGACCGCTTCGGACTCAAGCTCGCCCTGCTCCTGCACGGACACAACGGGTCGAACCAGGAGGTCGGCGAGGACTACGCCACGTTCCAGGAGAGCCGCTCGGCGACCTTCTCCCGGTTCAAGAACTTCGTGCCGACCGCGTTCAAGGGACTGGCGACGGACAACGCGCCGTACGGAATCCCGTCGCCCGGCGACTACGCGGCGTTCCAACCCGGCGGGGCGAACGCGAACTACTACAAGAGCTACGCCGCGTCCGTTGGCGACACCTCGGACACGACCGCCCAGATCTTCGGCTGCGCCGGGACGCTGGCCACCAACGCGCAGCTCTGCGCCGGGATCAACCGCCACGTCGCGCAATTGCCGATCGCGCAACAGTCCGTGGCGTCGAACTTCTACAAGAGCGCCCCGGCGAACTACTACGCGGAGTTCTGGCACCAGAACGCCATCAACGGCCTGGCTTACGGCTTCCCCTACGACGACTACGCGGGCCAGTCCTCTGATATCTCGGTCAGCGATCCGCAGTACATGGTCGTCGCCGTCGGTTGGTAGAGCAGGAACAGGAGCCCCCATCCATGTTCGGACACCCGCGTAAGAACAGCCTGCCGAGCTCGCGCCGCCGGCGGCCGACCTCCGTCCTGGCCATGCTCGCCGCGTGCACGTTGTCGGCCGCCGGCCTGGCGGTCGCGAACACCACCGCCGCTTCGGCGGCGGTGCCCGGTCCGCCGTCCGGCTGGAGCACGGTCTTCAGCGACGACTTCGGCGGCGCGGCCGGCACCGGCGTCGACACCGGCAAGTGGAAGTACGACACCGGGCCGGGCTCGAGCTTCGGTACCGGCGAGATCGAGACCATGACGAAATCCACCGCGAACGTGCACCTGGACGGCAGCGGCGACCTGAAGATCACGGCACTGCGCAGCGGCAGCGCCTGGACCTCCGGGCGCATCCAGACGACCACCGCGAACGTCGGCGCGCCGGCGGGCGGGAAGCTGGAGGTCACCGCCTCGATCCAGCAGCCGACCGGCGGCCTGGGCTACTGGCCGGCGTTCTGGATGCTCGGGCCGGGCCAGTGGCCGGAGAACGGCGAGCTCGACATCCTGGAGGACGTCAACGCCCTGTCGAAGCACTCGGGCACGATGCACTGCGGCACCGATCCCGGCGGCCCGTGCAACGAGACGAACGGCATCGGCAGCGGCCTGAAGGCCTGTTCGGGCTGCCAGTCCGGCTTCCACACGTACACGGTGATCGTCGATCGCACCAAGGCGTCGGCGGAATCGGTGACCTGGTATCTGGACGGCACGCAGTTCTTCAAGATCAACGAGAGCCAGGTGCCGACCGCGACCTGGACGGCCGCGATCGACCACAAGTTCTCGATCATCTTCGACCTGGCGATGGGCGGCGGCTACCCGAACGGGGTGTGCGGATGCACCACGCCGACCTCCGCCACCAGGTCGGGCGGCACGATGACGGTGCGGTACGTGGCGGCGTATCAGGTCGGCTGAGCAGATTGGCTGAGCAGGTCGGCTGAGCAGACAGGGCCGCGATCAGAATCGTGTGGCCGGGGCGCTCTGCCCGGCCACACGATCGCGGTCAGACCGGCGGCGTCAGATCGCTCTCGCTGACCGTGCACGTCAGCGGCGGATAGGTGAAGTCCGTCTCGTTGTTCTCGCGGCGGCGTAGTCGGTAGAACTCGCCGCTCTGCTCGTCGTCGGCCAGGGTGAGGCGGTCGCCGTGCGGGAGGTGTGCCTGTCCGTCGCGGTACTGGACGAGGGTCTTCGACGTCCGGAAGGTGACGCCGAGCCATTGGTTGTCCGCCGAGTGGGCCGGGGTGTCCAGGACGATTTTGTGCTTGAGACGGCGGTTCGCGGCGACGGAGAACAGGACGACGCTGTTGTGAGTGAGGGGGATCTCGAACTTCTCGCCACCGGGCGCCTTCGGTTCGACGACCAGCTTCCTCGGTGAGTCCGCTTCGGGATGCCGGTAGCAGGAGAAGACGGCGATGAACGATTCATCGGCCAGGTCGAGGGCTTGATCGGAATGGGCGCCCATGGTGGTGTAAGCGTTCGTATACGCCTCGATGAGGGCGTTGTTGAAGCCGATCGGAAGTCCCGCGCATTCCTGGATCTGTCGCGCCAGCCGTTCGTGCACCGGTCGGAAACGCTGCGCCGGGCTGCCGTACCGGGTGGTCGTGCGTACGAGCGGGACGCCCGCGTCCTCGATCCTGGTGAGCACGGCGCCTTGCCGGCCCTTCCCCACGCCTTCCCAACTGACCGAGACAAAGAGCTCCGCAAAGGGATTCCCCTCGACCGGCGACGGCAGCGGCAGCGGCAGCGGCAGCGGCAACGGCAACGCGTACGAGCGAACCTCGTCCGAGATCCTAGATTCGGGGAGCAACGTAGTCCCCCGTGTTCATGCTGAAGAAGATCTCGTCGCCGTAGTCGACGAACGACGTCGTCCTGTTCTCCTCGGCGTACAGCCTGCGCAGCTCGTCCATGCCGGCCTGGGTGGGCGGCTCCAGCCGCACCAGGTCTCCGGCCGTTTTGAGGAACGTGTGGCCGTCCTTGTGAACGGCTTCGGCGTTCGAACAGCGCACTACGTAACCCAGGCGGGTCGGGAGCAGTTCGGCGTCCAACATCGAGGACCGGATCTCGTGCGTGTACAAGCGATTCGTGGACAGCGGCATGAAGAACACGGAGCCGGGATAGAGGGTCAGGGTGAACTGCTGCGGGAGCGCCTCCCCGTCGCGTTCCCCGGCCGACTCCTTCAGACGGAAGTGGAGTTTGGTCAGCCCGCTGACACGCTTCACGCCGTAGTCGAAGGCGTCGTCGGCCAGCGGCTGAAGCTTGTCGAGCCCGTCGTAGAAGGTGCAGAAGGCCATGATGCCGTTGGCCGGCATGTCCTTGGTCTTGTCGGCGTGCGACGAGATCTTGGCCTTGGACTGCTTGCGCTCGGCCGTGGCGAGGGTGTTGTGGTAGATCTGCGCGAGGACGTGGTTCAGCGGCGCCGGGTCTCGGAAAACAGACGCGGCCTCGCGGTTCAGCGCCTCGACGATGGACGTGTCGGTGGCCTGGAAGCCCTCGGTCGGCCCCGAGAAGTTCGTCGAGCACCGGAGCAGGCGGAAATGGAGTTCGTCGCCGTCCGGGGTGACCGGCGTCAGATAGATTCCGCTGCGGTGGGCCGTTCCGGGCTTGGTGGACTCCGTCAGGGACTGGAATTCGTGCTCGGCGCTGATCCGTGCGAAGTGACCGGCATCGAGGTCGAAGAAGCGGCGGTAGTACACGCCGACGCCGTGGACCCGGAGGGGAACCCGGGACAGCTCCCGGATGACGAACACCCTCGCGGCAGCCGCCAATCGCGGATTGCCGGTCCCGGACCCGTCGCCGTACAAGTAGACGGTCTTCCCCGCGAGGTCGAGCGAACCGGAAGCGAGCTCCTCCGGCGTGATCACCGAACCGAAGAAGTCCTTGACCGCGTCGTCAGCGTGCCGCGCCGAAGGCGCGACCAGGATCGTGCTCCCATCGTCGATACAGGCTTCTGCTGTCTCCGGTATGAGCATGGACAGCACCCTCTCACGGGGTGGATGCTCGGCACGCTGTCCGGCTCACACCGGCTCACACCGGCTGACACCGGCTCACACCGGCTCACACCGGCTCACACCGAGGGCAGCGTCAGAGCACGCGGAGACTCGACTTGCGCCGGCGTCTGCGTGGGGATCGGCGCCGGGATGGCCTGCTCGGCCCAGATGATCTTGCCCTGCGGCGTGTAGCGCGTCCCCCAGCGCTGGGTGAGCTGGGCGACCATGAACAGGCCGCGGCCGCCCTCGTCGGTGCTCGCGGCGTACGTCAGGTGCGGTGAGGTGTTGCTGCCGTCGGAGACCTCCAGGATCAGGCTCCGGTCGCGCAGCAGCCGGACCCGCACCGGCTCCGAGCCGTACCTGATGGCGTTGGTGACCAGCTCGCTCAGGGCCAGCTCGGTCGCGAAGGCCAGCTCGTCGAGGCCCCATTCGTCCAGCGCCGCCAGGCACCAGGCCCGGATGTCGGCGACGGCGGCCGGATCGGAGGGCACGTCGCGCTCCACGACCCGGTCGGGGCCGAGCACCCTGGTCTTGGCGATCAGCAATGCCACGTCGTCCTGCGGGTGCTCCGGCAGCAACGCCTCCAGCACCGCCCGGCAGTTCTCCTCCGGGTCCCGGTCCCGCTGCGACAGTGCCGCGCGCAGCAGGTCCATACCGACGTCGAAGTCGCGGGTGCGCTCCTCGATCAGCCCGTCGGTGTAGAGCACGATCTGGGTGCCCTCGGCCAGCTCCACCTCGGTCGACTCGTAGGGCAGCCCGCTCGCGCCGAGCGGGGGGCCGGTCGGCAGGTCCGGGAAGACGACCTGGCCGTCTGGCGAGACCAGCGCGGGCGGCGGGTGGCCGGCGGTCGCGACGGTGCACAGCCGGGTGGTCGGGTCGTAGATCGCGTACAGGCAGGTGGCGCCGGTGACGCCGATGTCGGTGCCGAGGCCGGCACCGGTTCCGGGACCGCTGTCGGCGCCGCTGTCGGACTCCTCCTGGTCAATCCGGTTGACCAGCTCGTCGAGGTGGCCGAGCAGTTCGTTCGGCGGCAGGTCGAGGGCGGAGAAGTTGTGGACCGCGGTGCGCAGCCGGCCCATCGTGGCGGCGGCGTGCAGCCCGTGGCCGACCACGTCGCCGACCACCAGGGCGACCCGGCTGCCGGGCAGCGGGATGACGTCGAACCAGTCACCGCTCACCCCGGACTGCGCCGGCAGGTAGCGGTGGGCGACCTCCAAGGCGCTCTGGCCGGGCAGGGCACGCGGCAGCAGGCTGCGCTGCAGGGTCACGGCCATGGCGTGCTCGCGGGTGTACCGGCGGGCGTTGTCGATGCTGACGGCGGCCCGCGCGACCAGCTCCTCGGCCAGCGTGCGGTCGTCGTCGTCGAACGGCCCGGGCTTCTTCGACCGCCAGAAGTTGACGACGCCCAGGATGATGCCGCGGGCCTTCACCGGGGCGGTGATCAGGCTGTGGACGCCGTAGTCCATGATGCGCCTGGTCAGCGCCGGGTCCTGGGCGTGCCAGCCGGGCGCGGCCGCCAGGTCGGGCACGACCTGCGAGCGGCCGCTGTCGAAGCCGCGGGCCATCGGGGAGGACGGGATGAAGGCGGTCAGTTTGCCGACCGGGTAGAACGGGTGGTCCTCGCCGACGCCGTGGACAGCGGTGCGGCGCAGGTTGACGGCGCCGGCGGCGGGCTCGTCACCGGCCAGCACCGGATCGGCCAGATCGACGGTGACGAAGTCCGCGAAGCCGGGCACCGCGACCCGGGCCAGCTCCTCGGTGGTGCGCGCGACGTCGAGCGTGGTCCCCACGCCGGCGCCGGCCTCGTACAGCAGGGCCAGGCGCCGGCTGGCCACCTCGGCCTTGCCGGACAGCGCGAGCAGCTCCGTGGAGTCCCGGATGGTCGCCACGGTGCCCATGGCCTGGCTGTGCGGATCGGTCGGCCGCTGGTTGACCACGACGAGCCGGCCGCCGACGTGGAGCAGTTCGTCGGTGACCGTCCGGCCCGACACCAGCAGCTCGACGGTCTCCGGGGTCAGGCCCGCGATGTCGCCCAGATACCGGCCCTCGGCCCGGGCGGGCAGGCCCAGCAGGTCGCACGCCTCGTCGTTGGCCAGCAACAACCGCCCGTCCTGGCCGACGATGACCACGCCCTCGCGGACCGCGTGCAGGACGGCGTCGTGGTGCTCGTACATCCGGGCCAGCTCGGCCGGGTCCATACCGTGGGTCTGGCGCTTCACCCGGCGGGCGATCAGCGCGGTCCCGATGGTGGCCACCGCGACGCCCGCGGCGCCGGTGCCCAGGATCACCGGCAGCTGCCGGCTGCTGACGGCGGTGACGTGCTTGACCACGAGCCCGGCCGAGACCAGGGCGGGTATCGACCCGTCCGGGGCGGTCACCGGGACGGTCGCCTGGACCTCGTGGCCCAGCGGACCGTGCACGCTCTCGGTGTAGACCTGCCCGTGCAGCGACGGGCCGATGGTGCCGACGAACCGCTGGCCGATCCTGCTCGGCATCGGATGCGTGTAGCGGATCCCCTGGTCGTTCATGACGACGATGAAGTCGACGCCGGCCACCTTGCGGGTGGCCTCGGTGATCGGCTGCAGGATCGCCGAGGGATTGGGCGTCTTGAGGGCGGCGAGCAGCCCGGGGGAATGCGCGAAGGTCTCCGCCACGGCGATCGATTTGTTCTTCGCCTCGGCGTCGCTGTTCCGCCGCGACTCCAGGACCTGCGCCAGGATCGCCCCGGCCACCAGCAGCACGACGACCACGAGTTCCAGCGCGAATACCTGAGTAGCCACGCTGCGCCGGTTTCTCGCGATCAGCGGTTTTCTGCGTACAGGCCACCGCCGGTCGACTCGCTCGACCATGAGCTTGTTTCTACCACTATGCCGGGATTATTCCATCAATTTCTCCTCAAGGTCTCGCCCCTCGGGATTCGGCTTTCACCTCCCCTCGGTCACCCGGTCCGCGATATGCCGCGCGATCTCCAGCGCGCTGGTGGCCGCCGGCGAGGGCGCGTTCAGGACGTGCACCTGGTCGCGGGCGGTCTCGATGAGGAAGTCGTCGACCAGTGAACCGTCGCGGCGCATGGCCTGCGCGCGCACGCCGGAGCCGTGGCGGACGATGTCCTGCTCGGTGACGGCCGGGACGAGGCGGGCCAGGCTGGCGGCGAAGCGCTTCCTCGAGAACGAGCGGCGGACCTCGTCCAGGCCGGTCGGGACCGCGTAGCGGCGGGCGAGGCGCCAGGTTCCGGGGAAGGCGGCCACCTCGGCGACGTCCTTCGCGGAGAAGTCGGTCCAGCGGTAACCCTCGCGGCGCAGGGCGAGCACGGCGTTCGGGCCGGCGTGCACGCTGCCGTCGAGCATCCTCGTGAGGTGGACGCCCAGAAACGGCAGCGTCGGGTCCGGTACCGGGTAGATCAGGCCCTTGACCAGGTGGCGGCGTTCGGGTCGGAGCTCGTAGTACTCGCCGCGGAAGGGCACGATCCGGGCCGACGGCGTCAGCCCGGCCAGGCGCGCCACCCGATCGGAGTGCAGGCCGGCGCAGTTGACCAGGGCGTCGGCGCGGACGATGCCAGCCTCGGTGGCGACCTCGACGCCTCCGGTGCGCCCGGCCCGGATCCCGAGCGCGGCGCTGTTCAGCCGCAGGTCGGCGCCGGCCTCGCCGAGCAGCCGGACCAGCGCGGCGCAGACGCCCGGGTAGTCGATGATCCCGGTGGACTCCACGCGCAGCGCGGCGACGCACGAGACCTCCGGCTCGTACTCCCGCGCCTCGGCCGGCGTGATCCGCTTCGCCGGCACGCCGTTGGCCACGGCCCGCTCGGCCAGCACGTCCAGCGCCGGGATCTCGTCCTGCCCGGTCGCGACGACGAGCTTCCCGCACACCTCGACGGGCACGTCGTACCGCCGGGCGAAGTCCACGATGGACCGGTTGCCGGCGACGGACATGCGGGCTTTGAACGAGCCGGGCTTGTAGTAGAGCCCGGCGTGGACGACGTTCGAGTTGTGGCCGGTCTGGTGCGCGGCCCAGTCGGCCTCCTTCTCCAGCACGGTGACGCCCAGCCCCCGCCCGGTCAGCTCCCAGGCCACGGCCAGACCGATGATCCCGCCTCCGATGACTACGACATTGCGCACGATCCGTCAGGTTACGCGACTGGGCATCGGCCGCCTAGGCACTGGCGATTTCGCTGCGCCACCGTGTCGTCACCGGCGTGGCGGCCGTCCCAGCATGCGAGAAACAGGGTCCGAATGTAAGAACACGTATAACGCACCGCATCCCTCAGGTCGTCAGTACTTCGAAAGGCACACCACGCCGGAGTTGATCCGACGATCTGGAGGAACCACTTGTGCTAGCCCGTACCCACCGTGTCCCGCTCCTGGCGGCGGCCATGGCCGTGGCGCTGACCACGGCAGCCGCCGGCTCCGCCGCGGCGACCGCTTCGCGACCCGTCGCGCAGACGGCTGTCCCGCAAGCCCATGCGGCGACGGCGCCTCAGATCAGCACCCTGCCGAACGGTGACCGGGTCCTCGTCACCGGTTCCGGCCCCGCCGCGATGGTCACGGTGCTGGGCCCGGACGGCGGGACCGTACCGGCCGTGCGCTACGCGCCGAATCCACAGCACGCTTATGTCATCCCCGACTCGGTCATGACCGCGCCGGCGCAGTTCGTGGCGTCGCAATACGAGATTCCGGCCCTGGAAACGGCCGCCGCACCCGCGGCGGTCCCGTACTACCCGCTGCACATCTTGCAGATCAACGGCGTGGACACGGACGGGGCCGGGGCCAGCGGCCAGACCTTCTTGTTCAACATGGACGACTCCAGCAAGGTCTCCCTGCCCCCGATCCTGCTGACCAACGGCGTGGCACGGCTCGCGGTGCCGGCCGGCCACTACTCGGCCACCACCTTCTTCCCCGTCTTCGACGCGTCGGGGGACACCATCACATCGCTGCGCATAGTGACGAACACCGACTTCACGGTCGCCGACACCGGCGTGACCACCGTGACCGCCGACGAGCGCCTGGCGACCGTGCCGGTGCTGGCGGCCACGCCGCGTCCCACCGTCAACGACGACGACCTCATCCAGTTCACCCGCACCGATCTCACGGGGCGGGCCACCGGCGTGTTGTCGAACTCCAACGGACCGACCTACGTCAATCCCACGGCGCCGGCGCAGGTCGGCGGCTTCGCGTACCAGCTGGTCGACTGGGGCGGTTCGAGCCCGGCCGGAAGCGCGGACCCCTACCGCTACGACCTGATGTACCCGGCCGCCGACCACATCGACGCCGACGAGACCTTCCCGGTCGACGCCTCGAAACTGGCCACGGTCCACAACACCATCGACAGCGACCCCGGCAACACCGGCCATCAGGGCCTGTACATGAACGCGTTCTCCGGGCCGACGCTCGGCGGCTTCGGCATCGGCTACGTCATCCCCACGCCGGAGCACCTGACCACGTACTACAGCGCACCGCTCGACGGCGTGAGCATCTCCCCCGCGGTCGCCATGGAACCGCCGTCCCGCGATTCGCAGTACGCGATCTTCGGCACCGACGCGCCGGCCTACAACGGTCCGGGCGTGACGTGGCGCACCTGGGGCCACGGCCCGCTCACCCCGCAGGTCGGCCAGTACCAGGCTGCCACCTATTGTCGGGCCTGCGCCGACGGCGACACGGTGGAGCTGGGGCTGAACCCGCTTCAGGACAGCTCGCCGGACACCTGGGGCGGGTTCTCCTACCAGAACGTCAGCCACATGACCGTCTACCGCGACGGCGCCCAGGTCCTCTCGCAGGACTATTCCACGGACGCCTTCCTCACCGGCCAGTCGCAGACGCCCGGCACCTACCGCCTGGTGTACGACGAGGACCTCACCGGGGCCCCGCTCACCCAGTCCACGGTGTCGCACACCGACATCACCGTGCCCTACGACCCGGCGGCGGACGCGAAGTGGACGCTGCCGGCTGCCGACACCTGCTACGCGCAGGGCAGCAGCACGACGGCCTGCTCGATCCTGCCGGTGCTGGATCTGAACTACCAGCTCGCCAGCGACGACGTGAACACCACGCACGGCCCGGTCGCGGGGATGCTGCTGACGGTCGGGCATCAGAGCTACGGCAAGGCCGGTTCGCAGGCGGCGATCACCGGCGCGACCGTGTCCGTGTCCTACGACAAGGGCGCCACCTGGACCCCGGCCTCGGTGGTCCCGGCCGGGCAGGGCCACTACGCCGTGCTGTGGACGAACGGCGCCAAGGGCGCCACGCCGTGGCTGAAGGTCACCGCCACCGACGCGCTCGGCGGCTCGATCACCCAGACCGTCGCCAACGCCTACACCATCGGCTGAGAGAGAACACAACCATGAGTCGAATAGGAAACCACCGGCTGCTGGGGATGCTCGGGGCCACCGTGCTGGCCATCGGCACGATCGCGGCGGTGGTCGCGCCAGCGAATGCCAGTACCGGTGCGGCTGCTGCGGCGACTGCCAAGAGCGGCGCTGCGCACGCGAGCAACGTGAAGGATGTGTGCGGTACAGCGAAGCCCGGGTTCGCTCGGTGTTTCGCGCAGATCCGCACCGACGTGCATGAGCCGGCGCACATCGGTCGCGTTGCGGGTACGGCGAAGGCGGCTGCGGCGACGCTTCCGGCCGGGTTCGGCCCGGCGGACCTGCAATCGGCGTACAAGCTGCCGACCACCGGCGGCGCGAACCAGACCGTGGCCATCGTCGACGCCGGGGACGACCCCACGGCCGAGGCGGACCTGGCGGTCTACCGCTCCACCTACGGCCTGTCGGCCTGCACCACCGCCAACGGCTGCTTCACCAAGGTCAACGAGCAGGGCAAGACCACCCCGGTCCCGGCCGACCAGGGCTGGGGCGTGGAAATCGCCCTGGACCTGGACATGGTCTCCGCGGCCTGCCCGCAGTGCAAGATCCTGCTGGTCGAAGCCGACCAGCCCACCGGCGACGACCTCGGCAAATCCGTCAACACCGCTGTCAGCCTCGGCGCCACCGAGGTGTCCAACAGCTACGGCGCCACCGAATCCAGCGTGACGCCCGCCGACGCCGCCTACTACACGCACCCGGGCGTGGCCATCGTCGCCTCCTCCGGGGACAGCGGCTACGGCATCCCGGCCGAACCGGCCGTGTTCTCCTCGGTGATCTCCGTCGGCGGCACCTCCCTGACCAAGGCCACCAACGCCCGCGGCTGGTCTGAGACCGCCTGGCAGGGCGCCGGCTCCGGCTGCTCCGCCTGGGTCGACAAGCCCGCCTGGCAGACCGACGCCAACTGCCCCGGCCGCATGGTCGCCGACGTCTCCGCAGACGCCGACCCGCAGACCGGCCCGGCCATCTACGTGACTGATACTCCGGACCTGGAAGGCCTGCCCTCCGGCTGGAACGTCGTCGGCGGCACCAGCGCCTCCTCACCGTTCATCGCCGGCGTCATCGCCCTGGCCGGAAACCCCGCCAAGTACAACAACGCCTCAGCCTTCTACACCCCCGGCGCCAAGACCGGGCTCAACGATGTCGTCGGCGGCAACAACGTCACGTTCCAGGACTGCGGCGGCGACTACCAGTGCAACGCCGTCACCGGCTACGACGGACCCACCGGGCTGGGCACGCCGAACGGGCTGTCAGCCTTCTGATTCCCAGCAACTCCTCCGACGGGCCCACTCGCTTGAGTGGGCCCGTCTCGCGTCGCTGCCCGGAGGCAGTGGAAGCGACTAGGGAGAAGCACCACGCGCCTGCGCTATAACAGCCCTCTGACATCGCCATTCGTCGCTTCGGCCAGCGATGGGGGCCGTCCGCGCAGCGTGAACCGATCTACCGGCCTGGTCGTGGTCCCTAAAAGGTGTCGGAGCGGGCGCAGCCCCGCCGGGTGCGGGGAGCACCCGATGTCGAAGACTCCGGGCTGGAACAGCCATCCCGTCGACTGCCGCATGCCGGAACGGGGGTGTGACCATGCCGGCGGGCACCCGCGGAAACCACACGGGCCGGCCGGGAGGGGATCAATCATGGAGTTCCGTCTGCTGGGTCCGGTTCAGGCGTGGGCCGACGGCCACGAGACCGCGCTGCGGTCGACGAAGGCGCGCTGCGTCCTGGCCGTCCTGCTGCGCACACCTGGAGCGCTGGTGCCGACCGACACCCTGGTCGACCGGGTGTGGGGGGACAAGCTTCCCGGTACCTCGGTGCGCTACAAGTACATCGGCTGGCTACGATCAGCGCTGGCTCCACATGGAGTGGATCTCGTAGTAGGCAACGGGGGCTACGTCCTGGACGTGGACCCCCTGCACGTGGACCTGCACCGGTTCCGCAGGGCTTTGCGATCCGCCTCCGCGGCGCTGCGGGACAGCACCTTCGAGAAGGCCGTCCAGCTGACCGAGGAAGGTTTGGCGGAGTGGCACGGCCCGGCGGTGGCGGGCCTGCCGGGGAGCTGGTTCGAACTCTTCCGCGGCCAGCTGGAACGCGAGCGGCGGGACGCCCGCGTCTTCCTGGCGCGCTGTCTGCTGGACCTCGATCGCCCCGCCGCGGCGGTGGCGCGGCTGACCGAGTGGGAGGGTGACTACCCCCACGACGAGGAAGTCATCGGGCTGCGGGTGCTGGCGCTCTATCGACGCGGACAGCACGGCGAGGCAGCGGCCTGTTACAAGCGCGCCGAGGCGAGGATGCGCGATTCCCTGGGAACGGTGCCCAGCCTGGGCCTTCAGGCGCTGCGCCGGCGGGTCCAGGACCGCGACATCGCCCTGGTCACCGCACGACTCCTTGATGGAGCCGTCTTTCCCGCGTGAGGGTACCTCTTCCGGAATATCCCTCGTGAATTCCATCCGGACTTCCAGTCCGGCTTCGCGTCGATCTTCCGCAGCGCTGCCGCAGCCTGAAGTGGTCGGCAGATGCTCTCCGCCGGCCCGATCACTCATCCGAGAGGAGGAGCAACCATGAAGAAGGTGACCGTCCGCAAGGTCGGCCCCGTGCGACTGACCAGCGTCGCCGCGGCGATGTACGGCGACCCGCAGTCGTGCCCCATCTGGATCGCCTGAACCGACGGCTGATCCGACGCCTGATCCACCAGGGCGGGCACCCGTGAGCCGCACCAACACGCTCGCGGGTGCCTTCCCCCCCTCCGGCACAGCTCCGCACCAGAAAGGTCATCCCGAGCATGAGCAGCCCGACCCGCATCCGCCTGCACCACCTCACCTTCGTCGACGAGGGCGACGAGGTCCTGGTCGGGCGGCCGGACACCGAGTCGTACGCGGTGCTGCCGGCGGACGGCGCTGAACTGTTGAAGCAGCTGCAGGTCTCCAGTGTCCCGGAGGCCGTCGCCTGGTACGAGGCGGAATACAGCGAGACCCCGGATGTCGAGGGCTTCCTCGGCGATCTGCGCATGCTCGGGTTCCTGCACGCCGACGACGAGGCCGAGCCCGCCGATCAGTCCCAGGCGCCGGTACGGTTGCGGCGTCTGGCGAAAGTACTCTTCTCCGCGCCGGCATGGCTGCTCTACGCGGCGCTGCTGGCCGCCGCCGTCACCTATCTGGTGACCGACCCGCAGCTGCGGCCGACGCCGACCCGGATCTTCTTCACCGGTTCGCTGATCGTCGTTCCGCTGGTGCTGGCCGCCGTCGAGATCCCGTTGATCTGGCTGCACGAGATGGCGCACGTCCTGGCGGGACGCCGGCTCGGGATCGCCAGCCGGATCGGTATCGGCCACCGCCTCTATTTCGTCGTGTTCCAGACCACCCTGACCGGGATCTACAGTGTCCCGCGCCGCAAACGCCTGCTCGCCTTCGTCGCGGGGATGGCCTGCGATCTCGTGGTCTTCTCCGTCCTCATCCTGCTGGCCGAGGCCGACGCCGCGGCGCACGGCACGCTCACTCTGCCCGGCCGGATCGCCGTCGCGAGCGCCTACTTCGCGATCATCCGGTTCCTGTGGCAGTTCCTGTTCTTCCTGGAGACCGACGTCCAGCACGTGCTGGCGACCGCGCTGAGGTGCACCGATCTGCGGGGACTGACCCGGACTTATCTCCGTTCCCTGGTACGCCGGGGCGCGCCGAAGCCCGTGGGGACAGCGCGGGAGCTGGCGGTGCTGCGCTGGTTCGGACCGCTGACCGCAGTGTTCGTCACCGTCCTGATAGCCGGCGGAGCCTTCTCGTTCTCCCGGATCGCCACCGAATACGTTTCCCGCCTCTCGCGCGGTGTGGGGCACGGCCCGGACTCCGCGCGCTTCTGGGACTCGACCGCCTCGTTCCTCTTCGTCACCGGCCAACTCGCACTTGTCCTCACCCTGACGCTCCGGGACCGCAGACGCGCGGCACGGCAGCCGAACGAACAGAAGGGCCTGACCCCATGACCACGAGCATCCATCCGCCATCGGCCGCCGAACAGCTCCGCCACGTCTGGATCGTCGGCGAACGCCGCGCGGCCCGCGCCGGGGCGGCGTCCACGCTCGGCCCCCGGGATATCGCAGTGAACTGCCATCGCCGTCTGCGCGGGCCCTTCACGGGCCTGGGCGAAGTGCTCCGCAGGCTCGTCCCCGACGCGTACGCGGTCGCGCCGGAGCTCGTCGAGAGCCACCGGGTCGCCATACTCTGCGCGGCCCCGGAGCTGGAACCGCTGATCGGATCCGCACCGCCGACGCTGACGGAGAACGCCGGGCCCGAGGAGCGCACCCGGTGGTACTCGCCGCTCCGGACCCGCAGGTTCAGCCACCACCTGGTCGAGTTCCTCGCCGCGTACGCGGTTTTGCGGTACGACAGCACGCTCTTCCTGGAGTTCGACACCGTGCAGGAGGCGGACCACACCGACGCCGAATTCCTGGCGATCGCGCTGCGCAGGCTCGACCCGGACCGGGTCCGGCTGGTGGTGGGCACCGACACCGCGACCGCGCTGATCCCGGAGCTCGTCACAGCGCTCGGGGCGTACGCCGTCCGCGTCGAGGCACCGGAACTCCACCGGGGACAGGCCTCCGGCACCGGCGAGCCGGCCGCCCTGGCCCGCGCCTTCGTCGACTCCGACTGTGTCAGCGACGTCCCCGGCGAGTACGAGGCCTATCAGGACCTTGAGCCAGCGGTCCGCGCCCGGCTCCACGACCTGCGGGCCGACAGGCTCGAGCGGCGGGAGGAGTTCTCCCTGCACCTGGGCGCGATCCCGTACCACCGCCTGCACGGTGCCGACCCGGTGCGGACGGCCTGGCCCGCGCTGGTCCGGGCCGAGATGCACTGCATGGACATCGGCTACTACCACGCGGTGCTGGAATACATCGAGGAGATGGCCGGGCTTCTCGACGTCGCGCCGCCCGACCACGACCTCGGCGGCGACCACCACGTCGCGACCCGCCGCGGCCAGATCCTGAGCCTGCTCGGCCGGCCGGAGGACGCCCTCGCCGCCTATGTCCGAGCTCTGAGTCAGACGACGGGTGCCCGCCAGACGATGGCGCTGCACTACAACATCGGCATGCTCCACACCCGTTTCGACCGCCCCGAGCGCAAGGACCACACGCTGGCCAAGGCCCATCTGAACACCTCGATCGCGATGGCCTCGCAGATCGCCGAACCGGGCCTGCGCGCGTTCTACACGGTGTTCATGAGCAACGGCCTGGCCCTGGCCGAACTGCACCTGGCGCAGCTGAGCTCGGCCCTGGAACTCGTCGACGGCGGCCTGGCCCGGCTGGACCGGGAACTCCAGGGCCACCTGCACGCCCTGCACCGCTCCGTACTCCGGCACAACAGAGCACAGCTGCTCATGGCGCTCGGCCGCCAGGACGAGGCGCTCAACGACTACGACGAGCTGGTCGTGCTCGACCCCCACTACCCGGAGTACTACTTCGACCGGGGGAACGCGCGGTACCAAGTCGGAGATGTGGCGGGAGCCCTCGCCGACTACGAGCACACGATGACTCTCTCCCCGCCGTTCCCGGAACTGTTCCACAACCGCGGCGACCTGAGAGCGGCCGGCGGTGACGCCGACGGGGCCATCGCAGACTTCTCCTATGTGCTGGAGCTCGAGCCGGACTGGCTGGAGTCCCGGATCGCCCTGGGCGCCCTCCTGCTCGAGATCGGGGCGGTCGACGCCGGAGCCGAGCTCATCGAGGCCGGACTCGCCCTGCATCCGGAGAACCCGCGCCTGTTGTGCCTGCTCGGCGAAGCCTCCATCGCCATCGGCGATACCGCCGCCGCGCACAGCGCGCTCGAACGGGCCCTGGCCGCCGACCCGGCCATGCACCAGGCACTCGCCGTCAGGGCCACGCTGTACTTCGGCGACCACCGCTTCGACGACGCGCTCGCCGACCTCGACCGCGCTCTGGATCTGGCCGGTGAGGACCCGGATCTCCTCTACAACCGCGGTTACGTCAACGAGGCCGCCGGGCAGCAGGCCGAGGCCGTGCGGGACTACACCCGGGCCCTCGAACTGCCGGGCGCCGACCGCGACGAGATCCTGGCCCGCCGCGAGCTCTGCCTGAGCGAGGCATCGTGAACACCGCGACGAACGCTGAGCGATCCGCCGATTCCACCACGGTGGCGGGCAGCGTGCCGGGCCCGAAGGTCGTCCTGCTCAACATGCCCTGGATGCCCATCGACGTGCCGTCACTGGCCCTGGGCATCCTCAAGCGCGCGGTGACGGAGAACGTCCCCGGCAGCGAGGTCGAGGTGGTGCACGCGAACCTCGACTTCGTGGACTGGATCACCGACCGCTACGACTTCACCCACCACGACTACCACTACTTCGCGGCGCTGACGTACTTCCAGGGACTCGGGGACTGGGTCTTCTCCTCAGCCCTCTACGACGACCCCGACTGGCGCACGGCCGAATTCGACGAGCAGTTCGCCGAGGCGATGACCGCCGAGGAGTACGCGCTGAACCGCGACCTGCACGCGCTGGTCCCGGAGTTCATCCGCGGTCTGGCCGAACAGGTCGCCGCGATGGGCCCCGACGTCGTGGGCCTGACCTCCACCTACCAGCAGACCGTCGCCGGCCTCGCACTCGCCAAAGAGGTCAAGCGGCTCCTGCCCGGCGTCGTCACCGTCTTCGGGGGCGCCAACTGCGACGGACCCCAGGGCGAGGCGCTGCACCGCAACTTCGCCTGGGTCGACTACGTGATCCGCGGCGAGGGCGAGGTCACGTTCCCGCAGCTGCTGCGGCTGCTCCAGAGCGGCGGCACCGGCTTCGAGAGCGTGCCGGGGCTGTGCCACCGCAGGCCCGAGGACGGGTCGACCGCGGCCAACCCGATGTCCAGCCGGCCGCTGCCGCCCGCCGCGATCGTCGCACCGGACTACGACGGGTACTTCGAGCGGCTTGAGGAGTCCCGGGCCGCCGACTGGGTCGAGCCGCGGCTCGTGGTCGAGGGCGCGCGCGGCTGTTGGTGGGGCGAGAAGCACCACTGCACGTTCTGCGGCCTCAACGGCTCGTCGATGGAGTTCCGGAGCAAGAGCCCGATGCGGTTCCGCGAGGAGATCGACGGCCTGGTCCGCCGGCATCAGATCCTCGACATGTTCGTCGTCGACAACATCCTGGACATGGGCTACATCTCCGCCCTGCTCCCCCGGATCATCGAGGACGGCCACGACCTCCGGATGCAGTACGAGATCAAGTCGAACCTGCGGCGGCCCCAGCTGGAGGTCCTCGCCCGGGCCGGCCTGGTCCACGTCCAGCCGGGCATCGAGAGCCTGGACAGCAGGGTCCTGCAGATCATGGACAAGGGCGTGACGGGCTGCCAGAACGTCCGCATGCTGCGCGACGGGGCGAGCTGCGGGCTGTCGGTGTCGTGGAACTATCTCTACGGCTTCCCCGGGGAGACCGACGCCGACTACGAACCGATCCTGGACCAGTTCCCGGCCCTGCACCATCTGGAGCCGGCCGGCGGGGCCGCGCGTATCGTGATCGAGCGCTTCAGCCCCTACTTCAACCGTCCGGAGCTCGGCTTCGACGGACTGTTGCCGGGACGGCAATACTCGCTCATCCACGACCTGCCCGAATCAGAGCTCTTCGACCTGGCCTACCTCTTCGAGTCCAAGCCCCAGGGCATCGGCCGGCCGATGGCCGACCGTCTGGACGAGGCGCTGGCCACCTGGCAAGCCGAGTTCCGCGACAGCCGGCTGACCCGGTGCGACCTCGGCGAGGAGATCCTGTTGACCAACCAGCGCAGCGCGTTCCCGTGGGAGCACCTGCGGCTGGTCCGGCCGCTCGACGTGGCCGCGTTCCGGTTGCTCGATCAGCCGCACACCCCGACGGCGCTGACCCGGAAGCTGGCCGAGGCCGGCCTTCCCGGGGCGGATCAGGAAGCGGTGTCGCTGCTGCTGCGCGAGTGGTTCGCGCTCGGCTTGCTGTTCCGCGATGACGGCCACTACGTCCAGGTGGCCCCGGACGCGACGAACGACGAGCTGCTCCGGATCGACGCCCGCCGGTTGCTGGGCAGCGAAGCGCTGGTCGAGGAGCTCGTGGGGGCTGCGTCATGAACGGCAACGGCACGAGCACCAGCACCAGCACCAGCACCAGCCAGACTCTGACGCTGTGGCGCCATCCCGATCCGGGGACGGCGGCGATGCCGGGCGTCCGGATGGGGACGAGGACCCCCGGCCATCCGGCATCGCTGTTCGCCGACGACCTCTACCGCCAGGGCGTGCGCCGAGTCGCCCTCGGGCACGTCGTCGACACGGTCGGGGATCCTTCCCGGGCCGCAGCGGTCATCAGGGATCTCGCGCTGGTCCGCGATCTGACAGCGCGCGGCATCGTCGTCGAGTGGCGGGTCCGCCTCGACGCCGCCGGCTCCGGATGGCGGCTTCTCAGCCATCTGTTTCCCCCGGCCGAAGTCCTCGGCGCCGAGGACGCCGCGGACATCGGTCTGAAGTGGAGCGATTCCTTCTACCTCTGCAAGTGCATCCACCGCCGCGGCCCGGGATTCGTCCAGATCCGCGACCGCCGCACCGGGGAGCTGCACCGGCTGACGCTCGACGAGCCGGAGTACCTGGAGGCCCTTGCGCGGCTGCTCGACGGGGTCGCCGAGACCGCGCTCCCGGCGACGGTCCTGGAGGACTTCTCCGGCGAGAACCTGGTGTGGCGAGCGGGCGGCTACGCCGTCTGGTTGCCGTACCACGTCCAGCGGTGGCCCTGGCCTTCGATGCTCGTCTAATCGGGGGCGTTGCACGCGGAGTTCGTGACCACGACGAAGCCGCTCATCGTGCCCCACGACGACCGCCCGCCCGCGCAGTCGACGAAGATCTGGCCGACCACGGTGGTGTGGCTGATGGTGGAGTAGTAGGTGGTGGTGCAGGCGTAGTCCGCCTTGCACGCGGCGTAGGCGTGAGCCGGCGCCGTCGAGAAGGCGAAGGCTGAGGTTCCCAGGAGCGCGGCGACGGTGAGACGACGGATCAAGGCTGCCTCCGGACGAGAGCGGCGGGTGCGCCGACGGGTGTCAGTGTTCTGAGTTGGTGGAACACTGCTGTATTTGCTACTGCTATCGGCGGCCCGCCGCAAGAGGCGGCCCCGCCGGGCTCACGAGTCCGACCCTCGCCTCCGGAACCGTGACCGAGATCGATGTGCCCACCGGAAACATCTTGAGAAACCTCGCCGTCGACGCGGGCGTCACGACCATGATGATCCCGCCGGATGGGAGCCATGTTTACCTGTTCGGCGATTCCACGTCGGAGACGGTGGCGTACCTCGACACCGCCACCGGTGAATTCGGTACGCCCATCGAGGTCGGCGAGACACCGACCGACATCGACTTCACCCCGGACGGCAAAGAGGCCCTGGTTCTCGTCACCAGCCAGAACGGGGGAACTCCGGGGACCACTGTCGTCGGGCTTCACGTCCCGGCAGATACCCCGGCCTTCTCGGCCCGGATATTGCCCGGGTTCGCCTTCTTCACCGGACATCAGCTCTGAAGCTCTGAAGCTCTGACCGAAGGCAACGGCCTATCGCAGGCGACCGTGGTGGGCACGGAAGTCCGACCACACGTCGCGAAGGTTGCGCAGCGCGGCCATGATCTCCTCGTCGCTGGAGGTCAGGGTGAGCCTGAGGTGCGCGGAAGACCGGCCGTCGCCGCGGTACATGCCGCCGTATCCGACCGTCGTGCCGTGCGCGGACGCGAAGCCGACGAACTCGGCGGTGTCGCGTACCGGTAGCCGGATCCATAGAGACGGGCCGATGCCCGCGGACTCGTTGCGCCACTCGGGGAGCTCGTCGTGCAAGAACGCGGAGGCTGTGTGCGCGCGGCGTTCCATCTGGGACCGGCGGTGCGCGACGATCTGGCCGTGGTGCGCCAGGAGCTTGGTGAGCACGATCTGGCTGGGTACCGAGGTTCCGGCGTCTGTTCGTGCCTTGATACGCACCAGGGTTTCGACGAGGTTCGGGTGCAGGCGGATCCAGCCCGTCTTCAGGCCGCCCCAGTAGATCTTGTTGAACGAGCCGACCGTGATGATGTTCCGGTGCTCGGCCGGCGCGGCGACGGGGGTCGGGGCCGGGTCCGGGTGGTAGTCCGCGAGGGTGCGGTCGTCGACCACGACGGTGCCGCCCTGGGCCAGGCGGACCAGCATCGACCGGTCGGGGGCGGCGAGGCTGTGGCCGGTCGCCACATTGCAGGTGGCCATGACCACGACCATCGCTGCCCGGGTCGTGCGTGCCATACGCACGAGCGCGTCGGCGCCGACGGTGCCATCCCCGGTGCGGACCGGCACGATCCGCACGCCGAGGCGGCGCAACAGATCCAGGGCCGTGGGATAGGCGGGCGATTCGACGATGACGACGTCGCCCGGGGACAGCAGCATCTCGAACGCCAACGACAGCGACTGGGTCGCTCCGGTGGTCACGACGAGCGCTTCCGGCGTGGTCGGCAGGCCGTTCGCGCTCAGCGACGCGGCGACGGCCACGCGGGTGACATCGAGCCCTGCGATGGCGTAGCCGCTGGCGGGTTCGGCGCCGTCCGGATGCCCGCCGAGCAGTTCGTCCGCGCTGAGGGTCAGCGCCTCGCTCGGCAGGTCCGCGGCGTCGGGGAAGGTGGCGGCGGCGATGCCCGGATCCGTGCCGCTGCCGAGCCGGTATCGTCCGCGCAGCCCGCGCGGGAGCACCGCCTGGATTGCCTCGGCAGCCACTCGGCCAGACCCTGCCGCGACGAAGGTGCCGGCGCCGTGCAGCGGTTGCACGATGCCGCGTTGGGCGAGCAGTTCCATGGCGCGCGCCGTCGTGCTTCGGCTGATGTCCAACGCAGTAGCCAGATTCCGTTCTGAGGGCAGCGCCCATCCTTCGAGCAGCTCTCCGCGCTCGATGGCGCTTCCGATGGCGTCGGCCAGGCGGTGCGCGAGCGGGCCGGCGCCGTTGCGCCATTCGCCCAGGAGCGCCGACAGTTCGTCCTGCCGAATAGCGCGCGAAGAATCCAATTCTGGCTCCAGTGGACACCGGCCTGCTGCTTAACCTGCACCCGTGATGAACCTGCCCAATCAGACGACGGTTCTGCATGTATCCGATACGCATCTGTCCCCTGATTTCCCCGCGGCTACGGAGATGTGGACGGCGGCGGTGCGCTACATCGAGAGGTCCCGCCCCGATCTGGTCATCCACACCGGCGATGTCGTGCACGACGATCCGGACGACGACCGGGACCACGAGTTCGCCGCGTTCCAGCTGCGCCGGCTCACCACGCCGTGGCGGATCGTCCCGGGCAACCACGACATCGGCGACAGCGAGCCCGATCCCTACCGGGGCCTGATCAGCCAGGAGCGGCTGGCCCGGTTCCGGCGGCACTTCGGCGCGGACCGGTGGTCGGTCGCCATCGGCGGATGGCAGCTGATCGGGCTGAACGCGCTGCTGTTCGACAACTGTCTGGCCGCCGAGGAGGCCGAGCAGTGGGAGTGGCTGGAGGAACGCCTGCGCGAGGCGGACGGCCGCCCGGTCGGGCTGTTCATGCACAAGCCTCCGGCCATCACCTCCCTCGACGAGGGCCTGTACGTGAACAAGTCGATCGGGGTGACGTCGCGCGCCCGGCTGCTCGCTTTGGCCGCGTCAGGCACCGTGAAGCTCATCGGCTCCGGGCACTTGCACGAGCATGTGGTCCTGTTCAGCGGCGGCGCCTTGCTCGTCGGCGCGCCGGCGCTCGGACCGGTCCCGGGCGCAACTGCGGACTGGAACCTCGGGCTGCGCTGCAACGGCCTTGTGGAGTACCGCTTGTCCGGGGCGGCGGTGCGCGTCCGGTTGCTGCGGGAGGCGGATCTCGGCATCCCGAGCGCGGCCCGGCGCGGGGACCATTGACGATACCCGCACGGTATCGCTGGTGCTCAAAGAGTCTTGGACGGGCACGGAAGGTGGCTGTTGCACTGGTCTCGATCAAAGGAGCCAGTCATGAGCGAATACACAAAGCCGGAGCCCGTCGTCGAGATCGACGCCGGCCGAACTGCCGAAGCCCGGCGCGCACGCGGGATCGAGGCGTACGCGCGGATATTCGGGGTGCCCGCGGCGGAGGTGCCCGCGGCCATGGCGTCCCGCGTCGGACCGGTTTTCGCTGAGGAGGCCTTTGCCTCCGCCGGCGGACCGGCCTGGTCGCATGAGGGATTGACCGCCAGGGACCGGAGCATCGCCATCATCACGGCGCTGGTCGCCCAGGGCGTGTCCGGCGACCGGCTCGATACCCATCTGCGGTTGGCGAACGAGCACGGGATCGACCACGACGGGCTGACAGCGCTGATGACGCTGCTGGCCAACTATGTCGGCTATCCGTATGCGTCCGCCGCGATGGAATCGGTATTCACAACGCGCGGATGACACGCTGCCCGCTAATCTCTACGAGCTACTAGCTGAGCTACGAGCTACGAGCACCGTCCAAGGACTCAGTCAGAGAACGCGATCAGCGAGGTGGGGAAGCCGATGCCGGGGCGCAGTGACGGTGCACAGCGAGGCCGGCGGCGTGCCGTGCGCGGCGTCGCGGCGGTCGCCGGTGCGGCGCTCGCGGTGGCTGTGGTCGCGGGGTGCGCCAGCCGGGGCGGGCTCGCGGCGCGGTCGGGTAAGTCGGCCGGCGGGGCGATCCAGTTCGCGGCTGCGCAGGTCGCCGCGGCAAAGAGTGTGCATGTTCATGGGGCGATCTCGGACGGTTCCTCCGGAGATGTCTCCGGGACTGACGCCGGAACCGTCTTTGGAACTGACTCCGGAACCGTCGACGGTTCGATCGTCTTCGCGCCGACCCTTCAGGGCGATCTGACCCTGAAGGCCGACCATGACCCGGACGTGCTTCCCGCCCGCATCCTCTACGACGGCACGACCCTCTACACCGCGATCCCGAAGAGCGTCCACGCCACGACCAAGGCCAAGCCGAACGCCTCGTGGTTCGCAGTGAACGTGGCCGACGTCGTACCGAAGAACTCGCCGGCCCTCGCGCTGCTGAAGTCCGACCCGGCGGCGCTCGTCAAGGAGATCCTGGCCAAGGGCAAGTTCACCCAGACCGGGACCGGCACGGCCGACGGCGTCGCCGCGACCCGCTTCACCGGCGACCTCACCGGCGACGCCGGCGGGCACGTCGAGGTCTGGCTCGACGCCTCCGGCCTGCCGGTCGAGATCGTCTTCCAATCCACCGACGCCAAGCAGGCCAAGCAGGCCAAGCAGCCGACCAGCCGCACCGAGCTGCACTTCAGCCAGTGGGGCCAGCCGGTCACGATCAAGGCGCCGCCGGCCGATCAGGTCCTCACCGAACAGGACCAGATCTCGTTCGACGTCCCCGGCCAGCAGTTCAAAATCGGCGGCGACCAACTGGACGGCTCGACGTTCGCCCAGAACGGCGGCGGCGTCATCATCGGCGACGCCCCGTCGAACGCCCCCACCCAGCCGATCTGCATCCCGATCACCCTGCCGTCGCAGGCCCTGTCGGGTCTGTCGGGTCTGTCGGGTCTGTCGGGCCAACCGGCTCAGCCGACCCCGACGACCATATGCCTCACCTCGAACAACACGCCGCCGACGCATCCCTGAGCCGCGGGGCGATCAAACCCTGGCGCCGCCGTCACTCCCCGCGCGCTTGCCACCGCGCGTCTTTTGCCCACGCAGCCGACGGGTCATATCCGCGGGGTTCTCACGAGTGTGCGGCGCCCGCACTTCGCGCGGCTCTGAGATGACCACCGCCAGCATGGTCACGAGCAGGATCAGGCCGAGGATCAGCACCGTGGCGAGAAGGCCACCTGCATACATGACGACATCTCCCTTCGTCGTGTTCAGGGCTTCCTCTTAGCCTTGATCGGCGGGTTCAAACGGTGGTGTGAGGAACGTCCGCGATCCCCCTACCTAGGAGCCGGAGCCCTGCTGCTCCCGCTCTTGATCCGCAGAGCTCAGCTCCGCCCGCGCCTTCCGCCGGATGACAACGGCGAACAGGGGGATCCATGGCTGTAGCGCTTCCAGGACCTTCCGGGCTCGCTCCGAGCGTTCCGGGCTGCCGAACACGGCTGGCGCGATGACCAGGCCGAACAGGAGCAGCAGGAAGACGGCGGCGAGACAGGCCGGGACAAGGGTCAGCACGACGGTGAGCGTTTCGGCGTAGTGCAGATCCATCGAGGGCACTCCTCTGGCTCGGCCCGCGCTGGACGCGGGTCATCGCCAGAAGTCTCGTCCACCTGGTTGTGAGAACGCCTCACGTGCCAGGCCGATGGAGCCGGGTAGGTCCCGTGGCCGATTCAGCCAATGGCCTGCACCGTGATGTCGACTCCACCGCAGTCGGGACTACTCCCCTCTGCTATCGCTCTCAGCGTACTTACGAACCTCCGCCCCGCACCAGTAGCAGCCCGGAACTAACTGGTGGTCCAGCTGCTTGATCAGCCCCTACTCTCGCTCGGTCTCGCTCCATGACTTCAGCATGGCCTCAATCTCGAGCTCCTCCGCCGGCGGCTGGTACGTCTCGGGCTCCGCGACCCAGCCCGCCGCCATGATGAGGCCGGACATGCGGTGTACCGCTAGGAAGCCGAAGGGGCGGTCGAACTCGACGCGGACCTGCTTCACCCTTCTCGGGGGCACCGGTGGGGCGCCTGCGGCGGACGGGGCGACGGCGGTCACTGCCGCCGCTTCGAATCCGTCGGCGGTGAAGAGTGCCGCAGCACTCTGCTTTGCCTGGGTGACCGCCAGCGGCTGTGGGCTCATCGCGGGGAAGTGGCCGCGGGTCCTGTCCGTCACGGTCGCCAGGCCGAACACGTCGGGCTGTTCGAGGAGGTTGTGGTCGGCGGTCACTCGGAATCGCGGGGTCAGGACCAGGAGGCGGTCGTCCGGCTCGTAGTCGGGGACGCGCTCCACGATCAGGCCGGGGGCTGTGTCGCCGATGCGGAGTTCGCCGCCCTTGCGGCCGGTCCGGGTCTGGGCGACGAGGCCGCTTTGGAGGACCTCGCGCGCGGGGCGTCCCTCTTCGCCGATGACCAGGTACACGGTCACGCCGTCCGTGCCGACGACCTCCAGGCACGTGACCTCGCCATGCGGCGTCGCCACGACGCTCACGCGGTCCAGGATCCGGGTGACGCGGCGCAGCAGGTAATAGCGGCGGTCCTCCCACGGGCCGGCGTCGCCCCTGATGGGCCAGCCGACGTCTTCGAACGGCCGGGCCCAGCGCGTGCGCACCGACATCGCGGACGCCAGGATCACCCGTGTCTCCGGGGTCACCGCGACGGGCATCGCGTCGATGAGATTGTCGGTGTGCTGGCGGGCCCAGTCGTCGAGGAGGGGGCCGTCCACCGCCGAGTCCCCGGTCAGCAGGCCGACCGTGCCGAGCGGGAGTCCGGCCGTCCACCGCGGATCGAGCGGGAACTGCTCTCGGGCCCAAAGACCGAGCGCCGATCGCACGGCGGTCATCCCTCGAAGCTGGTCCAGAACCTGGAGCGCCGCGGCCCGGCTGTCGGTGGCCGGCAGTCCGACCGCGTGCTCCAGTTCCGTTCGGCCCTGACCTTCCGCCGTCGCGTCGGCCAGCAGCGCGAGCAGCGGCCACGTCGACGGAGCGCAGAACACCGACGACTCGTCCGAGCAGCTCCGGATCCAGCGTTCTGTCATCCGGTTGACCGCGCGGGTCGGCTGGACGAGCCGTGAGCTGCCCATGTCAGGCTCCAGTCGTGGTAGCAGGCGTAGTTCGCCATGCTCCCATCCAGCCGCACGGATGATCGAAGCGTTTTCCGCGTAAGCGGTCAGTGCCCGACGATCTCGTCCAGCAGCGCCGCGAGCTCGGCCGGCTGGGAGAGGAACGGCGAGTGGCTGGTCGCCATGCGCCGCACCTGCTTCGTGTGGGCCGACATCTCTTCCTGAAGGTCCACCGGCAGGCTCGCGTCCTGCTCGGTGACGATGTACGCCGACGGGATGGTGTGCCACGCCGCCGCGCTGACGCGGTCGACCCACGGCTGGACGCGCTGCTCGACGAGGTCGGCGATCGCCTGCTCGGCGAGGGGGCCGGGGACGTCGGCGTAGAGCTGGGCGCGCGGGTCGTCGCCGATCGGGAACAGGCCGTCGGTGTCCTCGGGGTCGGGGATTCCGTGGATGGTGAACATGGACTCGCCGGTGTCCGGGACGTAGGCCGCCAGGTATATCAGGTGCTGGACGTTCGCCAGCCCGGCGGCGCCCTGAGTGACGGGGATGCCGCCGTAGGAGTGCGCCAGTACGGCGACCGGGCCGTCGACCGCCTCGATCGCCGCGCGCACCGCCGCGGCGTCCTCGGCCAGGCCGCCGCGCGGGTCGGGGCCGGCGGTGGGCAGGTTCACCGTGGTGCTGGGGTGGCCGAGGGCGTCGAGCTCGGCGCACAGCAGGTCGAAGGTCGAGGGGCGGTGCCAGGCACCGTGGACCAGGACGAAGGTGGTGGTCATGAGCGGGTCTCTCCCGAGGTACGTCGGCTTGATCAGTGGCCCGGCCGAACTGACTCGGACAGTCAGTCGGACAGTGTGTCCGACTCAGCGTACCGGCCCGGCGTAGAATTCCCGCATGCCCTCCGTCACCCGACGTCTCGCGGCCGGCGCGAAGCGCCGCTCCGCCATCGACACCCAGATCCTGGAGACGACGGAGCGGCTGCTGGCCGACGGCGCGAGCTTCACCGAGCTGAGCATGCAGCGCCTGGCCGCCGAGGCCGGAGTGGCCCGCTCGACCTTCTACCTGCACTTCCGCGACAAGACCGAGCTGTTGCTGCGGCTCATCGAGAACCTCGCGGACGGCGCCTTCGACCTGATCGCGAGCGCGCCGCCGGTGGACGGCCGGGACGGCTTCGTCGAGGCGATGGTGCGCGACGTCGCCTACTACCGGGAGCGACGCCACCTGCTGGCCGCGGTGCTCGAGGTGACCGCCTACGACGCGACCGCGCGCGAGGTCTGGAACGGCAAGCTGCAGCGCTTCGTCGACCAGGGCGAACAGTGGCTGCGCGTCGAGCAGCAGGCCGGACGCACCGCGCCGGACATGGACGTGGCGACCGCCGCGCGGGTGTTCGTCTGGGGCGGGTTCCAGGCTTTGGCGAACCAGGTGCTGACCGGGGATCCGGAGCAGGACGAGATCGTGGCCAGGGAGATCGCGCTGCTCGAGTGGTACGGGGCGTTTCGGCGCCCGGCCGGTACTACTGCTGCTACTGCTGCTACCGCGGCTACCGCGGCTACTGCTACCGGTACAACCAGCGCTTGACGGTTTTCGCCGCGACGCAGCGGCTGCGGATCGCCCAGAGTCCGACGGCGCCCCACACCCCGTCCGCCAGCACGATGCGGACGCTTTGCGCCTCGTTCGGGTGCAGCCGGTACTTGTGCGCCTCGCCACCGCGGAGCAGCGACATCTCCGGAAGTCCTCGCTCGGTGGTCCATGCCATCGCGGTGCGCGTGATGGCGAGGAACACGTCTATTCGGGACCTCGTGCTCGGCAGGTAGCCGTAGAGGTACCGGCCGACCATGGACCGGCCGACGATGAGGAAGTCGGAGGCGACATGCTCCACTTCGAGCGTTTCCTTGTTCTTCAACGAGAACTCTGCGAGCACGGCTTGGAAGCCGCAGCTCTCCCCCGCCTCGTTCGAGGCTTGCAGAACGGTGGTGAGATGGCACCTGAACCGCTCGGTCAGGTGCTCGGAGTTGACCGGACGATCGGCCCACTGCCGGCGGTGCAGGTCGAGGAACCTGGCCATCGCGTCCTCGACCTCGGTCACCGGCACCAGGCGCGCCTCCACCCCGACCCGGTCGAGGTCGCGCAGGCTCTTGCGCAGCCGCTGCCGGGTCTTGGCGGCGTCGATCGCCTCGACGTGCTGCTCCATCGGCACGCCGGGAAAGGACAGGCACGTCTCGCAGTGGATCTCGGTCGACCTGCTCCCCCAGGTGTCGCGGACCCGGGCCAGGACGCTGTCCGGGCGCACCTCGGGGAAGTCCAGCAGGTCGAAGCACACCTCGTCGCGGATCGCCGACGCGAGCCGGTCGACGATCGTGCACGCGTCCGGCACGCCGTCACCGGAGTCGTCGAGGAGAACGTCGCAGAAGTCCGATTGGTCCACGCCGACGGGGCGGAGCACCCGCCACAGCCGCAGCCGAGTGAGCACGAACGCTGCGGCGGCGACCAGAACGCCCTGGTGCCGCACCCCGACCACGCACAGCCGACCGCTCGTGGCCCCGTACCACCGGCACCACGACGAGAGCCAGATGCGGGACTGGAACGGGGTCGCCGCCGAGCAGCGCAGGAAGAGGCGGTCCCAATCCTGCCCGAGGACGTCCAAAGCATCGGCTCCCCAGGTGACCTCCGCGGTCCAGTCTGGATCCCGTTTGGCCGATGCCGACGCCACTCCTACCCCCAGTTCAGATGCCGCCCCCTCCGGGCAGGCGGTTCATCCTAGGGGTGTGGTCAGTGATGTCGCGATAAAGAGGCGTAGTGATTTCGGTCTAGTCAAACGGTATGAGGCGCCGTCCACTGCTACGTCGTGAGCGTCCAGACCACAGAGTCGGTATACGTCGCCCCGCCTATGGAGGCGGTGACGGAAACCGTGTTGGCTCCCGGCCTCAGGGTCACACCGGTCCACCTGAAGATGTGGTCGGAGCCGGCCACCGTCCCCAACGAGGCGCCATTGAGGGTGGCCGTGACTTGCGCGGCGTTGGAGTAGACCTTGATCTCGGTCGCGGCGTCGGTGCGCGTCGTCCAGCGGCGGCTGGTGATGTACAGGGTCGGCGTCGCGGCCCAGTTGGCCTTGTACCAGTAGAACGCGTCCTTGCGGGTCGCGCGGTCGCGGGTGACCAGGCCCTTGTCGTTGATCCCCGGCTGGTCGCCTTCGTTGCGGGAGTCGGAGGCGAAGTCGAACATGGTCCAGACGAACGTGCCCCAGACGAACGGCCGGGCGGCGAGTTCCTTCCAGGACGCCTCGTGCAGCAGCGACTGGTACTCCTCCGGGTGGTACTGGCCTCCGGGGGTCGGCGGGGCGGGATTGAGTGCGTGCTGGGTCGTGTTCGCGCCGGCGCCGTACTCGGAGACGGCGAAGGTGCGGGCCGGTTCGGCCTGGTGCAGGCTGTCGGCCCAGGGGCCCAGGTCGTTGTAGGAGCCTCCGTACCAGCCGTAGTACTTGTTGAAGCCGGTGGTCTGCGCGTGGCCCGCCACCCCGGCGTCGTTGCCGAGGTCGTTGGCGTAGGTGCTGATGCGGTCCGGGTCCTCGGCGGCGACCAGGGCGGCCAGGTTCGCCAGCAGCGTGTTGGTGGGGGTGTCGTCGCTGCCCTGCTCGTTGCCGATGCTCCAGAAGGCGATCGAGGGGTGGTTGTAGTTCTGCCGGATCAGCTCGCGCAGCTGGTTCTCCGTGCTCGCGGTGAACGCGGCGGAGTTGGTGACCGCGTTGACCAGGGGGACTTCGGCCCACACCACCACGCCCGCGGCGTCGGCGAGGTTGTAGTCCTTCTGATCGTGCTGGTAGTGCGCCATCCGGATGGCGGTGGCGCCGAGTTCGGTGATGAGCGACCAGTCCTGCGTGTGGTCGGCGTCGTCGACCGCCCAGCCCACGACGGCGCGGTCCTGGTGCAGGTTGATGCCGTGCAGGCCGAGGTGCGCGCCGTTGAGGGTGAACCCGGTGGCCGGGTCGAGGCTGAAGGTGCGCAGGCCCAGCGGCTCGGTGACGACGTCCGTGACCGTGCCGGCGGCGGCATCGTGCACCTCGACCGTCGCGCTGTACTGATAAGGATCGGCCAGGCCGTTCCACCGCCGCGGGTTGGCGATGGTCACCGTCTGCACGATGTCCGCTTCGGAGGCGGCGCCGATCGTCTGCGGCGCGCTGCTCCGGTCGGCCACGATCGTTCCGGCGGCGTCGGTGACGACGGCGCGTACCACCAGGGACCGGCTGGTGGTGTTGTTGTTGAACACTTTCGCGGTCACATCGACGGTCGCCGAAGCGGCGGTGATACTCCGCTGCCGCAGGTAGATGCCGGGTCCGGCGTAGTCGAGCATCCGCATCCCGAGCTTGTCGACCGCGTAGAGACTGACGTTGCGGTAGATGCCGCCCTGGAACGTGTAGTCCGCGCTCAGCGGCGCGATATCAGGGTTCGAAGCATTGTTGACCTTGACGGCTATCACAGCATCCTGACCCGGAGTGAGCACGCCGGTTACGCCGAAGCGGAAGCGCGAGTAGCCGCCCTGATGCTGACCGAGGTGGGTGCCGTTGACCCAGACGTCGGCGACTTGGTTCACCCCGGCGAACTGCAGGAACAGCATCTGCCCCGCCAGGTTCGACGGCACCGTGACGTGCCTGCGGTACCAGCCGATGCCCCGGTAGTAGTTCCCGCCGCCGTCCGCGCCGTCGACGGCGTTCCAGGTGTGCGGGGTGTTGATGCTGCTCCACGCGCTGTCGTTGAACCCGGGCGCTTCGGCCCCGGTGACATCGCCCTTATTGAACTTCCATCCGGAGTTCAGGTCGATCCGGGTCCGCAGAGAGGGCGGGGTGTAGGTCGCGGCGGTGGCCGCCGCGCCGGAAGCGGAAGCCGAAGCGGAAGCCGAAGCCGTGCCGCCGGCGGCAAAGGTGGCCAGGACGCCGCCCGCCACACCACCGAGCACCACTCGTCGGCTGGGGTGTTCGCTCATGGTGCGCCCTCCCTGGAGCTAGGGAAGCGTTCATATATATGAACGCCGATTGGCATGGTGAAACAGGCAAGCGTTGACGTTAGGACCGAAAACGGCCGCGGTCAACCCCGCGGACTGTTCGAACCTGTTGCCTTGTGTTGACTATTGACCGTATATAGCCGCGACAGTACTCTGCGTTACACCGCTGCCTCGCAGGATCGGACGACACCTCTCCGAGGAGCTTCCCCATGCCTGGATTCAGCCGTCGCACCTTCGTCAAAACCGTCGGAGCGGGAGCCGCCGCCGCCCTGCCGGCGGGGAAGGCGCCCACGAAGGCCACCGCCTCGGCCGTGCCGGCCGTCCTGGGCGAAACCGTCAACGCCTCGGGCACCTGGCAGGTGACGGCCTCCGCCCTCGGCTGGACGTTCAGCGGCTCGGTCGGTTCACCGGCGACCGGCATCACCACCGCTTCGGGGACCGACGTCCAGTCGGCCGTCATCTTCACCGACACCTACGTGAACGCCGCGGCCTCAGGAACGTGTCGGGGTCGAGGATCGGTGAGATTCTCGGCCCGGCTGTCAGCGGTCGGCTGGTGGTTTTTGGGAGCTTTAAAAAGCCTTCAAAACCCACCGGCCGACCGCACCAGCGCCCCCAACCCGACCCACACACACGTCAGGGGCGCCTGTTTTCACAGTGCCCTGAGGATGTCCTCGACACGGTCCTTCGCGTCGCCGAACAGCATGGCGGAGTTCTCGCGGAAGAACAGCGGGTTCTGCACGCCGGCGTAGCCGGAGGCCATCGACCGCTTGAACACGATCACGTTCTCGGCCTCCCACACCGTGAGGACCGGCATTCCGGCGATCGGACTGGTCGGGTCCTCGGACGCGGCGGGGTTCACCGTGTCGTTGGCTCCGATGACGAGCACGACGTCGGTCTCGGCGAAGTCCTCGTTGATCTCGTCCATCTCCAGGACGATGTCGTAGGGGACCTTGGCCTCGGCCAGCAGCACGTTCATGTGCCCGGGCAGGCGGCCGGCCACCGGGTGGATGCCGAAGCGGACTTGGACGCCCTTGTCGCGCAGTCGGCGGGTCAGGTCGGCCACGCCGTACTGGGCCTGGGCCACGGCCATGCCGTAGCCGGGGGTGATGACCACGGTGCGGGCGCCGCGAAGCAGATCGGCGGTGTTGTCGGCGGTGATCTCGCGGTGCTCGCCGTAGTCGCGGTCCTGCGCGGGGCCCGCCTCGATGCCGAAGCCGCCGGCGATGACGGAGATGAACGAGCGGTTCATCGCCTGGCACATGATGTAGGACAGGTACGCGCCGGAGGAGCCGACCAGGGCGCCCGTCACGATCAGCAGGTCGTTGTCGAGCAGGAAGCCGGAGGCGGCCGCGGCCCAGCCGGAGTAGCTGTTCAGCATCGACACCACCACGGGCATGTCGCCGCCGCCGATCGAGGCGACCAGGTGCCAGCCGAGGGCGAGCGCCAGCACGGTCAGCACGGTCAGCGCGAGCGCCGAGGGGTGGACGACGTAGACCACGGTGAGCACCGCGAACGCCGCCAGCGCGCCGAGGTTGATCAGGTTCTTGCCCGGCAGCATCAGCGGGCTGGAGCCGATGCGGGCCGACAGCTTCAGGTTGGCCACGATCGACCCGGTGAACGTCACGGCGCCGATGAACACGCCGACGGCGACCTCGGCGGAGTGGATGCGGGACAGCGATTCCAGGGCGTACGAGGGATGCTCGAGGTGGCCCGACCAGCCGACCGCGACCGCGGCCAGGCCCACGAACGAGTGCAGCAGCGCGATGAGCTCCGGCATGCCGGTCATCTCGACGATCTTCGCGCGCCACAGTCCGATCGTCGCCCCGACGGTGATCGCGGCGAAGAGCAGGACGACCGGCAGGGCCTGGTCGGCGTTCTTCACCGCGAGCCACACGGTGGCGGTCAGGGCCAGCGCCATGCCGATCATGCCGAAGCGCAGTCCGCCCCGGGACGTCTCGTGCTTGGACAGTCCGGCCAAGGACAGGATGAACAACAGGGCGGCGACGATGTCCGTCGCGCCGACGACCGAAACCACGGACATCTCAGTCGTCCCCCTTGCTGAACATGGCGAGCATGCGCCGGGTCACCGCGAAGCCGCCGAAGATGTTGATGCTGGCCACCAGGACGGCCAGCGCCGAGAGCACGGTCACGGCCCGGTCGTGCGAACCGATCTGCACCAGCGCGCCGACCACGACGATCCCGGAGATCGCGTTGGTCACCGACATCAACGGGGTGTGCAGCGCGTGCGCCACGTGGCCGATCACGTAGTAGCCGATGACGATCGCCAGCATCAGCGTCGAGAAGTGCGCCGGGATCGGCGCCGGCGCGGTGGCCAGCACCAGGAGGAAGACCGCGAGGCCGCCGCCGAGCAGGCCCCACTTCACCGCGGGGCTGGTCGGCTTCCGCGCTTTCGCCGCGGCCGGTGGTGGTGTGGTGGCTGGCGTCGGAGCCGGGCTCGCGGACACCTGCACCGGGGGCGGCGGCCAGGTCGACTCGCCCTGCCGGACCACGGTGATCGAGCGTTGCACGACGTCGTCGAAGTCCAGGACGAGCTCGCCGTCCTTGGCCGGCGTCATCAGCTTGAGCAGGTTGACCAGGTTGGTGCCGTACAGCTGGGAGGCCTGCGCGGGCAGCCGTCCGGCGAGGTCGGTGTAGCCGATGAGGGTCACCCCGTTCGCGGTGACGACGGCCTGGTCCTTGACGGTCCCCTCGACATTGCCGCCGTTGGCCGCCGCCATGTCGACGATCACCGACCCGGCCTTCATCGAGGCCACCATCTCCGCGGTGATGATGCGCGGCGCCGGACGGCCCGGGATCAGGGCCGTGGTGATGATGATGTCGACGTCGCGGCACTGGTCGGCGTAGAGCTGCGCCTCCAGGGCCTTGTAGTCGGCGCCCATCTCCTTGGCGTAGCCGGTGGCCGACACCTCGACCTCGGACGAGGTGATCGACAGGTACTCCCCGCCGAGCGACCTCACCTGGTCGGCCACCTCCGGACGCGGGTCGGTGGCGCGCACGATCGCTCCCAGCGAGCCCGCCGCGCCGATCGCCGCGAGGCCCGCGACGCCGGCGCCCACGACGAGCACCTTCGCCGGCGGGACCTTGCCCGCGGCGGTGACCTGGCCGGTGAAGAACCGGCCGAAGCTGTGCGCCGCCTCCACGACCGCCCGGTAGCCGGCGATGTTCGCCATCGACGACAACACGTCCAGGGACTGGGCCCGGGATATCCGCGGGACGGCGTCCATCGACAGCGCCGTGATCGGGCGCCGGCCCAGGTCCTGGACCACCTCCGGACTCAACGCCGGTGCCAGCAGCGCGATCACCGTCGCGCCCTCCTTGACCGCGTCGAGCTGGGCCGCGGCCGGCGCGTTGACACCGAGCACGACATCGGCGCGCTCCACCCCGCTGACGATCGCCCCCGCCTCGACATACGCGCCGTCGAAGAAACCGGACGCCTCCCCCGCACCGGGCTCGACGGCCACGCGGTATCCGAGCTTCAGCAACTGCTCCACGGTCGCCGGGGTCGCGGAGACCCGGGTCTCCCCGACGCGCGCTTCTTTGAGGACCCCGATCAGCACGGCGGCTCCCCGAACGCACTGCCGGCCAGGCCGATCGAGGATGGTGCGGTGGCGACTGTGACGGCTTCGATCATCGTTGATCCTCCACGGGAACGGGATGGACGTACGCGAGCTGACGATCAGGGCGACCCGCCGACTACTTTCCCCGACGCCGTCCGCCTTCGCCCAGGTGGGGGACGTGTGAGTTCGGTCATGCCCACCAGCGCGCCGCCGGGTTCGCGCGGGTCCGGAATGCGGATCGCGGCCGCGTGGTGGAGGAACATCTGAAATGCCATGCCCGGTGTGGAGACGGCGTAAAAGTCATCCCGGCGTTGTCTAGCCCGTTCTTCGATAGGATGCGGCGTCGTCAAGCATGTAAGAAGCCTGTTAAACCTCGCCGCGGGCCTCACAGGCGGCAGCACGGCCGAGCCGGCCGGCTAGCACAAGCCGTATATCCCGAAAGAGGACCGGTCCTGTCGGGACGGTTCTACGCTGATACCACCTGAACGGAAGTATGTGTCGGATCGATCCGATACCTACTCGCACAGACGCCGTCCGTCAGTCCTGTCCATGAGGACTCGGGGCTTCTGCGATTCTCATCCGGGCTTGCGCGACCGGCAAGGAGTGTGCGGCGGATGGGCGATGACGATGGCGCCGATCGTCGGCCGCGGGATCTGGGACCCGCGTGCGGCCTCGGTGCGGGCCAGCTCGCAATGGGAGGGCACGGCATGAGCCGAGCGCTGCTCGTCGGTGTCGACCAGTACGGCGACGCCAGGGATCTGTCCGGCTGCGCCGCCGACGCGGGCGCGCTGGAGCCGCTGCTGGCCCGGCATGAGGACGGCACGCCGAACTTCGAGTGCCGGACGGTGCGCGGGACCGTGCTGCGCGAGGCGCTGCTCACCGATCTGGACGCGCTGCTCGGCCCGGGTGCCGACTTCGCGCTGTTCTACTTCGCCGGGCACGGCCGGGAGGCACACGGAGACGTCGCGCTCGGGACCACCGACGGGACCGGGGCGACGTCGGGGGTGGCGTTCCGCGAGGTGCTCGAGCGCATCGGGGCCTCGGCCGTGAAAGAGGTGGTGGTCATCCTGGACTGCTGCTTCGCCGGGGGCGCCGGCACCATGGCGCTGCTCGACAGCGGCGCCGCGGTGCTGCGCTCGGGCGTCTCGATCCTCGCCGCGAGCCGCGGCGACCAGGTCTCGTGGGAGAGCCGCGGTCGCGGGCGGTTCTCCGTGTTCCTGGAGGCCGCGCTCGACGGGGGTGCGGCCGATGTGCTGGGGCACGTGACCGTGGCCAGCGTCTACGCGTTCTTGTCCGAGTCCTTCGGCGCCTGGGATCAGCGGCCCACCTTCAAGGCCAACATCGAACGCCTGCACCCGCTGCGCCACTGCCGGTCCGCCGTGGACGTCAAGACCCTGCGATTGCTGGTCCAGTGGTTCCCGACACCCGACCACGTCCTCCCGCTCGATCCCAGCTACGAACCGGACGCCCTGCCGCGCGACCCGGTCCACGAGGCGGTCTTCGCCCAGTTGCAGGCGTGCCGCGCGAGCAAGCTGGTCGAGCCGGTCGGACACCAGCACCTGTACTTCGCGGCCATGGAGAGCCTGGGGTGCCGGTTGACCGCGCTCGGACAGCACTACTGGCACCTGTCCGATCGGGGATACCTGTGACCACGATAGGCCTGACCGGCCATCAGGTGATGCCGGCGGTGGCCTTCGCGTACGCCGAGAACGAGCTGCGGCGCCTGATCGCCGAACAGCGGGACCTCCAACGGGACCTCCAGCAGGACCACCGGCAGGACCACCGGCAGGACCACCGGCAGGACCCGCGGCAGGACCCGCGGCAGGATCTCCTGGGAGTGAGCTGCCTGGCCGCCGGGTCCGATCAGCTCTTCGCCCGGCTCCTGCTCGAGGCGGGAGGCGTCCTGCACACGGTGATCCCGTCTCACGGGTACGAGCAGACCTTCGGCCCCGCGGACCTGGCCTCATACCGCCGACTGAGCTCGGCCGCCGCGCAGACCGTCGTGCTCGACTTCGACGAGCCCGGCGAGACCGCGTTCCACGCGGCCGGCCGCCACATCGTCGACCGCTGCGATCTGCTGCTGGCGGTCTGGGACGGCGAGCCCGCCAGGGGCCTGGGCGGCAGCGGGGACATCGTCTCCTACGCCCACGACGTGGGCCGTCCCGTCACGGTCATCTGGCCTCGGGGTGTACGCCGGGGCTGAGCAGCCGGCCGCACCACCGCGCCTCGTCCGTCAGTACTCGGCGCGGGAGAACGCCGAAGAACGCCGAAGAACGCTGAAGAACACAGAGCAAAACCACGAGCTCGATCGATGAGTGCTGCGCCGTTTCGCGCCGCCCCGGGACGGGTTGGGAGCTGTCTGGGCATGGGAACCACACTGAGCAGTCGGGCATCGCGGAATCGCGGACTCCGCAGGCGCCTGTTCACGATCGCCGCTCTGTCCTGCTATCTCGCGAGTGCCGGCCTGGCTCTCCTCGGTGCGATCTTCGGCCCCATGTTCATCGGCAAACGCCCGTCGACACTGGACGGACCGTTCACGGGTCCGCCGTTCTATGAGGTCGTGCTGCTGGACCTCGCGCTGGCCGGGATCTGCTACGGGATCCTCAGGCTCGGCACGCTCGCCGACGGCGCCTACTTCCGGTCGATGTCGGGGAGGCCGAAGTCGGAGAGGCCGAAGATCCTCGGAAGGCCTTCCACGGCGAGCAAGCCCCCGGTACGCAGCAAGCCGCTGCGGATCGGAGGTATCAGCCTGCTTCTTCTCGCCGTGGCGGCGTTCGTCCTCGGGTTCCAAGAGTCGTTGCTCACCACCGATGACGGTGGCTCCATGTGGCTCGTCAATGTCGGCATCGGGATGTGCAGTGTTCCCATCGGCTGGTACGGCGGCCTCATGCTCAAGGCCGCCAGGCGCCCGAGCAGGTTCGGCGGCCAGGCCGGGCCGGGCGGCGGCGCCGTGTCCGGAACGGCGGCGATCGGCGGCGCGGCGCTGTACGCACTGTGCTGGTTGCTCCGTGTACTGGGCTGCCTGGTGGTGTTGCTCGGCGCGCTCTTGCTCGGCATCACCGTCTGTCTTCCTGGTCCCGGTCGGCTCGCGTTCTTCGAAGGCCTTCTCATCGAGGCGTTGATCGCGCTGCTGGGCGCCTCGGTGTTCCGGTCGGGGACCGCCGCGAGGAACGCGGCCAGGCGACGCTTCGGACTCGCCATCCCGGTGACCGCGCCGGATGGCGTCCGGCTGCCCCGGTCCCAGCGGTTGCGAGGCAGGATCCGGTGGGTTGCCCGCGTCATCGGGCTGACGCTGGGGGCGACGTGGGTGCTGGGCGGAGTCCGGCTGTTGCCCGGCGACCTGTTGCGAGCGGTATCAGCGCTCGGAGACGTCGCGATCATCGGCTGCGGCTGTGCGATCGTCTGGCTCATCGGACTGCCGAGCCGACCGTCACGGGCCACGGATGTGCCGGATGGGGACGGCGTCTCCCGGCCGCACCAGTACCGGGTCCGAGGCCTGATTCTTCGGATCCTGGGGTTGGCGATGCGCATCGGCGGGGCCGTGGTGCTCCTCGTCTCGGTCATGGCGATGCGGATGGGCGGCAGTATCGGACGGATGATCGACCACAACGCGCTTCCCGGTTACGTGATCGACGCCGTTTTTCTCGTGACCGGCTGCATGAGCGCCGTGGTCATGCGGCTCGCGTCCCGTCCCACGATGCTGGCGAACCGCTATCTGGCCAACATCGTGACCTCGGCGCAGGGTCTTTCCGCGGGCTCGTATGTGCTGTATCTGAGGCCGTTCTACCAGGACGTCAAGTCATCGGGACACATCCCCGGGAAGCGCGACCAGAACTTCTTCAACAACCCCGTGTCCTGGATCCTGCAATCGGACCGCAGCCACGAGGAACGACTGGCCGCGCTCTTCTCGGAGTTCGGCCCGCTGCTCGCGGTGGGCAGCCCCGGCGAGAAGGTGGCCGGCGGCGCGGGCGCGCTGCGGATGTACCTCCCGCTCGACAACTGGCAGGGCACCGTCGGCAACCTCATCGACGGCGCCAGGCTGGTCGTCCTCGGTACCGGCCCGGGGCCCGGGACCATGTGGGAGTACGTGGAGGTGCTCCGGCGCAGCCACCCGACGAAGCTCGTACTGCTGATCACCGACCCGATCGAGTACAAGCGCTTCAAGGCCTCGAGCATCGCCGAGGCCGAAGGGGTGCTGCACGAACTCAAGAGCCGTTACGGCCCGTCCTGGGAGGCGCCGCTGCTGCCGGAACTGCCGGTCTACTCGGCGACGAAGGACGACAAGGCCCTGTGGTTCCGGGCGATGATCTACTTCACCGACGACTTCGAGCCGCATCTGGTGCTCCTGAACCTGCCGAAGGCGACGGGGAACTTCCGGATCGACAACGAAGCGGTCAAGACGCGCCTCGCGCCGGTGATCGACCATCTGCGCGGCGGACACCTCTTGTACGTACCGGAGGAGTGGATCTCCTAGGCTCCCATCCGGATCCGAAGCGGCGGTGTCACCGTCCGCGGTAGATCAGGGCACTCCCATCCTCGTCGGCCGAGGCGGTCGCTGCCGGCAACCGGGCGGCCAGCAGCGGCGGCAACACAGCGGGATCGGGCTCGCGAAGCCATCTGCGCACCGCTCTGACCGCTTCGGCCGGTGTGCGGCCGCAGTCGGCGAGTTCCGCGTGCAGCAGGAAGGAGGCCACGGCCGCGAGGCCCTCGGGCACCGGCCGCCGCCAGCCGATGACACCGGTGAATCCGGCGGTGAGCAGAAGTCCCCCGCGCCGGCGATGGCCGCGTAGACCTCGTACTTGTCCGCGTCGATCGACATGACACATCTCCTGTCGGCTGGGGAGCACACGCAGCGGTCCGGTCACCCGCCCGGGGCGACCGGACCGGCGCTGGAGTGCTCAGCCGGAGGTCTCGCTCGGCCGCGGGTCGAGGCAGGCGTCCAGGACCACGCTGGTGAGGGTGCGTCCGTTGACGATGATCTCGACCCGGCGGCGCTTCTGGTCCAGGACCGCGATCCGCGCGATGGTCCCCTTCTCGAGCGCGGTCTCGATCTGGTCGAAGATCTTGGCCGCGTCCGCGTCCGGGGGCAGGATCCACTCCGCACCGTCCACGATGATCTGCTTGTCGGTGCTGTGCAGGCCGGTCATCTTCTGCTTCCTTCCGTTGGGCGAATCACGATTCCCCGTCTGCCCGCCAACTGACGGACAGCCGGTTCAGGACACGTCGTCGATGCTGTAGGCGAAGGAGAAGTCCTGGACCCGGCGCACTCCCTGACCGGGATGGCGCCCGACGCCGAACCCCTCGGCGGCGAGCATCGAGCCCCGGTACAGGCCGATGACGTCGCTCACCGTGCCGCGCAGCAGCCGATAGGCGACGTTGACGACCACGGCGCCGACGCCCACCATGGCCGCCGCGGCGGCGGCGTAGGGCAGGCCGGTCATCGCCCCGCCCATCTTCGCCAGGGCCTCCTGCATCTCGAACGCGGCGACCTCGTCGCTGAGCAGTTCGCCGAGGTCCACGGCGTCGGGCCGGTCCCGGGACACCCACAACGCGATGTCCAGGTACTCCGCCGCCGAGCCGTGGTAGACCAGCATCCGGTCCAACGGAAGCGGCTCTCCGTCGCGGATGCGGGAGAACCGCTCGGTCCGCGCCTGGAACGCCGGCCGGGGCGAGTGCGGCTCACCGGTCAGCACGATCGCGTCGATCCGGACGTCCGCGCCGCCGAACCTGGCCCGGTTGCGGTGGATCACCAGCTCGTCCAGCCGGACCGCCACGGCGCTCGGGACCGCGGTGGTGCTCGGGCCGCTCGCGCCGCTCGGGTTCTCCGCGCCGTCCGGAGTCTCCGCGCCGTCCCAGGTATGCACGCGGGCCGTCGGTCCGGCCGGCTGCGAACCCGGCATCTCCTCGATCAGGAACCCGCCGGTCCCGGCCGCGGGCTCCAGCTCGAACTCCACCTTCCGCACGTCGTAGCGGACGGCCGAGCTCGCCACCCCGCGCAGGTCCCGGGTGCGGCCCGTGGCGATCTGGTCCAGCACGACCGACAGCGGCGAGGCCTGGGCGGCGGCGGATTGGGCGGCGGAACGGGCGATCCCCGGCTGGGACAACGTGCTGAAATCCTGAGGTTCGGACGTCAGGAAGATCAGCACGGTCTCCACGCGGGTGTGCACCGGGTCCAGGCCGTCCGGCCAGTCCAGGGGTACGCCTGCCAGGACACCGGTGATGTCGTCGAAGCCGTACTCATGTTGTTCGCCACGGGCCAGACGGACGCCGGACGGCGCGAACTCGGTCATGACAAAGATTTTTCCGGCGATGCCGATGTCCACGAGCGTGACGTACACGGGGGTCTCGCCATCATTACGGACACTGATATAGACCGGTTGGCCTGCCTCGACCAGCGCGCCGGAAGCCCGCAGGGGTCGGCGCTCGCCACCCTGCACCAGCCCCCATTCACACGTCACCGAGGCATTGAGCGACCAGCGGGTGTCGGCGTCCAGGCCGCGCAGCGCCTCGGCCCGGGCCAGCCTCTCCAGGTCGCGGACCGCCTTGGCCAGGCCGGCCTCGCCGCTGGGCCGTGGCTCATGCAGCGCGCCGACGCGGTCGGCGACCGTCACGGCACCGTCATCATCGATCCGCAACCGCGCGGCCCATGGTTCGTCGCCGGCGGCCGTTCGGAGCAGTGGCGAAGCGGCCAGCGCCCGGACCAGCTCCGCGTCATGCGAAATGTCCGGAGGTACCGAGACCACGAGCTTCGGCGCCGCCGCGGTGATCCGGCGCGCCCGCGCGCCGATCGGCACCTCGGTGGTTCCGGCGGCGAAGGCCACCTCGCCCTGTGCGGAGAACGGTCCGACCCGGTCCACCGTCAGGTCGCCGATCGTGTCCTGGGCCGGCGACAGGACGGTGAAGGTGTCACCCTGGCGGACCCCGAGCAGCGGCGCGCAATCGAGCCGAACGCGTCCGTCGCCGACGACGGTGACCGGAAGCGAGTCGAGACGGTCGTCCTCCTCGGTCTCGAACAGCAGCCGGCGGGAAGGGCCCTCAGCCTCGGGGCGCTGGCCCGACACCAGCGAGGAGACCCGGAGCCGCACGGCGTCCAGCAGCGTCGCCCAGCTGACGCGCTCGGTCCCCGCCGCCTTCAGCGCCAGGGTGAGGGCTTCGGTCATGATGCCGATCTGCTTGCCGCCCATGCCGGGGTACTCGTAGGACAGTTGTTCGGGCGCGCAGGCCACGATCCGCACGGCGTCGGGATTGCCGGTGGCCCGCACCAAGTCGGTGCGCAGCCCTTGTTCCCGCATCTTCTCGATGTGGGTGCTCAGGTCCCCGTAGGTGGTCGTGCGGGAGGTGGCCTTCACCCTGAGCCGGTCGTCCCGGGAGATCCGCCCGGAATGACAGCAGTCGAATATCGCCACCGCGTTGTCCGTCCGCGCCGTCAGGCGGGCCAGCAACACGGAGAGCTCCACCGATGTGATGCCGCGGAAGTCGTCCGGCCCGGACTCGTCGAAGTCGTAGGGGACGATGAACTGAAGGTCCATCGGTTCGGGCCCGGACCCAGATCTGGACCCGGACCCGGCAGCCGGCGGCAGGGCTCGGCCGCCGTGGCCGCTGTAGTAGACCACCGCCGCTTCCCCCGGTGCGACTGAGGCGATCAGCCGCTCGTAAGCTTCGAGGATCGCGGCCCGGGTCGCGTCCTTCCCGGTGAGCGGGGGTTCGACGGTCAGACCCCGCGCGGACAGCGCCTCCGCCATCGCCGCGACGTCGTTCTCGACCCCGGTGAGGCTCTCGACGGCGCCGCCTATCAACAGCGCTCTTCCAGACATGGTGTCTCCATTCACTGCGCGGGAAACAAGCGGCGTCAGTCGCCGGTCGGCGCCGAGCCCGTGAGGTCCGGGAACAGGCCCAGGGCGAAGGCCTTGGAGACGGCCGCGGCTCGGCTCTGAACTCCGAGATTCAAGAAGATCCGGTGGACGTGCGTGGCGACCGTCGCCTCCTGGATGCCCAGCTTCCTGGCGATCTTGCGGTTGGTGTCGCCGCCCGATACCAGCATCCTGAGGATCTCCAGCTGCCGTTTTGTCAGGCCCGGATCCTGTGGCACCGCCACCGCCACCGGCACCGGCGTCGCGGACGGCGGATCAGGCTCGCGGACCGGGCCGAGCGCCAAGTCCTCCACAGCGGACAACAACGGCTTCGCGCCCAACCTCGCGGCCGTCTCGGCAGCCGCCGTCGCCGCCTCGGTCGCGGCCACCCGGTCCCCGGCGGCCAACCTGGCGGCGGCTTCCCTCCAGTACGCGTAAGCAGCCTGATACGGGCGGCCCATCTGTGCCCAGGCCTTCGCGACATCGGCCCACCGCGGGCCCGAGTCCTTGCCCAGTGCCCGGCAATACTCGGCCTGGCACAGCTGGAGCAGGATCGGGATCTCGTCGATCTCGGCCCCGGCGGCGGCCTGTCTTCGCGCGGCCTTGATCAGATCCACACCCATGGCCCCGCCGTCGGATGTCAGCGCGGCACGGTCCGCCGCGGCTCGCAGGCCGATGGAGTACAGGCGCAGGCGCACCAGGACGTTCTCGGTGTCCGCGACCGCGGCCAGGCCCCGGTGGACCGCGTCCAGGGCCCGGGCCGGCACCTGCCGCCAGCAGTGCAGGTCGGCTTCGCACGCGTACAAGGCGGCGACAAATCGCGGATCGGCGATCCGCTGGTCGCCCACCTCACCCATCAGCCGCTCGGCGTCGGCGTCCAGACCGCGGGCCACGCTGAACTCGGCCAGGGTGAGCCGCAGATAGGCGCTCTGCTCGACCCGCGGCCGGCTTGCCATCACCCGCCCCAGGAGCTCGGCGACTTCGTCCCACCGGCCCAGCGCCATCAGCGAGACACCGGCGTTGTTGGCCAGCACCAGGGCCAGCCGGTCGTCCGTCAGCCCGAACGCCTGAGCGCGCTGCAAGCCGGTGAGCGCCTCCTCGACCGAGCCGGCCAGGTCTCCGGCCAGCTCCAGCGCCACGGCGAGATTGCCGTACGCACGCAGGAGATCCTCCACATGGTCGGCCTGGTCGGCGAGCGTCACCGCCCGACGCAGCCGCGGCTCGCCCTCCTCGGCCCGGCCGAGCAACGCCAGCGCGAGGCCCGCGGCGTTCAGCGCCCGGCCTTCGGCACCCACGTCGCCGATGCTCTCGGCCAGCTCGACCGCTCGTCCGGCCCGTCCCAGCGCGGCATGGTACGAGCCGGCGCGGATCTCGGCCATGGCGAGTCCGACCAACGCTCGGGCGTGCGCCGCACCGCGAGGCGCGGCCTCCTCCAGAAGCCGCACGGCCTCGGTATAAGCCGCCTGGCTCTCGACCGTCGCGCCGGTCTCCCAGTGGTAGCTGCCGAGCCGCTCGTACAGCTCTCCGAGCCGGCGCGAATCGCCCTGGAGCACGACGGCGTCGATGGCCTCCTGGACCCGGGTGACAGCCCGGGACAGGTGCCCCGCCCACCGGGAAGCCTCCGCCGAGGCGGACAGAAGGCCTTCGCGGGAGTGGCCGGCCGACTGCTCCGCATCCGTCACCTGGCCCCACAAGACGTCCAGGACCCGGCCGAACTGGCTCTCGGCTTCGTGGAACGCCCGCCCCCGCATGGTCGCCTCGCCCGCGCGAACCGCCGTGGCCAGGGCCTCGGCGCGGCGGTCGGCGCGGAACCAGTGATGGGCCAGCTCGACCGCGGCTCCCCCGTCGTGCGCCAGGCCCAGCCGGCCGTCCGCGGTCATCGCCTCGGCCATCCTGGTGTGCAGACGCCTGCGCTCGCCGATGCCCATCTGCTGGTAGACCGCCTCGCTGAGCAGCGCGTGCTGGACGGTGTAAGCCTCCTGGTCGATCGGGTCCAGCACGAGCATGCCCTGGTCGCGGCAGTCCCGCAGGGCGTTGTCGAGAATATCGTCGGGGAGCCCGCACACGGCCTCCAGGAGGCGGTCGTCCAGCCGGCGGGCGGCGGCCGCCGCGACCTGCATGACCCGACGGGCCGGCTCGCTCAGCGTCGCGATGCGTGTCAGCATCAGTTCGTTGATGGACTCCGGGACCCTGCTGGCCTGCGGGCCGGTCAGGGTGCCGGAGAGCACCAGTTGTTCGGCGAAGTAGGCGTTGCCTCCGGACAGCTCGTGGCAGCGCCGCGCCAGGTCCCGGTCGGGCGGCGCGGAGGTGTCGGGCAGGAGCTCGCCGATGAAGTCCGCGAGTTCGTCCTCGCTGAAGGTGCGCAGCGCCACCGGATGGACGTGCCGATGGAATTCGGGCTCTGCCAACAGCACCCGGAGGGCGTGCCCCGGAAGGAGTTCCGCACGATGGCTGCACACCAGCAGCGCCCGCTCGCTGGACAGCCTCCGGGCCAGGAACGAGACGAGATCCAGCGTGGACTGGTCGGCCCAGTGCATGTCCTCGAAGACGAGCACCACCGGCGCGCTGCGGCCGAGGTGTTCGAGCATCCGGAGCACGGCGCCGAAGACCCGCAGCTGCCCGGAGCCGGACGGCACGGCGCCGGGCACGGCGGCGGCCGCCGTACCGGTGAAATCGGAGACCAGGTGGGCCAGATCGTCCCACGCGGAGTCCGTGACCTCCGCCCTGATCTGCTTCTCGCCGCGGTCGCGCACCAGCAGACGTAACGACTCGACCAACGGCGCGTAGGGGATGAGTCCCCCGCCGAGCTCGATGCACGCACCACGCAGGACATGGGCCTGGTGGTCCTTCTCCGCCCGTGCCATGAACTGGGCCACCAGCCGGCTCTTCCCCACACCGGCCTCGCCGCCCAGCACCACTGTGGCTGCCCGGCCGCCTGCCGCCTGGTCGAGCAGGACCTTCAGTCGCTGCAGTTCATGGTCGCGTCCGACGAATCGTTCGGCCGTGGTCATGGCGCCATTGTGGCGCGCTCCCGCACCGCGCCGGTACTCAATGGCTGATTCTGGTGTATGTACATGGAGATGCTGAACAATCGGCCTCACGGCGCTCCGGCGGCGATAGGCTGGCCGGTCGAGCTGGGTGGTGGTCGTCATGAAGTTCCTCCCAGCCAGTCGCTGACGGACAGCCGCGGGGCTACCCTTCGGGGGCGTCGCGACCGCCCCCATCCTGCGCCATCGCTTCCAGGACCGGTCCTATGAGCACCTCGACCACCCGGTCCAGGGCTTCGGGATCGGCCAAGAGGCGGGCCACCCGCTCGTCGGTGTCCGGGGCGCAGCCCGGAGCACAGCCAAGGTCCTCAGATCCGGTGCCCACACCGAAGACGAGGCCGAGGACCTCGACCACGGCCGTGCGCGGGTCGTCGCCGGCCAGCATCCGGGCCTCGACCGCGTCGATCACTTCCGAGGCCAGTGCGCGCAGATTCGCCTCGACCGACTCGTCCGGTCCGGCACAGGACACATAGCCGGGCTCGTATACGCCCTCTCGATCGGCACGCGGCGCGCAGGCCGGCGGCGCCTGCTTGCGGCCGAGCGGACGCTCGACGTACTGCTCGTACCAGTCCGGGTTCGTCCTCATCGCCGACAGCACCAGCTCGACGTCGGTCGCGACCTGTCGTTCGGTGACGCCGGAGTCGCCGGTGGCCGCCGCGCGCCGGTCGGCCCACGTGCCCAGGGGCCAGAGCCCGCCCGCCACCGCGGTGGGCACGCCGACCCACATCAGGATGTCCAGTGCCAGGGCGCGCAGCCACGGGTCGGGGCCGAGGGCGGTGCCCAACCAGGCGGGCAGCCGGGGCCGTTGCAGCGCGCCCCGTTCACCGCGGCGCCGACGGTTGGCGTCGACGGTGACGGCGTTGAGCCGGGCGGCCATCCAGCCGCCGAGGTTGCCGATCCGCCGGTCGGCGTGCTTGACCAGGTCGGCCAGGACGGCTTCGACGTCGTCCTGGAAGCCGTCATGGCACTCGGGCAGGAGCAGCTCCGGGGCCACGGCACACCGGTGGTGTCCGCGGCCGCGCTCCAGGCGGCGGGTCAGGCGCTCGTAGACGACATCCGCGACGATCCGGTACAGGACCGGGCTGGCGGTGGCCGGGTGTTCCGCCAGATAGGCCGACAGCGCGCCTTCCCGGGCTGCCTCGTGGATTTCCAGTTCGACCTTTTCCGGTTCCGGGCTCTCGTCGGCCATGCGGCTTCTCCATTCTCCTTCTGCCGCTTCCGGAGGCCGTTTCAGGGGATGCCGAAATCGCGCGCCGTACCTGCGGCGGTGCGCGTGAGACCAACAAGGGGGGTCCGGAAGCCGGGACTCGGATTCGTGATTCCGAAGTCATTTCACGATATTGAGCCGCGAACTATCCGGGCTAGCGGTAAGAGCAAAGTCACTAAAGACTGTGTACGTGCTTTGCGGCCGGCGACGGGCCGAGTACACAGGTCCACGGGCCGAGTACACAGATCCATTACCCGCCGTCGAAGAACGGCTTCGGCACCCGCATGATCTCTGACGGACGAACAGGGTCCCGAGTCCCGAGCCGGTGGCCCGGCTCGGGACCCTCCCCGTTCTTCTCAGTCGCCCGCCGACGCGAGGGGATCGTGCATCAGGCGACGCCCAGTCCCAGTCGCTCGATCAGCCGCGCCACCTCGGCCCGCAGCGGTTCGGCGCCGAGCCGGGACGCGGTCTGGACGGCCTGGAGCGCGGGGGCCGCAGCCCCAGGGTCCTGCGATCCCGCACGGTCGGCGGCGCGCGATCCGGCGGCGGCCTGTCGCCAGCGCGCGTAAGCCGCCGGGTACGGCCGCTCCATGGCGTCCCAGCCGGTGGCGACGGTCGCCCACCGCTCCGCCGTGTCGGTGCCGGCGGCCCTGTGATGTTCGGCGACACACTGGCGGCGCAGAACCTGGACCACCGCCATGTCGGGCCGGTGGGCGGCTTCTTCGACCGCGACGGCGATCAGCTCCCCGCCGGACGGCGCCGCGGCTTCCGCCGGCCGCGCGCGGTGGTCGGCTGCGGCCCGCAATCCGACGGCACACAGCCGCATGCGCATCAGGATGTCGTCCGTGGCGCCGAGGCCGCGGTGAGCCGCGCCGTACGCCAGGACGGGTCGACCGCGCCAACACCAGAGCTCTGATTCGCAGAAGTGCACCGCGGCGGTGAACCACGAGTCGGCGATCCGCCGTCCGCGCAACTCCTCGATCAAGCGCTCGGCGTCCGAGAACCGGCCGCGTTCCACTGCGATACCGGCCAGGATCAGCCGCAAGTGAGCACCGTGCTCCGCGCGGGTGTGCCCCGCGAGCTCCTCGCGCAGCAGTTCCGCGGCCTCGTCCCACTGGCCGAGCAGCATCAGCGAGGCACCGGCCCGGCCGGCCAACGCCGCTCCCTGCCGGGTGTCAGCCAGGCCCAGCGCCCGGGCGCGGCGCAGGCCCGCGCGGGCCTGGTCGGCCGATCCGGCTGTGTCACCGGCGAATTCCAGCGTCAGGGCCAGGTTGCGGTACGTGCGCAGCACGTCTTCCAGACGGTCGGCACGGTCGGCGACGTCCAGGGCATGGCGCAGCACCGGTCCGCTCTCCGTGGGCCTGCCGCACACGGCCAGCGCCACGCCGGCAGCGTTGAGCGCGTGGTTCTCGGCACCGGCGTCGCCGCAGTCGTAGGCGAGCGCCACCGCTTCCCGGGCCCGGTTGAGCGCGGTGAGGTGCGAGCCGGCCCGCACTTCGGACAGCGCCAGCCCGGACAGGGCTCGGGCGTACACCGCCTCGCGCGGCGCGGCCTGGGCCAGCAGTCGTACTGCCTCGGCGTAGGCGTGGCCGTCCGCGGGCATGGCCTGCGCCTCCCGCTGGTAGCTGCCGAGCCGTTCATACAGCTCCCCCAATTGGCGGGGATCCGCATGCGGGCCCGCGGCATTGACGGCCTCTCGGACGTGTTCCGCGGCCTGTCCGGGATGCCCGGCCCACCGAGCCGCGTCCGCGCGGGCGAGGAGGATCCGCTCACGGGAACAGCGCGCTGCGGCTTCGGGATCGGCCACCCGGTCCCACAAAGTCAGTACTCGTTGATAGTGACTCTCGGCCTCGTGGAATCCACGGATCCGCATGGCCGACTCACCGGCCCGCACCGCCGCTGCGAGCGCTTCGGGATGGCGGCGCGCGCGGTGCCAGTGGTGGGCGAGCTCGACTGCGGCGTCGCAGTCCTGGGTTGGACCGAGCGTGTTGGCCGCCAGCGCCTGAGCGATTTCGTCGTGGAGCTGCGACCGTTCCTGCGGCTCCATCCCGGTGTAGACGGCCGAGCTGAGCGTTGTATAGGGAATGGTGTAGCGGCCGTCGATGGAGTCGAGGACGATCATGCCTTGGCTATGGCACTCCCCCAGCGCTTCGTCCAGGACGCCGTCATCGAGCCCGCTCACCGCTTTCAGCACACGATCGTCGACTCGGTGGGCCACTGCTACGACGCGCAGGACGCGCCGCGCCGCTTCACTGAGCTGTGCGGTTCGAGCCGCCATCAGCTCATCGAGGGTCCGTGGCAAGACTCGGACGCGCGGATCGGCGAGCATCGTGGAAGCCACGAGTTGCTCGGCGAATAAGGCATTGCCCTGCGACGCCTCGCGACAGCGCCGTACGGCATCCAGGTCCATCAGCGCGGGTCCTCCAAGGAACGCGGACAACTCGCTCTCGGTGAACGGAGACAGCTCCACGTCGGTCACCTGGCGCCGGAATCCGGGCTCTGACAAAAGCGTCCGCAGTCCGTGACCCGGCGGCGCCGCCGAGCGGTGGCTGTACGTGAGGAGCGTCCGTTCGCCAACCATGGTGCGCGTCAGATAGGACACCAAGTCCAGCGTCGACTGGTCTGCCCATTGCAGATCCTCGATGATCAGCAGCACCGGAGCGGTGGCGCCGAGCTGTTCCAGCATCCGCCGCACCGCGCCGAATACCCGCGCCTGTCCCGGCACGCCGACGTCCGGTCCTGCGGCCGGTGTATCGGAGGTGTCCCAGAACAGCGCGGCCAGATCGTCCCAAGCCTGGCCGGCCGCCTGCCGCGCCGACCGCGGACCCCTCTCCCCCAGCAGCGTGCGCAGCGACTCGCTCAGCGGCGCGAAGGGCATGGCTCCCTCGCCGAACTCGGCGCACGATCCCCGGAGTACGTGGACGCCGAAGCCGCGGCGGGCTCGTTCGGCGAACTCGGTGAGCAGCCGGCTCTTGCCGACGCCGGCCTCCCCGGTGATCACGGCGCTGGCCGTCCGGCCCGAACCGACGTGCTCCAGCAGCTCCAGGAGCCGTCCGAGTTCGGCGGTCCGGCCGACGAAGGACGCGGCCGCCGCGGCGGCCTTGGCGAGTGCGGCACGCCGAGCTCGAACCGGGGCAGCGGGCCCGGGTTTTCGAGGTCCGCTGTGCGCCTCTGGCACCGCACGAGCCGAATTCAGCCGGGCCCGCCACGTGTCCACCACCGCGGCCAGCCGCTCCGGCTCGAGCCCCGCGGCGGCCGCACCGGACCACAGCAGGGTCAGTTCACGGGTGAGCGCATCGGTCATCCGGGCCCGGGCGGCGTCGCCGAAGCCTTCGAAGCGGGTCAGTCGATCGGACATGGCGGCGTGCCGTCCTCACTCCGGGCACCGTCCGGATTGTGGGAAGGCCGCCAGGTGACGTCGTCGACCACCACGCCGGCCCGGCGCAGGGCGCGATCGATGCGGCTCAGCGTGCCGGGCCGGGGCACACCGATGATCCAGACCCCTGATGTGTCCACGCGCAGTTGCAGCGCCGGCGACGCCACGCGCTTGTCCACGCAGGACTCGTAACGCCGGCGGCCCAGCTCGGTCAGCGGCTGCAGCCGCTGGTTCGCCGAGCCGCGCCAGATCAGATCGGTCGGCCGGCCGGCCTGGTAGCGGCCGGTGATCAGGGCGTCCGCGTACTGTGTCGCGGCGAGTTGGTCCCGGTCGAGTTCGTCGAGTTCGTATCCGGTGTAGAGCAGGACGTCGGGTTCGCCGTACCCCGCATCGGCGTACCCGTGGCCCGCTCGGACCTCGGCGGCGCGCCGCAGGAATTCCGCGAGCGGTCCGGGCTGCGCGAGCGGTTCACCGCCGCTGACGGTCAGCCCGGTGGCCCCGTCGGCCAGCGCCGCTTTCCACTGGTCGACCAGCTCGTCGACGGTGATCCGCACGCCGCCGGCCGCGTCCCACGTGTCGCGCGACATGCAGCCTTTGCAGGCCAGCGGGCACCCCTGCACCCAGACCCCGAGGCGGACGCCGGGACCGAGCGCGGTGACCGGGTAGTGGCTCCGGCTGATCCGGAGCGCCGGCGCGTTCACGCCGTCGTCCTGATGCCGCGCCGGTGCTGGACCGCCTCGGTGAACGCCGGATCGCCCTGGGCCTGCGCCAATGCCGCGTAGTAGGCGTTCTCCGCGGCCGCGTAGGCCTCGGTGATCGCGCGCTCCTGGTCGGCGGTGGCCGGGGCTCCGTTCTCCGGGTCCAGATAGCCCGGGTTGATGCGACCGGCGATGATCCGCATCACGGTCTCGAAGCGGTCGCGCCGGGCCCGCTGCCGCAGATAAGCCTCCTGATACGGGTGGCGCCTGGCCAGGCCGATCATGAAGGCCATGGCGCCGACCACGAACGACAGCCCGATGAACATGACCACGACGGTGGCGAAGGTGATGTGCGCGGTGTCCGGTCCGGCTTGGCCCGCCTGGAAGATCCGGGCCCTGATGAACCCCGACGCGGTGACCACGGTGAGCCAGGACAGCACCAGCGCCAAGATGGCGTAGCCGATGCGGCGGTCGGTACCGGTGGCCGCGCGGGTCCGCAGCACGGTCCCGGCGACGAAGGGGCCGAACACCACGATCCCGGACGTCGCCGCGGCCAGCCAGCGCGCGGTGCCCGATCCGGCCGGGTCCGTACCGGTGAACCGCTGGAACAGGGAGAACTCGACCCCGGCCTGGACGACGGCCAGACCGATCAGGATGAGCAGCCGCCATACGAACGGCAGCGGCGAGGACTCGCCTTCCCACGGAGTCTGGGCGGCCGGCACCAGGGGGTCGTCGGGGGTGTCGAGCGGGGTGTCGAGCGGGTTGCCGACCGAGTTGCCGAGCGTGGTGCCGATCGGGGTCTCAGCCGGCGCCGTGACGTCGTCCTCGGAGTCGACCAGGCCGCGCAGCCTGGCCTCCTCCTCGTCGGCTGCCAGGCCGGACATCCGGTCCTGGGCCACCGCCATGCGCTCGCGGGCCTCGTCGCGGCGGCGGCGGGCCACGGACACCCGGTCGTCGGTGAGGCGCTGCGCGGTGCGCAGCGACAGCAGCGCGGCCTCGCGCTGGTGGCGCAAGCCCCGGACGTAGTCCAGGTCGTAGTCCTCGGACTCGGTGTCGCCGGCCCCGCCGAACGACCACGGGTCGACCATCGCCGACCGCCCGTCCGCGGTGCCCCGGGCCGCGGCCAGGGCGATCAAACCGGCCCCGGACACGGCGGGCATGGCCGGCGCCGGCAGCGGGGCCGTGCGGCTCACGTCCAGGCCCCGGGCCGCGGCCCACAGCGACCACCACAGGCCGATCAGCCGTTGGAACAGGTTCACAGTCCCCTCCTATCGTGCGTAGACCGCGGCCAGGCCCTCGGCGTGCAGGGCGAGCCGGATCCTGTGGCCGTCGCGCAGGCTGTGCCGATCCGTCCCCGGGATCTCGCTGCCGTCCAGGAACGTGCCGTTCGGCGTCGGCAGCGGCCGGATCCAGGCGGTGCCGTCCGCGTCGACACCGACCACGGCGTGCCGCCGCGAGACGTTGGGGTGGTTCCGGAAGATCCGCGCGTACGGCCCCACCCGGCCCAGTTCCGCGCTGGCCCCCGGTTCCAGCTCGACCTCCCCGGCCGGGAACCGGAGCAGCAGCCGGGGCGGAGTCAGAGCCCTGTGACAGTCCAGGCACTCGACGTTGGTCTCGTCGGGCGGGACGCTCCCGCAGTTCCAGCACCGGGACCGGTCCCAGGCCTGCGCGCCGTCCGGCGCCGGCCCGGGGCCGATCCCGCCCGACACTCCGCCGATCGTCCCCTCCACGTCCGGCGGCGGGTCGTCATAGTGGTCGGCCCGAATGAGCTCGCACATGTGGACCGGGCACATCGGGTCGTCGTCGCCGTAGAACTCCCCCGGTCCGCACTCCGGGCAGCACCAGTTCATCGCCGCGCTCCCGGCGTGACGCGGGCCCGCAGCCGCGGAGCGGAGACGACGTCGCCGGGGATCACGGCGAGGATCTCGACCGTGGCGCCGGCCCCGGCTTCCTCGTCGAACAGCAGCCGGGCCAGCGGGTTGATCAGATTGCTCTCCAACCGGTTGCCGATACCCCGGCCGCCGTTGGCGCTGTCCTGCACGCAGGCCTGGATCAGGTGCCGCCGGGCCGTCTCGTCGAAGCGCAGCTCGATCTCCAGCTCCCGGTCGATGGTCTGGACGATGTTGCCGATCTGCTTGGCGCAGATCTCCTCGGCGGCCGCCGGACCGATGAAGTCGAACACGACGATGTTGTCTCCGAGCCGGTTGAGCAGTTCGGGACGGCCGATCTGCGAGGTGAAGTGGTCCCGCACCGCCGCCGTCACCTTGCTCTCCAGCTCCGAGTAGGGCATCCCGGGCTGGACGATCTGCCTGCGCTCCCCGCTCTCGGGGTCGGTGGCGACGACGCCGAGGTTGGACGTGAAGATCAGGACGCACTCGGAGAAGTAGGTGGTGACGCCCTGGCCGTCGGTGAGCCGGCCGTCCTCCAGGATCTGCAGGAACTTGTCCAGGACCAGCCGGTGCGCCTTCTCGATCTCGTCGAACAGCACCACCTGGAAGGGATTGCGCCGCACCGCCCCGGTGAGCTCGCCGCCGGCCTCGTAGCCGACGTAGCCGGGCGGGGCCCCGATCAGCCGGTCGGCGGCGTGGTCGGCGGCGAACTCGCTCATGTCGAAGCGCAGATAGGAGTCGACGTCGCCGAACAGCAGCGCGGCGACCTGCTTGGCCAGTTCGGTCTTGCCCACGCCGGTGGGACCGGCGAAGAACAGCACGCCGCGGGGCCGGGACTTGGTGCTGGTGGCCTGGGCGCCGGACAGGCCCAGCGCGGCGCGCTTGAGGATGTCCAGGGTCTTGCCGACCGCGCGTTCCTGGCCGATCACGTTGTCCCGGATGACCTTCTCGCCCTCCAGGATGTGCGAGCGGATACTGTCTTGCCGCCAAGGGTTCTGCTCGACGCCCAGCTTGTAGATGCGCACCGCGTCGGCCACCCGGTCGGCGGCGATGCCGCGGTCCAGGGACAGCCGGGCGATCTCGGTCATCGAGCGGAGCGTCATCCCGTCGGTGCGGCCGGCGAACTCCTTCGCCGTCAGTTCGGCCGCCGCGGGATCGGCGGGCGGCGAAGGCAGTCTGGGCACCAGAACGCGGGCGTGGGCTTCCCGGTCCCCCAGGGTCGGCAAGCCGACCGCGACGGTACGGATCGGATCGGCGCCGGCGGTCAGCCAGGCCGGCAGGTCCCGCTCCCCGTCGGCGAGCCAGATGATCGGGTTGAACAGGTGGCCCTCGGCGTCCTGCGGCCGAAGCGGTTTCGCGGTGAGCGCGAGCTTCAGGCAGTAGAGGAAGAAGTCGCGCTCGCCGGTGTCCAGCTGGCCCGGCATGTGCGTTATCCGCGAGGCGTAGTCGAAGACGACGGCGGCGCGCACCGGCGGGACGCAGGCGGGTGGCTTGGCGTGATCGGCCGGTTCGGCCCGATCTGCCTGGCCACTGGGGCCGGTCTGAGGGGTCTGACTTGCCGAGCCGGCGCCGGCGCCGGTGCTGGCGCCGGCATCGGCGGGCGGCTGGGCGGGGGCGCCGACCACTTTGGCCAGCAGCGGCCGCATCCGCTCCAAGGTCGGCCGGCGTCCGACGGCGCGGTTGCCCAACAGCCGATGCGCGGCGGCCAGCGCGGCCGGGGTCTCCGGATGGACGCTGATCCCGTCCACGATGTCGAAACAGATGAAGCACTCGTATCCGCGCGGTTCCAGCGCCTGCCACAGCAATGGCAGCAGCGACGTCGGCCGCGGCGGCCGGCCGGGCTGGGACACCGGGAACTGGTCGCGCAGATTGCCGTGCAGGACGTACTGCGAATGCACCGCGAGGGTGCCGGCGACCTCGCTGACGAAGGCCGGGAAGCCGGGCGGATCGGGCCGCGTTCCGGCGGCGGCGCGGGGGCTGGTGTCAGTGCCGGTGCCAGGGCCGCCGCTGCCGGTGCCGGTGCCGGTGCCGGTGCCGGTGCCGCTGCCGCCGGTGCCCGCGCGAGTGCCGCTGCCACTGCCGGTGCCGCCGGTGTCGGAGCCCATGTCGGTGCCGCCGCTGCCGCCGACGCTGCCGCCGTCCGTATCAGTGTCGGAGCTCATTGCCTGTTCCCCTCCGCCGACGGCGACCGATCGTGGTACCGCACGCCGGGCTGCTCGACCCTCTCGCCGCCCGTGCTCCCGCCGGTGCTCCCGCCCTTGCCCTGCGGCACGTAGCCCTCGTCGGTGACCACGGCCGCGCCGAGCCTGCTGCCCAGCACCCGGATGTCGGCGTTGAATCCGACGCAGCGTTCCTGCTCGCGCGCGGCGGCGTCGTCGCCGTCCACGCCGTGCTCGCGGACCACCCGGCCGTGCAGTGCGCCGTGGCCGTCGACCCAGATCTCGGCGGAGTGTTCCGAGCCCCAGTCCTGCCGGACCAGTCGTAGCTCTGCCGAGTGCCGGATGGCGGGCCCCGACTCCGGTTCCAGGGAGTAGCCCAGCTCGGTCAGGCAGGAGCGCATCAGGCCCTTGACGAAGCCGGCCCGCGCCTGCGCGGCGGCCCACTCGGCGGCCTCGGCGCCCTCGGCGCGCAGGTCCGCGCTGAGGTCCCGGTCGCCGGCGACCACGGCCCGCAGCTTGGCGGCGGTGCCGGAGAACGGCGCCGGCGGATCGACCAGGGCCGACTGCTCCTCCAGCACGATCAGCCATTGGCCGGCCAGCCTGCGCCGGGACGCCGCCGCGTTCACCGCGGCCACCTTGGATCGCAGACTGTCCATATACGACCTCGCCTCGCGCGCGTCGTCCTGGGCCACGCACGCCGCCGCGGCCAGCACCTCGAGGTGCTCGCGCTCGTCGGCGTCCGGGTCGAGGCCGTCCAGGACCGCGTTGACGTCCTGCGTGGTCGGTACCGCGGGGGTCTCGGCGGTGGCGCCGGCTTCCACGGGCTCGCCACGGCGCTTCTGCAGCGTGTGCTGGTAGTCGGCCAGCGCCTTGGCGGCGTCCGGCCGGGCCAGGACGTACTGCGGCAGATAGGCGCCGAGGTGCCTGGCCTCGTCGTCGGCGACCGCCGTGCGCACGGCCGCCTGGGCCTGGGCCACCAGGCGCGCGGTCTTCTCGGTACGCCGCGAGGCTTCAGCGGCGGTGCAGCCGGCGATGCTCAGGAGCGGCGGGATCTCGACCAGGACGCCGGCCTTGGCGGCGCGGGTTTTCAGAGCCCTGATTCGGCTGTTCAGCTCCACGGCGTCGGCCGCGACCACGCCCCAGACCCGGCGCGTGATCTCGGCGTCGGACTGCGCGGCGGCGATGTCCTCCAGCCGCGCGCCGTAATCCCCCACAGCGCGGACCGCGGCCTCGGCCGCGATGCTCGCGGCGCGGGCCACCAGCACGGCTGCCGCCCCCGCGGCCAGCACCGTGGCCGTGGCCGCGGCCGCTGCCGCGGCGTGGGGCGCGATGATGATTGCACCAGAACTCATATATTCCTCCCGTGATGATGTGACGGACAGTGCGGGCCGACGCCCGTCATCGCCCGAGCCCGGCGCCCAGTTCGCGCGCCGCCCGCTCCACGGCGGCCCGTTCGCGCGCGGCGTCGGCCCGCCACGACAGGTAGCGGGCCACGGCCCACACGATCGTCGTGCCGCCGAGGACGAGCGGCGTGGTCACCGGCTGGTAGACGGTCAACAGATACGCCCCCGCCAGCACGCCGGCCGTCACCGCGAGCACGATGCCGCGGCCGGCGATCGTGCGGGCGGCGCGGCCGAGCAGGATGAGGCCGGCGCCGAGCATCGAGTAGCGCGGATGGAAGCGTCCGCCGATCTCCCACGCCAAGAGCGACTCGAAGCCCAGCGTCGAGGCGACGGCGAAGACGGTGGCGACCCAGGCCCGCAGGATCGTCGTCCCGGGCACCTGGCCGGCGATGTCGCTGACGCTCACCGTCAGCGCGCACAGCAGGCCCATGAGGAACACCCCCGCCACGGCCCAGGACAGCGCGAGCGGCCGGTTCTGGCGGCGCGACCACTCGCGCAGCCGCTGGTTGCGCAGCAGCCAGCGGGCGTGGCGCCGTTCGCGGGCCTCCTCCTCGTCCCGTTCGGCGGCGACCTGCTCGGCGTGGCGGCTGAGCCGCAGGGCGATCCACATCCGGTCCGGGTCCTGTGCCAGTTCGGTGAACCAGGGCAGGCGCACGGACCGGGCGCGGCGGCGAAGGTCCGCGCTGATGTCGGCGCGCCGGGCGTCGTCGGTTCCGGCGGCGGCTGCCAGCAGGCACAGGGCAACCGTCCGCCCGGTCGCCTCCGCGTCGCGCCCGCGCAGGATCCGACGCGCCTCGTCGTCGGCGACCGTACGGACCGCCCTCGGCCACCACTCGTACCAGGCCCGCCAGCCGGCGTCGAGCTCGGCCAGGCCGGCACCGCCCTCCAGGCCGTCGGCGGCCACGCCGGTGGTCAGCAGCGGCAGCAGCCGGTGGTTCCACAGCTCCCGGACGATCGCCGGCGCGATCCCGACCCCGTCGGCCGCCTGGCTCGCGAGGTCGGCCAGGCGCGTGCTGGCGATGTGGACGGCCCGGTAGATCGGCGGCTGGGACGGGTCCATGGCGCGCACGAGTCGCAGTAGCCTGACATCGACCGGCTCCCGCGGGTCGCCAGGATCGGGAATCGCTGTCGGACCGTACTGCCCGAGCCAGTGCCGCAGCCGTGCCAATGGTTCCGGGTCACCGGACCGGAACAGGAGCTCGGCAGCGGTGTCCCAGGTCCGGGTGAGGTCCAGGGCCAGCGCGTCGCGGTTGAAGTAGTCGGTGTCCAGATACCGGTAGGCCGTTGGGACCTGAGCCGCGACCCTCCCAGGATCGGCCGGCGCCGGACCCGGGACGGGCGGCGACTCCCCGGCGAGCCAGCGGTCGACCTGGTCGGCGCCCCATCGCGCGGTGTGGTCCTGGGCCAGCAGGCCCTGGCACAGCAGCCGGAGGCGGTCGTCGACCACGCGGTGCACCGCCAGCGGGCCGCCGGCGACGTGGCGGCGCACGGCGTCGTCGTCGGCGCCGGCCAGCAGCCGCGTCCCGGTGGCCAGTTCCATGACGGTCAGGCCGAGCGCCCACCAGTCGCAGGCGGTGGAGAGCCAGCTGCCCGCCAGGAACTCCGGGGGCTGATAGCGCACCGTTCCCGAGCGGTCCTGGGACAGTCCGGGTGCCGGCTGGTGGGAGCTGATGTCGAAGTCGAAGAGCGCCACCTCGAACGGTTCGAGCGTGCGCACCGCGATGTTCGAGGGCTTCACGTCCCGGTGGATCAGGCCGGCCGCGTGCATCGCCGCCAGCGCCGCGCCGAGTTGGCGCACGAGCGCTGTGACGCGGGCCGGGTCCAGACCGCCGGGATGGGCTTCGGACAGCGCCAGCAGGGTGCCGCCGCCCAGGTGCTCCATGATCTCGTAGTCGCGGTCCGCCTCGGTGCCGACTTCGTAGACCGTGACGATGTGCGTGCTCTGTTTCCGCTGCAGGAAGGACTGCACGATCCGCGAGCGCCGGGCATCGTCGTAGAGCTTGAGCACCCGTTCCTCGTCCGTGGCCCGGTCCTTGACCAGATAGACCTCGGCGCGCGCGCCGACCCTGTGCAGGCTGCGGATCACCGCGAAACGGCTGTCCAGGCCCGGCGGCAGGCCGGTGGCCGAGGCTGGGCGCCAGTCGGGGCGATCAGGATCGATCTCAGTCACATCGGCCTCGCCCGGCCGTTGCCGGCCGGGGTCGAGCACGGTCGGCGGGGCCTCCTGGGCACCCGTGCCGATCCCGGAACCGGCCACCGCTAGCTCCGGCAGGTCAGGATGACGGTGACCGACCGGTTCCGCTCGGCCGCCCACGGGATCAGGCTGCCGGTGGCCGTGCGGTCCGGCACGTGGCCGGGGCCGGCGGCCTCGCCGTCGCCCTCGGTGGTGATGCGCGAGGGGTCCACGCCCAGATCGACGAGCACGTTCTTGACCGCCTCGGCGCGGCTCAGGGACAGGATGTGGTCCACGCTCGGGCTGCCGTCGCTGGACACCGAGCCGATCAGCCGGACCTGCTGGGTGTGCCCGGCCAGCAGCCGGGCCAGCGAGCTCAGCGTGGTCTTGGCCACCGCGGGATCGCGGAAGTCCGAGGAGCCGGCGACGAATCCCACGCTGCCCTCGTCGCCGAGCGTGGTGGTGCCGCAGCTGTCGAAGGCCGGCGGGGCTTGCGGCCGCACGACCGCGACCGGCACGGCGGTGGGCACCGAGGTCTGCGGATGGGTGACCTGGACGGTGGTCTGGCACGACGCGCCGGCGTCCTTGGCGATCGTCGTCCACAGGGCATTGATCTGCGTCTGGACGTTCTGCTCGAACATCGGCTGCGGGCCGGCCGTCTGGCCCAGGTCGACGAAGACCACGGCCTTGCCCCGCAGATCCGGTGTCAGGTGCTGGGCGTCCAGGTACTTGGCGACCTCGGCCGGGTCCACGCCGAACATGGCCTGGTCCTGGAAGCTGACCGGCCCGGCGGTGGCGACCCCGGAGTCCAGCACCACGATGGTGCCGCCGGCCGGAGTGTGCTGCCCGGCGACCGACAGCCCGGTGAGGAAGTCCACCTGGGGAGCGCTGGGGCGCAGCGCGCTCACCGCCGCCCCGGTGTCGGCGACGAAGCGGTCGAGGTCGCGCTCCTTGATCCGGGGGTTCTGGCTGCTGGAGGAGAAGTGGCGGTCCTGCACGGTGGCCGGCGTGCCGTCCAGCAGCTCGACCTGGACGTCCTGCCCGGCCAGGGCCGCGTCGTGTACCAGGGTCCTGATCTGCGGCGGCAGCTCCGGCTGCGGACTGTTGGCATGCGCGCCGACGACCAGAGTCAACGGCGCGGAACCGGTGCCGGGACAGGACATCGCCACCGGCTGCTGCTGGGGCGCGGCGTCGGCGCTGCCGGTGAAGAACCCGCAGCCGCTGACGGTGCCGGTCACCGCCAGCAACAGGGCGACCCAGGCATGGCGGGCGGTCGCGATGGTCATGACAGTCATGACGATGCCTCCTCGTGGTGGGCCGGTGCCGGCGCCGAGCGCCGCAGGAACAGGCAGGCCTGGGCCTTCAGCCGTTCGGCCGCGCTGCGGCATTGGTCCTCGGTGGCCTGCCGTGCGACTTCGCGGCGGCGGCGGGCCTGCTCGATCTTCTCCGCGGTCCGCTCCACCCGGGTGTACTGCTGGGCGGTGCGCGCGTGCCGCCGGGCGGCCCGGGCGCGCCGCCGCTGGGCCCGGCCGACCTGCCGGGCGGCGGGGTCGGGGCGGAAATAGCCGGCGACGGCGGCGACCGCGCCGGTGGCGATGTAGAGCATGAAGAAGAAGAGGGCGGCGTAGTGCTCCGTCGTCTCGTCGATGCCGCCGGACACCGTCGAGACCGCACCGTTGGTGTCGACCGTCGAGGTGTCGGAGGAATCGGCCTGGGCGAGCTGGTAGCGGATGACGAAGGCGAGCACCCCCAGGCCGAACCAGACCGCGAACAGGAGCACGGCCAGCAGGCGCGACCGGTGCGGCGAGCGCGGATCCCGGTGCTGCCGGGACTGCCAGCCGGCCCAGTGCGCCAGGGTCAGCGCGACGGCCGCGAAGCCGAACACCACCACCCACACCACGCGTTCCGGGGCGTCCAGGACGGTCACCAGGACTTGGTAGAAGGTGCCGACGTCGACAAGTGCGGCGGCCAGAGCCACGGCCCACAGGCCCAGGCGGGTCCAGCCGGAGCCGAGGATGTCGCCCAGGCTGCGGGTGGTCACGTCGCCGGCGTTCAGCCCGGTGCGCCGGTGCGGGCTCACTGTGAGGTCCTTCACCGGTGCTGCTCCGGCGGGTCGGGGCGGTGCGGGGAGAAGACCGGCGGCTCCTCGGTGGCCGCGACCCGGATCACCTGGTCGGTGATGATCGCGTCCAGCAGCTCGATGCGGAACTGCTCGTCGCGCATCAGGGTGTGGATGCGGGCCAGGTGCGGGGCCACCTTCAGCTCCAACCGGTCCAGGGCGCCGAGCCGGGCGTCGTGGCGGGCGTCGACGCGGCGCATGAACTCGGCGATGTAGGCGTCCACGTAGCGGTCGACGGCGGCCGGGACCACGTCGTCGTCGAGGCCCGCGGCCGCGACGCCGAGCACGGCGACCAGCTCCTCCCAGATCGGGATGAGGTCGATGGCCTCCGGCTCCGGTTCGTCGCTCTTCGCCAGCTCGCGTTCCACCAGCTTGAGATCGCGGCGCATGGCCGCGTTGCGGCCGAAGACGGAGGCGGTCAGGGCGAGATCCATGTCAGAACTCCTGTCGCAGCCACTCGGGGGCGGTGCCGTCGGGGGTCGGCCAGGTCGTGTCGGGGTCGGTGTCGGTGTCGGTATTGGCATCGGTGCCGGTGTCCGTGTTGGTGTCGGCATCCGTGCCGGTGCCGGTGCCGGTGCCGGTGCCGGTATCCGCGTCCTCCGCCGCGGACAGCACCAGCGCCGCGCTGACGGTGTCCTGCCAGCGCAGGGCCGTCAGCCAGTCGGGTTTGTCCAGGACCGGCTTCGGCAGGATGGAGACCAGGCTCGGGCCCTCGGGATGGGTCTGCACCAGCCCCTCCCAGTACCGGCCGATGCGCAACAGACACCTGTCGTGGTGCCGCCAGCCCTGAGCCTGCGCCACCGCGAAGTCCTCGGCGATCAGCGCGTGGACATCGAGGATCGCCTGCCGCCGCACCTGCGCGGCGTTGCGCGCCGACGTCAGCCGCAGCCGTGCCGCCTCGATGCGCTGACGGCGCATAGAACGCCGGCGGTCCAGCAGGGCGCCGGAGGCGACGAGCGACGCCTCGCGGGGGTTGCGGGGCCGCAGCTCGTCCTCGCTGAGCTCGGCGGTGGCGTGCAGCAACTCCTCGCGGCACTGCGCCACCTGCCGCAGATCCGCGGCCAGGCCGTTGTTCAGCGGGATGAGGTGCTTGCGGTGCGGATGGAGGCTGTCCACGAAGGCGCGGAAGGCCTCGTTCATCTCGAACCGGCCGGTGTTCAGCAGGTGCTCGTGATAGACCGTGAGCACCGGCAGTCCGGCCTCGACCAGCTTGATGACGCCGGTGTAGGTCGGGATGCGCTGACGGCCGTCCCGTTTCCCGCGCCGGCCGTCCTGACGCTCGCGACGTCGCCACCTCATCTGGTCGTCTCCTCCGCCCCGGGGCCGGCAGTACCGAACGGCTTTGCGTTGGAGTACTGACGGACGAGAGCGGGAAGCGGCGACAGGGTGGCGATTACGGCGCGACGGGAGCGACCGACATAGTCATCACCCTGATGCGGTGGGAGTGCCCGCGTTGCCCTGGTGGATGAAGGGCGCCCAATTCCAGACGTCGTCCAACGGCGTGCGCGTCTCAGCGAGCAGATATCCGCTCACCGCCGCGATGGGCTCGCGATCGGGGTCCAGCATCCAGCGCTGAGCGGCCCGCAACGCCTCGGCCGGAGTGCTGCCGGCGGCGAGATAGTGGTGGAAGACAACCATGCAGACCGCGGCCGACCAGTCGTCGACCGCCCAGCGCGACCCGATCGCGTCGACGGCGCCCCGGGCCACGAAGGCGGTCGTGAGGGTCAGCGCCTCGTCGTGGTCCCGGCTGCTCAGGTCGGTCTCACAACAGTCGAGGATGACCAGTGCGGAGAACCGGTCCTGCGCGCCGGGCCGCGAGGCGTCGACGATGTCGGCGACGGTGAGGTACTCCGAAGCGGCGTCCGTGTTCTTCCGCGGTCCGGCCGGGCGCGCCAGCAGCAGCCGCGAGGCGGTAGGACGCGTGCTGGCGGTGCCGTGCGCGATGATCTGGACCATCGACGCCGGGTCGCGGTGTTCGTCGCCGGCGAGGGCGATGTGCACTTGTTCGGGGGTACCCGCTGCCTCGACCGGCCCGCCTGTCGCGGCGCCCAGGAGGCGCGCGCCGGGCAGATAGGCCTGCCGGACCGCGGCCGCCTCTTCTTCGGCGTATGGCAGGGTCCTGCTGGGGTCCACGACCAGGACCGGATCGGTGTCGTACGGCTTCCTGCCCCGGGACAGACTGCGCACGAGCTCGTCCGCCGACGCCGCGTAGGAGATGACGAGAAGGTCGCAGGCACGCGGCGGCCGGGACAGTCCGGCGAGCGCAGGCGTGGCCGAGATCCTCGCCGCGTGCCAGGGCACGAGCCCGAGCCGACCGCAGGGGATGAGCACGACGCGGGCCGGCGATTCCGGGGTGGGCACTTCGGGCAGTGCCGCGATCAGCGGATCCAGCACGGATGCCCCGGCCCACGCGCAGAGCTCGTCCAGGGAGACCTCCCAGCGCGGCACTGCCGAGAGGTCGCGCGTCGTGTCTTGGCCGCGCAACCGCTGATAGCGCTTGGCAGACGCGTCCAGGTAATCCACCAGCGGTCCCCGACCCGGGAGCGGAAGCTCTTGGGTGGAACCGTCCCGGCGGATCATCAGGACTGTACCGTCGGCACCTTCAGCGCCGGGCAGGAGGTAGGCGACGGCGTCCACGCCGGCGGCGTCGAGGTGCCGGGCGATCTGGGGCGGCGTCGCCACGATCGGCAGATCCCGCCGGTCCGGCATGCGCAGGGCCGCCAGCGCGCGCCGCCTGAGATCACTGGGCAGATCGAGGTCGCCGGCGGCCTCTCCGACTACCGTTCCCACCTGGTCTCCAGCGCCCGGTCCCGTTCCGATCGGGCGTGACATGGAGCTCTCCCACTGCTCGGCGAGCTCTGTCTCGCCGGCCGCGCGAAGCCGGTCCGGAACGGAGCCGGCGGTCGCGATGGACCGCAGGACCAGGGCGCGGCCGAGCTCCAGGCACTCGATCGCGTCCTGGACGCGGTGGTCCTCCAGGGCCCAGCCGGCGGCTCGAAGTCCGCGCAGGGCCCCGGTCCGCGCGGCCCGCAGTCCGTGTTCGGCGTTGAGCTGGAGCAGCACGTCGTCGGCGACCATGCCGAGGGAGTCGCGGGTCAGTGCCACGGCCCGGCGGTTGTCGTCCAGCGCGGGGTCGTGCCGGGTGCGCAGGGCGTCGGCCAGGCTCCACAGGACGCGACCGGCGATCCGCGAGCCGGTGCGCTCGGTCAGGGCGGCCTCGGCTTGTTCGAGGACGTCGATGGCCTCACCGAGGGCCTGGTCCTTGGCAGGCCCCTCGGTGAGGAGGTATCGCGTCATCAGGCCGGAGGCGATGCCCAGGCGTGTTTGGACCGGACCGTCGTACGAACCCATGTCCGCGCTCAACAGACCGCGCGCACTGTCCACGGCGTCCGCGATCTCGGTCGGCTGCCGTTCGAGCACCGCTGTGATCATGTGGGTCGACGACCATGCGGCCTCCATGAGGGTGCGGACGGCCGTCGGCATCGGCTTGTCGAGCGCGGTCCGCATGAGCGCCTGCGCTTCTCGGGCCATATCCGTGTCCTGACGACGGACGGAGACGCTGAGCTTCGCCAGCGCCAGCTGAAGCGGGTGGAGGAACGCCCATTCGCTCTGGGCCGCGTCCGTAGGAGGACGGGCTTCGAGGAGTTCCGCGAGGAGGCCGTCCAGCGCTTCTTCGTCGTCGGTCTCGATGGCCTCGGACAGGCGCAGGTTCGTGCCGAGGGTCGCGCGTATGAAGCCCAGTTCTTGCTCTGCCGCCGGGATCGGCGCTGGTGGCGGTGGCGCTTGGTGCTCATAAAGACCCAGGGCTTTCGCGGCATCGCCGATGTTGCCGTGGGTGTCGGCCGCCAACGCCAGCAAGCCGGGGTAGACGGAAGTGAAGAGCCAGGACAGTTCGGGGGCCTCCGGACTGCCGGCCACGTCCCGCAGGTGGCGCAGTGCCTGATCCATCTCGCCGGGGTCGTTCGTCCGGCTCGCCGCGGCGAATCGGCCGATGGCGGCGATGGCGGTGCTCCGGCTGTCGCCCTTGTCCGCGTAGCCGGTGATCAGGCTCCTGAACTCGGCGGGAGTCAGGGAGCCGGGAACCGTCACCTCCACGAGCATCGCGAGGTCGTTCCGGATCAGTTGGTCGTCGTGGTCGGGCTGGTCGAGCTGGTCGACAACATCCCGGCGCCCTTGCTGCTGTAGCTGCTGCTCGAGTCTTTCGCCCTGCTGCATCAAGGCACCCATGATCGAGCCGAGCCGGCCGTCGGGCGCCGAGGGCATCCCGCGGATCAGGTCGCCCATCCGCGCCATGCTGAACCCGGTGCCGTCGGACAGGCCGCGCATCAGCTGCAATACGCCGCCCAGCGTCGTGGCGTACGCCATCAGGGGCGGAACACGCGGATCGTCGGGCCGGGCCGCGACGATCTCGTCGAGGACCTCGCGCATCTCGGTCAGGTCCTCGATGAGCTGACCGCCTTGCCGAAGCTGCCCGGCGAAATCAAGGATCGCACCCAACGTGCCGGCGGCCTGCCCGTCGAAGGTGGCCGCGGCCCGGGGCACGAGCAACACCGCGAACAGCAGCATCGCGCTCGCGTCCGTCTCCGCGCTCAGATGCCCGCCGGCTCGCCCCGCCCGGAACCGCCGCAGTCCTTCATCCCGGTCGCCGTCGCTCCATCCGAAGCGAAGACACCGCGACGCGTACAACCCGCCGAGTGTCACCCGAAGCCGCCCGAGCGCGGGGTCGTCATCACTCAACAGCCCACTCGCGCGCACCTCGACCTCGGCGGACTCCTCGATCATCCGATCGAGATCCGCCGCCAGGGGTGTCGCGGTGACGAACGCCTCTGCTCTGACGACCAGGTTCTGTATCTCCGCACGCAGGTTCGAAGCATCCACGAGGCAAGTCTGACGGACGAGACACGCCCATCCCCCGCATAGCCCAGCGCACCATCCACCCGGTCCTGTAAACGAGATCCCCCGAGCAGACAGACTTACCGTGGAAGCATGCCACTGGTTCCGTGGTGGGCGCTGCTGTCATCCGGCACAGCCCCGGTGCTGCTGGTCGTCGGCTCGGCGGCCGCGTCGGCGCTGCAGCCCGCGGGGTACGACCCGCTCAGTCACACGATCAGCGCGCTGGCCTCCAACGAGGCTACGGACCGGTGGTTGATGACGTCGGTGTTAGCCGGGATCGGGGTGTGCTACTTCGTCACCGCGTGCGGGCTGAGGCATGTGCGGCCTGCGGGGCGGGTGATGCTGCTGATGGGCGGGGTTGCTTCGATCGCGGTCGCGCTCTTTCCCGAGCCCGGTTATGGCGGCACCACGCCGCAGCATGTCGTGGCCACCGGGATCGGGTTCACCATGCTGGCCCTCTGGCCGTGTCTGGCCGTGGAGGGGGGTCCGGCGGCGCCGTGGCCGCTGCGGCGGGGGATCTCAGTTGGGTTCACCGTGCTGGTGCTGGGCAGCGCGGTGTGGTTTCTGGTCGCCCTGAACGGTCACGGCGATGCCGGGTTCGCCGAGCGTGTGGTCATCGGGTTGCAGGCGGTGTGGCCGTTGGTCGTCGCCTCGGGCCTGCGGTACTCGGCCCGTCAGCAGGGTCGCCGTCATCCCGACGGCGAAGCCGGCCAGCGCGGGGCCTGGCAGGCCGCCATGCGGAGCGAAGCCGTCGACGGCGAAGGTGGCCAGGCTCTGAGCCGCGGCGGCGATGCCGACCGCCAGCAGCACCGGTGACCACCAGCCGGCCGGGCCGATGCCGCCGGGCAGGCGCAGCATCGGGCGCTCGGCCCAGGTGACGGCCCCGACCACCAGGACGAGCAGCACCGTCAGCAGGGCCAGCCAGAGCAGGCGCAGCTCCCACCACTGCCCGCTGCCGACGGCGGGCTGGCCGAACACCCCGGTGGCGTAGAAGGCGACCGCGACGATCAGCGCCGGCACGAAGTGCCACAGGTAGACGTTCATGACCACGCTGTTCAGGCGCCGCACCCGCGGCCACAGGCGCGGCCCGGCCAGCCGCCGGGACGCCCACGGCTCGGCCGCCAGCACCAGGCCCGACTGGGCCGCGGCGAAGGCCAGGAACGCGATCGAGGGCGGGTTGGTGTTGCCGGACCCGACCATGTCGACCTTGTAGGCCCCGGACGCCACCAGCCCGACCAGCAGCGCCGCCCCGGCCGTGGCCAGCGCGTACGGGCGCCACCGCGGCGAGGTCAGCCTGCCGTCCAGCCACGAGAAGCCCAACTGGTGGATACAGCCCCAGACGAACAGGTAGTCGGCGTAGCCGACGAAGTGCAGGCCGGGGACGGTCTTGAGGATCGAGGCCGCCCCGGTCGCCACGGCCATCGCGGCCGGCACCGCCAGGCCCCAGCGCCGGTGCGCGGCCAGCAGGACCGGCGTGAGGGCGTTGAGCAGCAGGTAGACCGGCAGGAACCACAGGTGCAGGGCCATCAGCCAGGCGATCTCGGCGAGCTCGGCCGAGGGCACGTCCGCCGCCCGCGCGATCAGCACCGCGATGATCGCCACGGCGATGTAGACCGCGGTCGGCCACAGCAGCCGCATCACCCGGTCGCGGACCCAGCGGGTCCAGTCCTGGCCCTCGGCGTGGTGCTTGGCCCAGGACCCGGCGTTGACGTAGCCCCCGACCAGGAAGAACACCGGCATCACCTGCATGCCCCAGGTGACCCAGCGCCCCCAGCGGATGGAGTCGATCGCGTTGACGCCGGACAGCTGCCCGTGCTGGTACGTCACCGAGACCAGCAGCCAGTGGCCGTAGACCACCCCGCTGATGGCCAGGACCCGGAGCAGGTCCGCGTAGCGATTCCGCGCCATGTCGCAGGGCCTACCCGGGTCTGGGGAAATCATCCCCTTCCGCTCATACCGGGGTTCCCGGCGGACGGCCGGACATCGAGGTGATCCCGCCGCTGACCGTCGCCACCCCGGCCGCGACCGCGACCAGGATCGGGAAGACCAGCAGCGCGGCATGGCCGGCGACGTGCGCCAGCAGGACTCCGGCCAGGGCCGGGGCGGCGGCCGCGGCCGAGGTGGCGGCGAGCAGGATCACGCTGACCACCCGGCCCTGCAGGTGGTCGGGGGTGACCGCGGCCTGGTACCCGAACAGGGCGGCGTTGGCGCTGGGGCCCAGGAAGACCGCCACGGCCAAGGGCGCCGCGGCCGCGATGCCCGGGGCCAGCAGGACGCTGACCGTCATCAGGACGGCGGTGGACCAGCAGATCAGCCGGATCAGGGTGGCCAGACGCAGGCGCCGTTGCAGGGCCGGGGCCAGGAAGGCGCCGAGCAGGCCGCCGACCCCGATGATCGCGGTGGCCACGCCGATCAGGGCCGGCGGCTGGCCCGCGCGGCGCAGGGACAAGGTCAGGGCGAAGATCATGCCGGTGAAGGCCATGTTGAGCGGGGTGGCGATGGCGATCAGGGACCGGAGGAAGGGGTTGGCCAGGACGAACCGAAGGCCTTGCCAACCGGACCTGTCACTGTCGACCTCGCCACTACCCCCTCCTTCTCCGTTGCCATCGGCCGGCCCGGGGACCGGCTCTGGGGCCGGCCCGGGGACCGGCTCGGGGACCGGCTCCGGCCGGGCTCGTTGCAGAGGCCGCCGAATGCCCAGCACGGCCACCAGCGAGAACGCGTAGCTCAGAGTGTTGCCCAGGAACGGCAGCGCCCTGCCGAACCCGAACAACAGGCCGCCCAAAGGCGGCCCGGCCAGCGAGGTGCCATACGACCGCGCCTCGTTGCGCGCGACGGCGGTGACGATGTGGTCCGGGCTCACCAGGGCACGGACCGCCGCGTACTCGGTGGTGCTGAACACGGCGGTCGCCGCGGCGCCGGCGACCACCACTGCCAGGATCACCGGCAGCGTGGCCGCCTTCGCCATGACCGCCCAAGCCAAGGCCGCGTAGCCGACGAGGCGGATGGCATCGCAGACGATCAGCAGCCGGCGGCGGTCGAAGCGGTCGGCCAGGACGCCGGCGGGCAGGCGGCAGGCCGTGGCGATGGCCAGGCCCACCGTCCCCACCAGGCCGGCCCGCGTCGGCGAGCCGGTCAGTTGGAGAACCAGAAGGGGCAGAGCAAGGTCGGACATGGCGGTGCCGAGGTCCGACAGGCACTGGCCGCCCCAGAGTAGGTTGAAGTCGCGGTTGCGCCACAGGCCGGGCGCGCTGCCGGCCTGTGGCTGTGCTTGCGGCTGCGGCTGTGGCTGTGCTTGAGGCTGTGACACCCCAGCGGCGGCGACGCGTTCGGTCACGTCCCCTCCGTCGTGGAGATGACGATCATCTTCGACACCGTGCCGTCGTCCCCGACGACGTCGCGCAGGAACCGGAAGCCCAGCCGGCGGCACATCTCCAGGCTCGCGGTGTTCCCCGCGCCGACCATGCCGTAGGCCTCCTTCAGACCGAGGTTGTCAGCGGCGTGGCGTAACAGCCCCCGGACCACCTCCGAGCCCACGCCCCGGCGCCAGAACGGCGGGGCGAGCGCGACGATCAGCTCGTGGCCCTCGACGTTCCCGGTCTTCTTCACCTCCGCGTGGCCCGCGAACTCGCCGTCCATCCACAGGCCCCACACGTCGAACAGCTCCTTGGGGTACACGTCGTCGCGGATCGCGCGGAACAGCGCGCGCAGCTCCGGCTCGCTCACGAGGTCCTGGCCCATCCAGTGGCACACCTCCTCGTTGCGCAGCAGGGTGACGAAATGGTGTTCGTCCTCGTCTCGGTAGGGGATGAAATCCAGGCGGTCGGTGCGCAGGACAGGGGTCACGGTGACCTCCGTGAGAAATGAGCCGGGCTGTGCCGCCGCTCGGCAGTACGAGCGGGGGCACGGGGGTGACGGGGCGCCGGGCGGTGGTTCACCGCCAGCGCCCCGTCTCGCGGTCGATCAGGCCTCGGTCTCGGCCATGCGCTCGCGCAGGCTGCGCGGCCGCATGTCGGTCCAGACCTCGTCGACGTAGGCGGAGCACTCCGCTTCGGTGCCCTCCTTGCCGACGGGCTGCCAGCCCGCGGGCACCTCGATCTCGAGCGGCCACAGCGAGTACTGCTCCTCGTCGTTGCGCAGCACCTGGTAGCGGGTGTTCTCGTCCATGTCACATTCCTTCGTCATCGCTGGGATCGTCCGGGCGGCGAGCGCGGGCGGCGCCGGCGGCGCGCGGCAGTTGCGGGGGCGAGGCCGTGGTGGCATCAGCGGCCTCCTCGGGCATGCCGGGCGATGTTCCGCAGGGCCTGGCCGAACTCCTCGGCCACGCGCCGCACCGCCGGCGTGTTGTGCACGGCGGGCCGGTAGTGCCAGGTGAAGGCCATCCGGCCGTCCCGCACCGCGCCCACCACTTCGACCAGGTGCGAACCGCCGTCGCGCGGGTCGTGGTCCTGGCCGAACGAACCGTGCTCGGCGCGCACCAGGGCGCTGACGGACTCCTGCGATCCGCTGACCGAGCTGACCGAACTGCCCGAGCTGACCGAGCTGACTGAGCTGTCCGCGCGGGCGTCCCACTGGCCGAGGTAGTTGAAGACCACCTCGCTGTGCTGGTGTCTGCCGGCGGCCAGCCGCTCGCGGATCTCGGGCGAGCCGAAGGCGCGCAGAGCTCCGAAGCCCAGACCGTTCGCCGGGATCGTGCGCAGCTGGCGGCGCACCGCCTTCACCAGGGACCGCCAGTCGCGGTCCGGGCCGGAGCCGTCGGGAGAGGGGACCCGCAAGGTGACCGGGTAGACGGTGGTGAACCACCCGACCGTCCGGGACAGGTCCACCCCCTTGATGATCTCCTCGCGGCCGTGCCCCTCCAGGTCCAGGCGGACCACGTCGGTCCCCCGGCACCGGGCCAGCGCCAGCGCCAGGGCGGCCAGCAGCACGTCGTTGACGGCGGTGCGGTAGGCCGCCGGCGCGGCACGCAGCAGGGCGGCCGTGTCCTGCTCGGTCAGCTCGACGGTCACCGCCGCGGTCTCGGCCGGCGGGAACGCCACGAGGTGGTCCGGGACGCCGGGCTCGACGGCCAGCGCCTGCTCCCAGTAGGCGACCTCGTCGTCCAGGCCACCTTCGGCGACGTGCGCCGAAAGCCCCAGCGCCCACTCTCGGAAGGACGTGCTCCGCTCCCCCAGCGCGGTCGGTTCGCCGCGCGCCGCCTGCTGGTAGGCACACTCCAGGTCGTCGCGCAGGACGCGCCAGGAGACGGCGTCGACGACCAGGTGGTGCGCGACCAGCAGGAGGTAGACCGGCCGATCGGGGTCGCCGGTGAACAGGGCCGCGCGCAGCAACGGCCCCTGAGTCAGGTCGAAACCGGCGTGCAGGGCGTCGGCCGCCTTCGTCATGGCCGCATCGGCCTGCTCGGGCACAAGCCCGCTCAGGTCGTGGCAGACCATGATGTTCCCGGTGTTCCCGCTGTTCCCGCTGTCCGCGCTGTCCCCGGTGCGGGCCGGCGGCGGGTTGAACTGGTGCCAGCCCTGTTCGTCCCTCGTGAACTGCATGCGCAGCGCATCGTGGTGCTCCAACAGGGCATTGAGAGCCGCCAACAGCGCCGGCTGGTCGGGGACGGCCTCCAGCTCCAGCAGCGTCGACTGGTTGAAGTGGCCGTGGGCCGCGCGCGGAGTGGTCAGGAACCACTCCTGGATCGGGGTGAGCGGCACCTCGCCTGCGCTGAAGCCGTCGCCGCCGCGCTGCGGGGCGTCGCGCACGACCGTCGCCAACTCGGCCACCGTCTGGTGGCTGAACAGGTCCCGGGTCGCCAGGTGCAGACCGTCGCGGCGCAGCCGGGAGACCACCTGCATGCTCAGGATGGAGTCGCCGCCGAGGACGAAGAAGTTGTCGTCGGCGCCGACGTCCGCCACGCCCAGCACGTCGCCCCAGATCCGGGCGATCCGGCGCTCGATGTCGGTGCGCGGTGCGATCCGCGATCCGGCGGTGGGCACGGCAGGTCCGGGATCGGGCAGCGCCGCGCGGTCGAGCTTGCCGTTCGGGGTCAGCGGCACGCGCTCCAGCGGCACGAAGATCGACGGGATCATGTAGGGCGGCAACAGTTCGGCCAGCTGGGCGCGCAGTTCCACGACCGGCACCCCCGCGTCGGTGGACTCCTGTGCCAAAACGACATAGGCGACGAGCCGCGCCGGGCCGCCGTCCGCGCCGCCGGTGAACACGGTCACGACCGCGTCGCGCACCAGCGACCCGCGCCGCAGCGCGCTCTCGATCTCCCCGGGCTCGATCCGGAAGCCGCGCAGTTTGATCTGGTTGTCGGCACGTCCGGCGAAGCGCAGCTCGCCGTCGGCCTGCCGCCGTCCGAGGTCGCCGGTGCGGTACATGCGCTCCCCCGGCGCACCGAAGGGGTCTGCCACGAACCGGGACGCGGTCAGACCGGGCCGGCCCAGGTACCCGCGGGCCAGACCGGGTCCGCCCAGGTACAGCTCCCCGATCACCCCCGGCGGGACCGGCCGCAGCGCGGCGTCCAGGAGGTAGACCCTGGTGGCGGCGGCGGGGAAGCCGATCGGCGGCGTGCCGTTGCCGGCCGTCAGCGGGCCGGTCCAGGTGGCGACCACGGTGGACTCCGTGGGGCCGTAGGAGTTGACCATCCGCCGCCCCGGCGCCCAGCGGTCGACCAGGTCGGCCGGGCAGGCTTCGGCGCCGACGATCAGGGTGCGCAGCGCCGGCAGCGCGCCGGCCGCCGCGGGCTCCACGGTGGCCAGCGCCGCCGGGGGAATCAGGGTGTGGCTGATCCGGCGCTGCGCGAGCACCTCGGCCAGCCGCTCCCCGACCAGCGGCCCCTCCTCGCCGGTGACCAGCGCGGCCCCGCTGAGCAGCGAGGTGCACAGCTCCAGCACGGAGGCGTCGAAGCTCGGCGAGGCGAACTGCAGCACCCGGTCGCCGGGGCCTGATCCGTACTGCTCGGCGGCGGACGCGGCGAAGCCGGCCAGCCCGCGATGGGTCACCATCACACCCTTGGGCGTCCCGGTCGAGCCGGAGGTGTAGATGACGTACGCCGGGTGCGCCAGGGTGAGCGCGGTGGTGCGATCGGCGTCGGTGGGCGCGGTGTCCGCACTGTCCGCACCGTCCGCGGCCCACACCTCGGCCGGGTCGTCGAGCACCAGGAAGGCGCCCGCGTCGCGCACCATGAACTCCCGCCGCTGCACCGGGTAGTCCGGATCGACCGGCAGGAACGCGCCGCCGGCCTTGCTCACGGCCAGCTGCGCCACCACCGTCTCGGCCGCGCGGGGCAGCGCCAGGGCCACGATCCGCTCCGGTCCCACCCCCTTACCGATGAGCCGGTGCGCCAGCCGGTTGGCCGCCCGGTCCACCTCGGCGTAGGTCAGCTCGCGCGCCCCGGCCACCAGCGCCACCGCGTCCGGCGTGCGGGCCGCCTGCCGCTCGAACAGCTCCGGCAGGGTCGCCTCGGGGACCGGGCCGAACGTGCCGCACGACTGCGCCAGCAGGGTCTCCAGCTCGCCGTCGCGCGCCAGCGGCAGCGTGCCGATGGGGCGGGCGGGGTCCTGCGCGACGGCGGCCAGCAGGGTACTGAGTTGGTCGGCCATCCGGTCGGCGGTGGCGGCGTCGAACAGGTCGGTGTTGTAGGTGAGCGAGCCGCGCAGGTCCCCGGAGTCCGTCTCGGCGAACTCCACCGTGAGGTCGAACGGTGCCTGCTCCACCTCGGTCTCGACGGCGGCGACCGCCAGACCGGGCAGGTCCAGGTCGGCGGACGGGGTGTTCTGCAGGACCACCATGACCTGGAACAGCGGGGTGCGGCTGGTGTCGCGCACCGGCTGGACCTCGTCGACGACGCGCTCGAACGGCACGTCCTGGTGCGCGAAGGCGTCCAGCACCGTGAGCCGCACGCCGCCGAGGAAGTCGGCGAAGGACTCCCGTGCCTCGACCCGCGAGCGCAGTACCAGGGTGTTGACGAAGAACCCGATCAGGTGCTGGATCTCCGCGCGGTCGCGGCCGGAGGTCACCGTGCCGACGGCGATGTCGGTGTCCCCGCTGAGCCGGGCGAGGTAGGCCTGGGTCGCGGCGACGAGCGTGGTGAACAGGGTGGCACCCTGGTTCCGGCCGATGCCGGCCAGGCGGGCGGCGGTCGAGGCGGGGATCAGCAGGTGGGCGGTGGCGCCGTTGCCGGTGCGCACGGCGGGCCGCGGGCGGTCGGTCGGCAGCTGGAGGGGCTCGCTGCCGGTCAGTTGCTCCTTCCAGTAGGCGAGTTGCTCCTCGCTGCCGGTGCTGCCGGTGCTGTCGGTGCTTCCGGTGCCGTCGGTGCTTCCGGTGCCGTCGATACTTCCAGCGCCTCCAGCGCCTCCAGCGCCTTCGGTGCCGCCGTTGCCGCCGTTGCCGCCGTTGCCGCCGGTGCCATCGGTCGAGCGCTGCCAGTGCGCGTAGTCGGCGTACTGGACTGCCAGCGGCGGCAACCCCGGTTCGGCTGAGCCGAGCTCGGCGCGATACAGGTGCGCCAGATCGGTGAGCAGGACGGAGGTCGACCAGCCGTCGGTGATGATGTGGTGCAGATGCAGGGTCAGTACGTGGTCGGCATCGGCCAGCCGGACCAGACCGGCGCGCAGCAGCGGTCCCCGGCGCAGGTTGAAGGAGCGGGCTCGCTCCGAGGCGAGCAGCCGGTGCAGTGCGGGCTCCTGCTTCTCCTCGGACAGCACGGACAGGTCGTGCCACGCCGGCCACACCGGGAACGGCGGATGCACGAGCTGGACGCCATGCCCGTCGACACTGTCGAAGGTGGTCCGCAGCGACTCGTGCCGGGCCACCAGGGCGCTGAGCGCGGCGCCCAGCGCGTCCTGGTCCAGTGTGCCGCGCAGGCGCAGAGCCAGTGCGGTGACGTACTCGGTGCCCCCGGGTGCGAACTCCTCCAGGAACCACAGACGCTGCTGCGCATAGGACATCGGCGCGGCGTCCTGGCGGGAGACCGGCACGATGGCCGGACGCCCCGTACCCGTGCCTCCCGCTCGGCCGCGCTCCTCGGTGAGCAGCCGGGCCAACGCGGCAGGCGTGGGATGGGTGAACACCGCGCGGGGTGTCAGGACCGTGTCGAAGGCCTCGGACAACCGGGAGACGAGCCGGATGCTGAGGATGGAGTCGCCGCCGAGGGCGAAGAAGCCGTCCTCGACGCTGGGCGGCGCGATCCCCAGGACCTCGCCGAAGACCTCCGCTGTGCGTCGCTCGGCCTCAGTGCGCGGCGCGACCCGCTCGTGCTGCCCGGCAACGCCATCGGCGTCGGGGGCGGGCAGCGCCGCGCGGTCCACCTTGCCGTTGCGGTTCAGCGGAAGCGCACTGAGCGGAACGAAGGCGGCGGGGACGAGGTAGTCCGGCAGCGCCTCGGCCGCGAACTCCCGCAGCCCCTGCAGATCGTCCCCGGCCGGGCCGACGACATAGGCCACCAGTCGCTTAACGCCGGGCCGATCCTCGCGGGCGACCACGGCGACGTCGGCAACGCCCGGACCCTCCGCGAGCACGGCCGCCACCTCTCCGGGCTCCACCCGGAAGCCGCGGATCTTCACCTGGTCGTCGGTGCGGCCCAGGAACTCCACGGTCCCGTCCGGCCGCCGCCGTGCCAGGTCGCCGGTGCGGTACATCCGCGCTCCGGGCGGACCGGCGGGATCGGCCAGGAAGCGTGCCGCGGTCTGCCCGGCCCGGCCCAGGTAGCCGCGTGCCAAGCCCTCGCCGGCAATGAACAACTCGCCCGCGCAGCCCGGCGGGACCGGACGCAGCGCGGCGTCCAGGATGTGCACCCGCTTGTCGTCCAGGGGATGGCCGATCGGCACCGGATCGGGCACCGCCGCCGGGTCCGGCAGGGGGAACGAGGTCGCGAAGGTGGTGGTCTCGGTGGGGCCGTAGCCGTTCACGACCCGCAGGCCGGGGCAGGCAGTCAGAACCCTGCGAACCGCAGCCGCCGGTACCACGTCACCGCCGGTCCACAGCTGGCGCAGGCCCGCGAAGCAGTCCGGCGCGTCCTGAGCCAGCAGCCGGAACAGGCCCGCGGTGAGCCAGATCGCGGTCAGCTCCCCGGTGCCGGCCAGCCGGCGCAGCAGCGCGGCATCCACCGGGCCGTCGGGGGCGACGACCACGCAGCCGCCGGTGAGCAGCGGTGCCCACACCTCGAAGGTGGAGGCGTCGAAGGCCACCGGGGAGTGCAGCAGCACCCTGGCACAGTCGCCGTCGGCGAAGCGGCTGTCGGTCGCCAGCGAGGCGACGTCGCGGTGCCGGACCGCCACCGCCTTGGGCTCTCCGGTGGAGCCGGAGGTGAACATCACGTAGGCCAGCTGGTCGGGTGCGGCTGCGGGCAGGCTGCCGGCAAGCGGTTCAGCCGGTTCGACGTCCGCGGCGGCGATCTGCTCCGCGCTCAGCGACCGGACGGCACCGGCAAGGGTGAGCAGTGCACGGCGCCGCTCTTCCGGCGCCCGGGCGTCGACCGGCACGTAGACGCCGCCGGCCTTCAGCACCGCCAGCTGCGCGACGACGAGTTCGGCACAGCGGTCCATCGGCAGCGCCACCCGGTCTTCGGCGGCCAAGCCGTCGGCGAGCAGCCGGGCAGCCAGGCGATCGGACCATTCGGCGAGCCGCTGGTAGCTCAGCTCGCGATCGCCGTCGCGCAGCGCGGTCGCATCGGGGGTGCGTCGGACCTGCTCAGCGAACAGCTCCACCGGGCTGCGCGGATCCGCCGGACGCGCAGTGCTCTGCCACGACGCCAGCAGCGCCCGGTCGGCGTCGGTGAGCGGATCGAGGTCGGCCAGGTCGCCGTCGAGGCCGTCGGCCAGGGCGGTGAGCACGACCACCAGACGGTCCGCCGCGCGCTCCACGGTGGCGCGGTCGAACAACGCGGGGTCGTAGGCCAGGTCGAAGCCGAGCCGCTCGGCCAGGTGGACCCGCAGGCACCAGGGGAACGTCGTGGCGTCGTCGGCACGCACGTCCTCCACGCCCACCCCGGTCCGGGCCGTCACCGACTCGTCGACCGGGTAGTTCTCGAACACCACCATGCTGTCGAACAGCGCCTCGCCGGCCGGCAGCTCGCTCAGGGCCTGGATACGGGACAGGGCAAGATGGTCGAAGGGACGGCCGTCGCTCTGCCGCTCCTGCAAATCCCGCAGCCACGGCCCGATGCCGCCGCCGGGAATCCGCACCCGGGTCGGCACGGTGTTGATGAACATGCCGATCATCGACTCCACGCCGGGCAGCTCGGCCGGACGGCCGGAGACGGTGGTACCGAAGACCACGTCGTCGCTGCCGCTGTAGCGGGCCAGCAGCAACGCCCAAGCGCCTTCCAGCACCGAGTTGACGGTCAGCCCGGCGCGCGCCGCGCTCTCCCGCAGCCGCAGGGAGACCGTCTCGTCCAGCTCGTGCTGGACGGCCTCGGCGGAGCGGGCGCGGTGCGCCTGCGCCGGGGTGCGGTCGTAGGGCAGCGGGGTACGCGCGGTGAAGCCGTCCAGGGCGCCGGCCCAGTGGTCCTCGGCCGCCTGTTCGTCCTGGTCGGCGAGCCAGCGCAGGAAGTCCGCGAAGGGGCGGCGGACCGGAGGGCGCTGCTGCGGGCCGCCGGTGAGGGCGACGTATTGTTCGCAGACTTCTGTCAGGAGTTGGCCGGTGCTCCAGCCGTCGAGGATGAGGTGGTGGGTGGACCACAGCAGCATCAGCTCGTCGTCGGGCAGCGCGGCCAGGGTGAGGCGGGTGAGCGGCGCGGACGTCAGCTCCATCCCGGCGGCGCGGTCGGCGGCGAGCAGCCGTTCGGTCTCGGCCGGTCGTTGCTCGGGCGGCAGCCGGCGCCAGTCCAGGTGGGTGACCGGCAGTTCGGCGCGGTTCAGGACCACCTGGACCGGATGCGGCAGACCGCGCCAGTGCACTGCGGTGCGCAGCGCCGGAGTGCGGTCGGCGACCTGTTGCCAGGCTTCGGCGAACGCGCGCGGGTCTGCCACGCCGGACAGCCGCACGGCGATCCGGTCGAAGTAGAGGCCTTCGGCATCGACGAGGCCGTGGAAGAGCATCCCGGACTGGAGCGGAGTCAGGGGCAGGACGTCGGCGATCTGCCGTCCGTCGCCGATGAGCCGGTCCAGCTGTGCCTGGTTCAGTGCGGCGAGCGGGAAGTCGGACGGCGTGCGGCCGCCGGTCTCGGGGTCGGCGCAGTGCGCCACGATCTCGCGCAGGGCAGTGCACATCTGCTCGGCCAGGTCGCGGACGACGGCCTCGTCGTAGACGGCCGGCGGGTAGGTCCAGCCGAGTTCCAGGCGGCCGCCCTGGACCACGCCGGTGATGTCCAGCAGGTAGGGACGGGCTTGCTCTGGATCGGTGTCGCGGCCGGCCGGGGGGAGCGCGGCGCGATACAGGCCCTGCCCGGCGCCGGTGCCGGTGCCGGCCGACGCGCCGGTGTTTTCGGCGTCCCACTGACCGTGATAGTTGAAGCCGATCCGCGGTGCCGACGCATTGGTCAGCGCACTGTCGGGCACCAGATGGCGCAGAGCTCCGTAGCTGAGTCCGTGCAGGGGAATGGCGCGCAACTGCTCCTTGACCGCGCGCAGAGTGTCGTGCCACCCGGCATCAGGGGCAACCGTCAACGCGAGCGGGAATTCGGCGGTGAACCAGCCGACTGTGCGGGACAGGTCCACGTCGTCGAAGAGGTCTTCCCGGCCGTGTCCCTCGACGCCGACCAGTACGGTCTCGCGCTCGCACCAGCGGGACAACGTACGGCCCAGCGCGCTGAGGAGGACGTCGTTCACCTGCGTGCGATAGACGTCAGGGACCTGACGCAGCAGCGCATCAGTGGTCTGCGCATCCAACGCCACGGTGACGGTGGCCGCGTTCGCGTAGGTGTTGGCACCGGAGCGGCCGACGGGCAGTTCGGCGGGGGCCTCGGCGGTACGCGTCCAGTACTCGACATCAGTATCGAGCGCGCCGGAGCGGGCATGCCGCTCCAGCCGGGTGGCCCAGTGTCCGTAGGCAGTACCTGCCGGTGGCAGTTCGACCGCCCTATAGGCCGTCTCGAAGTCGGCCAGCAGGATGCGCCAGGAGACGCCGTCCACGGCCAGGTGGTGAATGGTGATGACGAGCTGGCCGGACTGCTGCTCGCCGCGATCGAAGAAGAGCACGCGGATCATGCGGCCCTCGACCGGATCCAGTCCAGCCTGAGCCTGGTCGGTCGTGTCCTGGACCGCCGCCTCCAGCGCTGCGGGATCGAGCTCGGCCACGTCGTGCAGCGTGAAGACACCGTCCGGCGCGTCGGCGAGTACCTCCTGACGCCAGCCGGTCTCGGTGTGCCGCATACGAGTACGCAGCGCCGCGTGGCGGCTTGTCAGCGCTTCGGTCGCCCGGCGCAGGGCGGAGGCGTCAGCTCCGGGAGCCAGTTCCAGGCGCTGGGTCATGGTGAACCGCAGCGGGTCGCCGGGGCGGCGCGCGTCGAGGTACCAGTGCTGGATCGGGGTGAGCGGCGCTTCGGTCGGCGCGGTGTCGTCGCCGGCTTCCGAAGGCGCGGTCACGGTTCCGGCTCGCAGAGCGAGTTCGGCCACGGTCTGATGCCGGAAGACGTCCTTGGTGCTCACGGCGATCCCGGCGGCCCGGGCCCGGGAGACGATCTGGATGCTCAGGATGGAGTCGCCGCCGAGCGCGAAGAAGTTGTCGTGCGCGCCGACCCGCTCGGTCCCCAGCGCCTCGGCCCAGATCGCGGCCAGCTGTTCTTCGGTCCCGGACTGCGGCGCCACGTATTCGGTGCCGCTGTCGGGCTGGACCGTCGGGGCGGGCAGCGCGCGCCGGTCGGTCTTGCCGCTGGTGGTGCGCGGGATGCGGTCCAGCGGGACGAACGCGGCCGGGACCATGTAGTCCGGCAGGGTTCGCCGCAGCCGGACGCGGAGTTCGTCGGCGGGCGGAACCGGCTTGCCGGCGGCGGGCACCAGGTAGCCGACGAGCATCGGCCGGCCGGCGTACTCGCGCACGACAACCACGGCCTCTGCGACGTCCGGGTGCTCCAGCAGGGCGGCCTCGACCTCGCCTGGCTCGATCCGGAACCCGCGGATCTTGACCTGCTCGTCGGAGCGGCCGAGCACTTCCAGCAGACCGTGCGCGTCCCAGCGGGCCCGGTCGCCGGTGCGGTACATCCGCTCCCCCGGTGCGCCGTACGGATCGGCCAGGAAGCGGGCGGCGGTCAGGCCCGGCTGGTTCAGGTACCCGCGGGCCACCTGCGCACCGGCCAAGTACAGCTCTCCGGGCAGACCGAGCGGCACCGGTTGCAAGGCGTCGTCGAGCACGTAGGCCCGCAGGTTGCCGCCGGGCCGTCCGACGACCGGGCGGTCGGGGCGCTCGGCGCAGCGGCCGTAGAACGCGTCGACGGTGGTCTCGGTGGGGCCGTAGACGTTGTAGGTCGCTACTCCGAGGTCGCGCTCCGCCGTGGTCAGCTGACGCCAGACGTCGCCGGGGACAGCTTCGCCGCCGACCATCAGCACCCGAGGAAGGTGACGCTCCGGAGCGAGCAGTCCGGCGGCGAGCAGTTCGCGCAGGTAGGACGGGGTGACGTTGACGACGTCCAGGCGGCGCTCGGCGATCTGCGCGCAGAACGCCTCCGGGTCCAGCCGGACGTCCTCGTCGATGAGGTGGACCTCCTGCCCCAGCGCGAGCAGCAGCGGGCCCTCCCAGCTGGTGTCGAAGGAGAACGCGGCGCTGAGCGCCATGCGCAGGCGGCCGTCGGCGATGTGCGGGGCCAGGAGCCCGGCTCGGTGGTCGTGGCAGAGGTTGACGAGCTGGCGGTGTTCCACCGCGACGCCCTTGGGCCGACCGGTCGAGCCGGAGGTGTAGATGATGTAGGCGGCGTGCTGTGGCAGCAGGGGGCTGATGCGGTCGGCATCGGTGAGGTCGTGGCCGGGCAGCCGGTCCCACAACACCTCGCGCAGGTCGTCGGGGGTCAGCAGCATCCGCGGCCGGGCGTCGTCCATCAGGAGTTCGGCGCGTTCCTCGGGCAGCTCGGGATCCACGCACAGCACCGTTCCGCCGGCCTTGAGCACCGCGAACAGGGCGACCACCGCGTCGGACACGCGCGGCAGCCGGATGGCCACCACGTCCTCGGGACCGACGCCGCGCGCGACGAGGTGCCGCGCGAGCCGGTTGGCCCGCTCGTTGAGGCCGGCGAAGTCCAGAGTCGCGTCGCGCGCCACCAGCGCGGTGGTGTGCGGGGTGCGGGCCGCCTGCTGCTCGAACAGCGCCGGGAAGACGGTGTCCGGCACCGGCGATCGCTCGCCGAACCCGGTCTGGAGTACCTGCTCGCGTTCGTCGGCGGTGGTCAGCGGCAGGGTGCCGACGTCGCGCGCCGGATCCTCGGCCACGGCTTCCAGCAGGGTCCGCAGGCACGCGGTCAGGCGTTCGGCGGTGGCCGTGTCGAACAGGCCGGTGCTGTATTCCAGGTAGCCGGTCAGGCCGCCGCCGTTCCCAGTGTCCTCACCGTTCTCGACGAAGTCGAAGGAGAGGTCGAAGGTGGCGTTGCGGACCGGCGGCGTCACCGGCTCCACCCGCAGGCCCGGCAGCAGCGGCACTTCGGCGCCGAGGTTGTGCAAGGCGACCATGACCTGGAACAGCGGGGTGCGGCTGGTGTCGCGCTCGGGATGGAGGGCCTCCACCACGTGCTCGAACGGCACGTCCTGGTGGGCCAGTGCGGCCAGGAAGGTGTCGCGCGAGGCGGTCAGCAGATCGCGGAACGCCTGTTCCGGACGCACGTCGGCGCGCAGAACCAGGGTGTTGACGAACATGCCGACGACGTCGTGGAGTTCGGGCCGTTCCCGCCCGGCGGTGACGGTGCCGACGGCGAAGTCCTGCTGGCCGGACCAGCGGGCCAGCAGGACCTGGCAGGCGGTCAGCAGGGTCATGTACAGCGTGGCGTCGGCCTCCCGGCCGCGCTCGCGCAGCCGTGCGGTGAGCTCGGCGGGCACGCTGAACGCGACCAGCGCGCCTTCCCGGGTGCGGACTGCGGGACGCGGCCGATCGGTGGGCAGCTCCAGCGGCGGGACACCGTTCAGGGAACTGCGCCAGTGCGCGAGGTCGGTCTCGGCGCGGTCGGTGTTGTCGGTGCTGTCAGTGTGGTCGGTGCGGTCGGTGCGGTCGGTGCGGTCGGTGCGGTCGGTGCGGGCGGTGCGGGCGCGTTGCCAGGCGGCGTAGTCGGCGTAGCGCACGGGGAGGTCGGGCAGCTCGGGCCGGCGGCGCTCGCAGGCTGCTGCGTAGAGCTCGCCGAGGTCGCGGCCGAGGACGCCCATCGACCAGCCGTCGGTGACGATGTGGTGGACGGCCAGGATGAGCACGTGCTCATCCGGTGCCGAGCGCACCAGCCGGGCCCGGAGCAGCGGACCGGTGCTCAGGTCGAACGGGGTCGCCGCGAGGTCTTCCAGGAGGCTGTCCAGGGCTGCCGGGGGTTCCCCGCTGAGGTCGACCGTCTCCAGGCCGGCCGGCTGTGGCTGGTGCACGACCTGCCGCGGGTGTCCGTCGTGCTCGGCGAAGGTGGTGCGCAGCGATTCGTGGCGGGAGACCAAGGCGTCCAGGGCGGTGCGCAGGGCGTCCTCGTCGAGAGCTCCGTGCAGGCGCAGCACGGACATGGTGGTGTACTCGGTGCTGCCGGGCTCGAAGCGATCGAGGAACCACAACCGTTGCTGCGCATAAGAAAGCGGCGGTTCGGAGTCGGGGTCTGCGGCGGGGATGGTGTCGTCCGACAAGCCCAGCTCACCGAGGGCCACCGCCAGGTCGGCGAGCCTGGGATGGGTGAACAGCAGGCGTGGCGAGATCTCGGTACCGAACGCCGCGCGCAGCCGGGAGATGACACGGACGGCGAGGATCGAGTCGCCGCCGAGGGCGAAGAAGTTGTCTTCGATGCCGATCTCGCCGGTGTCGAGGACGTCGGTCCACGCGGCGGCGACAAGCTGCTCGGCGGGAGTGCGAGGTGCCGTGTGCTCGCCGTCGGAGGCGAAGCCGTCCGGGCCGGGCGCGGGCAGCGCGCGCCGGTCGAGCTTGCCGTTGACGGTCAGGGGCAGGGCCGCCATCGGGACGTAGGCGGCGGGCACCATGTACGCGGGCAGCAGCCGCTCCAGGTAGGCACGCAGCTCGGCGGCGGACGGCACAGCGGCGGACCGCTCGCCGCTCCCGGCACCGACAATGTGCGCGACCAACCGGCGGGTCCCGGATGAGTCCTCGTACACGCCCACCGCCGCCTCGGCCACGCCCGGGTGGCCGAGCAGCGCGGCCTCGATCTCGCCGGGCTCGATGCGGTAGCCGCGGATCTTCACCTGCTGATCGGCCCGGCCCAGGTATTCCAGTGTGCCGTCGGTGCGGCGGCGGACCCGGTCGCCGGTGCGGTACATGCGGGTGCCGGGGCGGCCGAAGGGGTCGGCGGGGAAGCGGGTGGCGGTCAGGCCCGGCCGGTTCAGGTAGCCGCGGGCCAGGCCCTCCCCTGCGACGTACAGTTCGCCGACCGCGCCGGGAGGCAGCGGGGTGAGACCGGTGTCGAGCACGTACAGCCGCAGGTCGGGGATGCCGATGCCGATCGGTCCGGGGCCGCCGGCCCGGGCGGTCGCGTGCTCCAGTTCGGCCCAGGTGACGTGGACGGTCGTCTCGGTGATGCCGTACATGTTCACCAGGCGCGGCGCGGTGTCCGGGTGGCGCTCGTACCAGTCGGCGAGCCGGGTGACGTCCAGCGCCTCGCCGCCGAAGATCACCGTGCGCAGGGCCAGGCGGTCGCCGGCTTCCGGGTCCTCGGCGTCGGCACGCACCAGCGGGTAGAACGCGGAGGGGGTCTGGTTGAGGACGGTGACCTGCTCGTCGGCCAGCAGCCGCAGGAAGTCCTGCGGGGAGCGGGCGGTGTCGTCGGGCACGACGACGAGGCGGCCGCCGTGTAGCAGCGGGCCCCACAGCTCCCACACCGAGAAGTCGAAGGTGTAGGAGTGGAACAGGGTCCAGACGTCCTCGGCCCCGAGCTCGAACCACTGCCGGGTCTGCTCGAAGAGACGGACCACGTTGGCGTGCGGGATCACGACGCCCTTGGGGCGGCCGGTGGAGCCGGAGGTGAAGATCGCGTAGGCGGGGTGGTCGGGCAGTGGCCGACGGTCCGGGCCGAGTGCCGTAGCCGGCCGCCGTGTTAGCTCGGCACGCACCTCGGCATCTCCCAGCGCCAGGACCGGCACGCCGCCGACCGTATCCGCCGACCTGTACCCGGTGCGCTCGCTGTGCTCGGTCAGGGTCACCAGGGCCACCGGCTCGGCGTCGCCGAGCAGCGCCTCGACGCGCTCGATCGGCAGCGCGGGGTCGATGGGCAGGTAGGCGGCGCCGGTCTTGAGGACGGCGAGGACCGCCACCACCAGATCGACCGAGCGGGGCATGGCCAGCGCGACGAACCGCTCGGGGCGGGCGCCGAGGTCGGCCAGGCGGTGCGCGAGCTGGTTGGCGCGCGCGTTCAGGGTGGCGTAGTCGACGCGTTCGCCGTCGTAGCTGACGGCCTCGGCGTGCGGGGTGCGGGCGGCCTGCGCCTCGAAGAGGTCCACGATGGTCTGCTCGGGCCGGCCCTTCGCCTGGCCGTTCCAGTCGACGAGCATCCGCCGGCGTTCCTCGGCGGTGGTCCAGGCCAGGTCGCGCAGCGGGCGGTCCAGGTCCGCGGCCAGCTGGGCGAACAGCAGGCAGAGCCGGTCGGCCAGGGTGCGTGCGGTCGCGGCGTCGAAGAGCTCGGGGTCGTAGGCCAGGTCGAAGCCGAACCGCTCGCCCTGGTAGGCGCGCAGCACCAGGGCGAAGTTGGTGGCGTCGCGGGAGGAGACCTCGGCCAGGCGCACGCCGGAGTCGGCGGCGGCCTGGTCGAAGGGGTAGTTCTCGAAGGCCACCATGCTGTCGAACAGCGCGCCGCCGGAGGGGACGCCGCTCATGCCGGTCAGCTCGGCCAGGGAGACCGCGGCGAAGCGGCGCGCGTCGGCCTGGGCTTGTTGCAGGTCCCTGAGCCAGGCGGCGGCGGTGCGGCCGGCGGCGCCGTCCACCCGGACCCGCGTCGGCAGGGTATTGATGAACATCCCGATCATCGACTCGGCGCCGGGCAGGTCGTCGGGGCGTCCGGAGACGGTGGTGCCGAACAGGACGTCCGGCTCGCCGCTGTAGCGGGAGAGCAGCAGGGCCCAGGCGCCCTGGACCAGGGTGCCGAGGGTCAGGCCGGCCCGGCGCGCGGTCTGGGCCAGGCGCTGTGACTGCTCCTCGGAGAGCCCGGCGGTGTGCACGGCCGCCGAGCGGGTGCGGTGCACGCCGCGCGGGAAGCGGTCGGCGGGCAGGGGGGTGGGGTCGGCGAAGCCGTCCAGGACGGTGCGCCAGTGGCCGCGCGCGGCCTCGGCGTCCTGGTCGGCGAGCCAGCGCACGTATTCGCCGAAGGGGCGCCGCACCTCCGGCTGCGCTTCGGCGCCGGTGGTGAGGGCGGCGTACTCGGCGAAGACGTCGGTGAGGACCTGGGCCAGGCTCCAGCCGTCCAGGATCATGTGGTGCGAGGTCCAGAGCATGTGCAGACGCGCGTCGGGAAGGCGGAGCAGGGTGAGGCGCATCAGGGGCGCCGAGCCGATGTCAAGGCTCTGCGACAGGCCTTCGGTCTCCGATCGGGCCAGCGCGGCGGCGTGCTGGGCGGGGGTCGCCGCGCGCAGGTCGAGGTGGGTCACGGGGACGCGGACCGTGCGATGGACGACCTGGAGCGGGACGGGGACGCCTTCCCAGACCACCGAGGTGCGCAGGGCGGGGGTGCGGTCGGCGACGCGCTGCCAGGCGAGGGCGAAGGCGTGCGGGTCGCTGACGCCTTCCAGCAGGAGCGCGGCCTGGTCGACGTAGACGTCCTCCTCGCCGCCGACCAGGCGGTGGAAGAGCATGCCCTCCTGGAGCGGCGTGAGCGGCAGGAGGTCTTCGACGTCGCGGCCGTCGCCAGCCAGCCGGTCCACACCGGCCTGGTCCAGCCGGGCCAGCGGGAAGTCCGAGGGGGTGCGGCCGCCGGCCCCGGGGCTCGCGCAGTGCTCGACGATGGCGGCGAGGGCGTCGGTCATGGCGTCGGCGACCCGCTGGACGGTCTGCGCATCGTGGACCTGGTCGCTGTAGTGCCAGGTGAGCTCCAGCTCGCCGCCGGACACCACGGCGGAGACATCGAGGAGGTGGTCCAACGGCTCGTCGGGGGCGATGTCCCGGCCCAGGGTGCCCCCGGCGGGGGTGAAGTCGCCGTCCTGCGGGGCGGTCCACTGACCGTGGTAGTTGAAGGACACCTGCGGCAGCGGCACGTCGCGCAGCCCCCGGGCGGATTCCGCGGGCGAGCCGAGGCGGGCCAGGGCTTCGTAGCTCAGGCCGCGGCGGGGGATGGCGCGCAGGCGTTCCTTGGTGTCCTTGAGGGTGGCGGCCCAGTCGGGTGCGCCGGGCGCTCCGGCCGAACTGAGCGTGACAGGGTACTGGCTCGTGAACCAGCCGACGGTGCGCGACAGGTCGAGCTCATCGCCGAGGTCTTCACGGCCATGGCCCTCGAGCGCGACGGTGACGCGATCGGCGCCAGTCCAGTCCACGAGCGCCCGACCCAGCGCACTGAGCAGAACATCGGCGACCTGGGTGCGGTAGACCGCGGGCACCTGGCGCAGCAGGGCTTCGGTGGTAGCTCGGTCCAGACGGGACTGGACGGTGTGCACGGAACCGGCGAGCGGCACGCCGAGCCGGTCGACGGGCAACGGCGTGCGCGGGGCGAGGGCTTCGGCGGTCCAGTAGGCGAGGTCGGCGTCGAGGTCGCCGGCGCGGACGTGCTCGGTGAAGTGGTGGGCCCAGTCGGTGAAGGTGGTCGGTTCGGGCTCCAAAGCTGCCTGGTGGTAGGCCTGCGCCAGGTCGGCGAGCAGGATGCGCCAGGAGACGCTGTCCACGGCCAAGTGATGCGCAGCCAGGAAAAGCTGTGGCCGAGCCTCACCGGATCGAAGGAGCACCGCGCGCAGCAGTACGCCGGTGGCGGGGTCGAGGGCGGCGCGCGCGGCATCTGCCACCGAACCAGCTTCATCAGTGGGCACATTGTGGCGGGTCAAAAGATCGCTGACCGGCCCGGCCACCGCCTCCTGCCGCCACCCCTCCGCACTCCGCATGAACCGCGTCCGCAGCGCCGGATGCGCCTCCACCACCGCCGCCAGCGCCCGCTCCAGTGCCGCCTCGTCGAGGTCGCGTGGCAGGTCGAGCAGCATCGACATGCTGAAGTGCCGGAGCGCGCCGTGTGTCGCGAAAAACCACTCGTGCACCGGCGTCAGGGGCGCGGGGCCGTCGTGGCGGCGCCTCGGTGTGGTCGGGGCGGGAGCGCGGCCGGCTGCGGCGGCGAGGTCGGCGACCGTCTGGTGCCGGAACACGTCGCCCGAGCTGAGGTGCAGACCGGCGGCGCGCGCCCTGGAAACGGCCTGGATGCTCAGGATCGAGTCGCCGCCCAGCTCGAAGAAGTTGTCCGTGACCCCCACGCGCGCCACGCCCAGCGCCTCGGCCCAGATGCCGGCCAGCGTCTCCTCCTGCGGCGTGCGCGGGGCGACGTACTCCCGGCGGCTCTCCGCTTCCAGGTCCGGCGCGGGCAGGGCGCGGCGGTCGAGCTTGCCGCTGGTGGTCAGGGACAGCGCGTCGAGGGCCGTGAACGTCGAGGGCACCATGTGGTCCGGCAGCACCCGGCGCAGCGCCGCCCGCAGCTCGGCCGACGGCGGCAGGGTGCTGCCGGCGGCGGCCACCGCGTACGCCGCGAGTCGCACGTGCCCCTGCGCATCGGACAGCGCCACCACGGCAGCCGCGCCGACCTCCGGCAGGTCCAGCAGCGCCGCCTCGATCTCGCCGGGCTCGATCCGGTGGCCGCGCACCTTGACCTGCTCGTCGGCGCGCCCGAGGTAGTCCAGGCGGCCGTCGGCGGTCCAGCGGGCCAGGTCGCCGGTGCGGTACATCCGGGTGCCGGCCGGGCCGAACGGGTCCGCGAGGAACCGCGACGCCGTCAGCCCCGGGCGTCCGGCGTAGCCGCGCGCGACCTGCTCGCCGGCCAGATACAGCTCGCCCCCGACGCCGGGCGGCACCGGCCGGAGCCGGGCGTCCAGCACATAAGCCCGCACGTTCGGCAGCGGCCGGCCCACCAGCGGCCGGTCGGCGCCCGCGATACGGCAGGACAGCGCGTCCACGGTGCACTCGGTCGGACCATAGAAGTTGTACGCCGCCACCCCGGGATGCGCGGCGAGCTCCCGCCACAAACCCGCGCCGACCGCTTCGCCGCCGAGCATCAGGACCCGAGGACAGTGCCGCGCGTCGCCGAGCAGTCCGGCGGGCAGCAGCTGCCCGAGGTAGGACGGCGTCACGTCAAGGAAGTCGACCCGGTGCCGCACCACGTACTCGACCAGCGCCGCCGGATCCATCCGCGTCGTCTCGTCCACGAGGTGCAGCGCATGGCCGTCGGCCATCAGCAGCACGCCCTCCAACGACGTGTCGAAGGAGAACGACGCCGTCAACGCCACCCGCAGCGGACCACCGCCCGCATCGGCGACAAAACCCTCCCGATGCGTGGCCAACAAACGCATCGCCGAACGCTGCGACACCACGACGCCCTTGGGCCGTCCGGTAGAGCCGGACGTGTAAATGACGTAGGCGGTGTTCAAAGGATCCAACGGAGCACGCCGGTCGGCATCGACGGGATCGGTATCCGGGGAATCCACCGGGACTTTGAGCAGCGCCGCCTCATCCAGCACCAACGCCGGTCGGGCATCATCCAGCAAATACCGGACCCGCTCCTCCGGCAGCGCGAGATCCACCGGCAGGTAACCGGCGCCGGCCTTCCACACCGCGAGAATCGCCACGATCATGTCGGCGGTCCGTGGCAACCGCAGTGCGACCAGCTGCTCGGGGCCGGCGCCCTGGGCGATCAGATGGTGCGCGAGCCGGTTGGCGCGGGCGTTGAGCGTCGCATAGTCGAACTCTGAGTCACCGGCGACCAGCGCCAGAGCGTCAGGAGTCGAGGCGGCCCGACGCTGGAAGAGCTCCGGATACGTGGCGTCCTCGACAGCGAACCCGTGACCGTTCCAGTCCTGCGTCACCTGCCGGATCTCCGCTTCGGAGAGCAGATCCAGCGTGCCCACCGGCCGGTCCGGCTCGGCCGCCGCGCCGGCCAGAAGCCGCAGCAGCTGATCGGCCATCCGCTCCGCCGTAGTGGCATCAAACAGGTCCCTGCGATACTCCAGCAGCCCCGTCAGTCCGTCCCCCTCCGGCACGAACTCCACGCTCAGATCAAAGGTCGCAGCCTCCCGCGGCACCTCGACCGGCGAGACGTCCAGCCCGTCCGGGCCGGCAGCGGCCGGCGGCGCGGGATGCAGCAGGACCATCACGTCGAACAGCGGATTGCGCCCGGCCTCGCGGCGCGCGCCGACCGCCTCCACCAAACGCTCGAAAGGCGTGTCGCCGTAAGCGAAGGAGTCGTTGACGGTCTCGGCGGCAGCGATCAGCAGCTCGCGGAAGGAACCGGAAGGCACCACCGGCGTGCGCAGCACCACCGTGTTGACGAAGCAGCCGACCGCCCGCTCCAGATCGGTCCGCGACCGCCCCGGCGTGAGCGACCCGACCGTCACGTCCTCCTGACCCGACCAGCGGGCCAACAGCGCCTGCGTGGCGGCGACCAGCACCGTGTAGAGCGTGGTGCGCTGTCCGGTGGCGAGCTCGCGCAGCCGCGCGGTCAAAGCCGCGGGAACAGCGAAGGCGTGCACCGCCCCCGGACCGGACTCCTCCCCGCGCCGCGGGTGGTCCAAAGGCAGCTCAGGCGCGACCGCCCCGACCAGCTGCTCCTTCCAGTAAGCGAGCTGCTTCTCCAGCCGAGCGCCGGAAAGCTGCTGCCGCTGCCACGCCGCGAAGTCCGGGTACTGCGTCGCCACCGGTGCGAGGTCCACAGCAGCGCCGCGGGCCAAGGCGTCGTAGGCGGTGCAGAGCTCCTCCAGCACCACCCCCATCGACCAGCCGTCGGTGACGATGTGATGCGCCGTCACCAACAGCACGTGCGAGGTCTCCGACTCGCGCACCAGGAGAGCCCGCACCAGCGGTCCCTCTCGGAGGTCGAACGGGAGCGAGTACTCCGCCGACAGCACCGACTCAAGGTCCTGTGACGCGCCAAGCTCGCGGACCGGCATCGCCACCGGCTCGACCGGCCCCACGATCTGCGCCAGCCGCCCGTCGCTCTCCTCGAACGTGCTCCGCAGCGCCTCGTGCCGCGCCACGACGGCGCTCAGCGCCTCGGCCAGCGCCGCGCGGTCCAGCTTCCCGCCGAACCGCACCGCGACGGCGCTGTTGTAGCGGGAGTCGCCGGGACGCAGCTGGTCCAGGAACCACAGCCGCTGCTGGACGAAGGACAGCGGCAGCGGCCCGGACCGGTCGGCACGCGGGATGCCCCGGCCGGCGCCGGCGCCGGCGCCGGCCGCTTTGCCGCCGGCGCGTCCGGCCAGCCGGCGCCGCAGCGCCTCCTGCAGGTCGGCGGGCAGTGCGGCGGCGCGGTCTTGCTCGGAAGCCGTCATAGTCCTGGGATCCTCACCGTTCGTCATCGTCGGTACCCCCGTACGCGGCTGCTTCGAGTTCGCTGAGCACCTGCTCCTGCACGATCTCCGCCAGGGCGGCGATGGTGCGGGAGACCATGACGTCCCGGGGCGTCAGCGAGACGTCGAAGGCGTCGTTGGCGCGGGAGGCGATGAGCAGGGCCCGCATGGAGTCCCCGCCGAGCAGGAAGTAGTCGTCCTCGACGCCGACCGGCGTCTCAAGGCTCTGCTCCCAGATCTCCGCCAGCACCTCCTCGGTGGGGGTGCGCGGCGCCACCTGGCCGGTGCTCTCCAGCTCCTCCAGCGGCGGGGGCAGTGCGGCCCGGTCGGTCTTGCCGTTCTCGGTGAGCGGGAAGAGGTCCAGGACCGCGAACGCCGAGGGGACCATGTATCCCGGCAGCGAGCGCGCGAGCATGGCGCGCAGCTCCATGCCGGCCGGCGCCTCGGTGCCGGGCTCGACGAGCAGGTGCGCGACCAGGCGCGGCCGTCCCGGCTCGTCCTCCCGCACGCTGACCACGGCGTCCAGCACGGCCGGGTGGCGCGCCAGCGCCGCCTCGACCTCGCCGGCCTCGATCCGGTGGCCGCGCAACTTGAGCTGGTGGTCGGTCCGGCCCAGGTAGTACAGCTCGCCCTTGCGGTCCCGGCGCACCAGGTCGCCGGTGCGGTACATCCGGGTGCCGGGCGGGCCGAAGGGGTCCGCGACGAACCGGGAGGCGGTCAGGCCGGGCCGGCCCAGATAGCCGCGCGCCAGCGCCGGACCGCTCAGCCACAGGTCGCCTGGCACGCCGCCGGGGACCGGCCGGAGCCGGGAGTCCAGGACGTAGACGCCGAAACCGGGCAGCGCACGCCCGATCGGCGGCACGGAGCCGTCCGCCTCCAGCGGCGCGGACCAGGTGGCGACCACGGTGGCCTCGGTGGGCCCGTAGGAGTTGACCATCCGGTGGTGCGGAGCCCAGCGCGCGACCAGGTCCGCGCCGCACGCCTCGGCGCCGACGATCAGCGTCTTCATGGCGGGCAGGGTGCCGGGGGTGTCGGTGGGCAGCGTGGACAGCGCCGCCGGGGGCAGCAGCGTGTGGGTGATCCGCTCCTCCCGCAACACCCGGGCCAGCTCGTCGCCGAGCAGCGGACCGGGGGCGGGGACCACCAGGCTGGCGCCGTAGGGCAGGGACATGCAGAGTTCGAGCACCGAGGCGTCGAAACTCGGGGTGGCGAACGCCAGGACCCGGTCCCCCGGCGCCACCTGGTAGTGCTCTGCTTCGGCCGCGGCGAACCCGGCGATGCCGCGGTGCGTGACCACGACGCCCTTCGGGGTCCCGGTGGAGCCGGAGGTGTAGATGACGTAGGCCGGGTCGTCCAGGTCGAGCGGCCGGATCCGGTCGGCGTCAGTGGGCCTGTCGGCGTCAGGGGGCCCATCTGCGTCAGTGGGCCGGTCGCCGCGCAGGCCCTCGGACGGCGCGGCCAGCAGGTCGGCGATCTCCTTGGCGTCCAGGGTGAGCACCGGGGCCGCGTCCCGGAGCATCATCTCGACCCGCTCGTCCGGGTAGCCGGGGTCGACCGGCACGAAAGCGGCGCCGGCCTTCGTCACCGCCAGTTCGGCCAGCACCATGTCCGGCGAGCGCGGCAGCAGCAGGGCGACGATGTCGCCGGGTCCGGCGCCGCGCGCGATGAGCCGGTGCGCCAGCCGGTTGGCCAGCGCCTCGACCTCGGCGAAGGTCAGCTCCCGGCCCTCGGCGGCGAGCGCCGGCGCGGTCGGCCACCGGTCGACGGCGGCCTCGACGAGCGCGGCCAGCGTGGCCGGGGCGACCGGCGCGAGCAGCGGACGAGCGGGGCCGCGCAGCAGGCGCTCACGCTCGGCCCCGGGCAGGACGTCGATGTCGTCCAGCCGCAGCGTGCCGTCGGAGGCGGCCAGGACGGACAGCGTGTGCAGCAGCTGGTCGGCCATCGAGGCGGCCGTGCCCGGGTCGAAGTACCTCGGGTCATAGCCGAGTTCCACGCTGAGCCGCTCGTCGGGCGAGACGACGACGGTGAGCGGGTAGTTGGTGGCCTCCCGCGCGTCCAGCTCCCGCAGCAGCAGACCGTGCGCCCCGGCGGTGGTGTCGCCGACCGGGTAGTTCTCGAAGACGACGAGGCTGTCGAACATCGGCGTGCCGGGCGGCAGGTCGCACAGCCGGCGCAGCTCGGACAGCGGTACGTGGTCGTACCGGCGGTCCTCGGCTTGCGCCTGCTGCATCGCGCGCAGCCAGGCGCCGCATTCGGCGGCACCGTCCACGCGGACGCGCGCCGGCAGGGTCGTGATGAACAGCCCGACGATGCTGTCGGCCCCGGCCAGGTCGGCGGGCCGCCCGGAGACGGTGGTGCCGAAGCACACCTGCGACTGGCCGCTCCAGCGGGCCAGGAGCAGGGCCCAGGCGCCCTGGATCAGGGAGTTGAGCGTGAGGCGGTGACGGCGGGCGAACTCCTGGAGCCGGCCGGTCGCGGCCGCGTCGAGCCGTTGCGAGAGCCACGTTCCGGAGCGCGCGGTCGCGGTCGGGGCGGGCCTGCGGTCGTAGGGCAGGGCGGTCGGTGCGGTGAGGTCCGCCAGGACGCCCCGCCAGTGCTCGGTCGCTCCCCCGGTGTCCAGGCCGGCGAGCCAGGCGGCGTAGTCCGCGAAGGGCCGGCGTTCGGGCAGGCTCGGCTGCTCGCCGCGGGCGAGGGCGGCGTGCGCGGCCAGGACGTCCGCCAGCACATGGAAGACGCTCCAGCCGTCGAGCAGGACGTGGTGGAAGGTCCACACCACGCGCACCGCGTCCGGCCCGAGCCGGATCAGGGCCAGGCGCACCAACGGGGCCTGATCCAGCGGCATCGGACGGCTGCGCTGTTCGGCCAGCACCTGCTCCAGCTCCGCCGCGCGCTGCTCGGCCGACAGGGTGCTCCAGTCGTGCTCGGTGACCGGCAGGGTCGCGTCCTGGCGCACCACCTGCACCGGGATCGGCATCCCGGCCACCGCCACGCCGGTTCGCAGCACCGGGGTGCGGTCGACCACGTGCTGCCAGGCGGCGGCCAGCACCCCGAGGTCGCGGGCGCCGTCCAGGACGAAGGTGATCTGCTCGATGTACAAGCCGTGTGCGGCCTCGTCCAGGCCGTGCACGACCATGCCGGTCTGCGTGGGCGTCAGGGGGTAGACGTCGGCGACGCCCGCTCCGGTGCCGACCAACCGGTCCACCGCTGTCTGGTCCAGCGACGCCAGCGGGAAGTCGGACGGCGTGCGGCCGCCCGCGCCGGGCTCGGCGCAGTGCCGGATGATGGCCCGCAGCTCGTCGGCGAGTTCGGATGCCAGCCGGGCCACGGTCTCGCCCCGATGGACCTCGGAGGAGTACGACCAGGTGAAGTCCAGCCGGCCCTCGCTGACCGTTCCGAGGACGTCGAGCAGGAACGGCCGCTTGGCGGTGCGGTCCATGCTTCCGGTCAGGCCGCCCTGGTCCTCGCCCGAGTCCTGGCGGCCGAGGTAGTTGAAGCTGATCTGTGGCAGTTCTGGAAGGCGGGGCAGTTCTGGCAGCAGGACGCTGTCGGAGCGCAGGTAGCGCAGGGCGCCGTAGCCCAGACCACCGTTCGGCACCGCCCGCAGGCTCTCCTTGACCGCCTTAAGTGCGGCACCAGTGTCAGCGTCGCGGGGCACATCCAGCGCGACGGGGTACATCGCGGTGAACCAGCCGACGGTGCGGGTCAGATCGACGCCGTCCAGCAGGTCCTCGCGGCCGTGCGCCTCCAGCGCCACGGTCACCCGGTCGCGGCCGGTCCAGCGGGCCAAGACCCGGCCCAGCGCGCACAGCAAGACGTCGTTGATCCGGGTGCGGTACACCGCGGGTACGTCCTGGAGCAGCGCGCGGGTGTCCTCATCGGACAGTCCGACGGTGAGGGTCTGCTCGGTGGCGGCGGTGTTGGCGCCGTCCAGATCGGTCGGCAGCTGCACCGGGGTGAGGTCCCGCCAGTAGGCGAGCTCGTCGTCGAAGCCACCAGCCTCCGTGTGCGCTGCGAGCCGCTGGGCCCAGGTGCGGAACGAAGTGCTCTTCAGTCCGAGGTCGACGGACTGTCTGTTGCGCAGGGCCTCGTAGGCCGACTGGAAGTCTTCCAGGATCAGGCGCCACGACACCGCGTCCACCACGAGGTGGTGCGCCGCCAGCAGCAGGACCGGGCGACGCCCAACGCCGTCACCATCGCCATCGCCGAAGCGGCACAGCGCCGCCCGCAGCAGCGGTCCAGCGGCCAGATCGAAGCCGCCGATCAGCTCGTCGGTCAGCTCGTTGATATCGCGTTCCCGGTCATGGACGACCAGGTCCACCACACCATCGGGCGCGGTGCCGTACTGGCGCCACTGTCCGGGCCCGGCCGGTTCGTACCGCTGACGCAGCGCGTCATGCTGCTCCAGGACAGCGGCCAGCGCGGCGCGCAGCACCACTTCCTCGACGTCCGGCGCCAGCTGGAGGGAGACCGCCTGCGCGAACCGGGCGTCGGCGCCGAGGGTGCGGAACATCCAGTGCTGCACCGGGGTCAGCGGCGCATCGCCGACGACCACACCCTGTTCGGCCGTGATCTCCGCGCTCGGCGCCCGCTCGGCCGCCTGAGCGAGTTCGGCAAGGGTCTGATGGGTGAACAGGTGCCGAGGCGTGAGGGCGAGGCCGGCCCGGCGGGCGGCCGAGACCAGCTGGATGCCCAGGATCGAGTCGCCGCCGAGCGCGAAGTAGTTGTCGTCGGCCCGGACCTCGGGCACCCCGAGCACCTCGGACCAGATCGCGGCGAGGGTCTTCTCGGCCTCGGTGCTCGGAGCCCGCTCGCCGCGCGCGGCGGGGACGGACCACACCGGCTCGGGCAGAGCGCGCCGGTCCAGCTTGCCGGTCGCGCCGAGCGGCAGCCGCGCCAGCGGGACGACGAGCGCCGGGACCAGGTGGTCCGGCAGTGCGCGGGACAGGAACGCACGCCAGTCGGCGGCGTCCGGCAGTGCGGCATCGGCACCAGCACCAGCATTGGCATTGGCATTGGCATTGGCATTGGCGCCAACGCCAACACCAGCATTGGCATCGGCGCCAGCGCCGCCGCCAGCACCGCCGCCGACGCGCGGCACCGCGTAACCGACCAGCCGCTTGTGGCCGTCGTGGTCCACCACCCGGGCCGCGGCCGCCGCCACCGCCGGGTGGCGGGCCAGCGCGGCCTCGACCTCGCCGAGTTCGATCCGGAACCCGCGCACCTTCACCTGGTCGTCGGTCCGGCCGAGGTAGACCAGGTCGCCCTCTGCGGTCCAGCGCACCAGGTCGCCGGTGCGGTACATGCGCCGGCCGGCCGGGCCGAAGGGGTCGGGCAGGAACCGCGCCGCGGTCAGTCCGGGGCGCCGCAGATAGCCGCGCGCCACGCCGGTACCGGCCAGGTACAGCTCCCCCGGCGCTCCGACGGGGACCGGACGCATGCGATCGTCGAGCACGTAGGCCCGCGTGCCGCCGACGGGTCGGCCGATCGGGGGCTCGCGGTCCGGGTCGTCGGGGTCGCACAGGAACGCGGCGGCGTAGACGGTGGCCTCGGTCGGGCCGTAGATGTTCATGACGCGGCAGCCGGGCACCGCCGCGCGCACCTGGCGCACGGTCCGCGCCGGCAGCGCCTCGCCGGCCAGCACCACGGTGTCCGCGCCGACGTGCACGACGTCCTCGGCCAGCAGCCGGCCCAGCGCCGAGGGCACAGCGCTGAGCAGCCCGGCGCGCCAGGGCTCGGTCCGGTCGGCCAGGGCCAGCACGTCGTGCACGATCTCCACGCAGCCGCCGGACAGCAGCGGCGAGAAGATCTCGAACACCGACACGTCGAAGTTCAGCGAGGTGGAAGCGACCACATGCTCCAGCCCGCGACCCGCGAACTCGGCCACGGCCCAGTCGATCAGCGCCAGCACCGAGTTCTGGGCGACCACGACGCCCTTGGGGCGGCCGGTCGAGCCCGAGGTGTGGATGACATACGCAGGGTGCTGAGGCAGCAGAACGCTGCGACGCTCGCTAGCGTCGACGGCGCCGGTCCCCGCAGCAGCCAACCGCTCGGCGCAGGCCGGCTCGTCCAGCACGATCCGCGTGACCGCACCCTCCGGCAGCCGGTCCCCGGTCCCGGTCGTGGTGATCACGGCGTCCGGTCGCACGTCCGCGAACAGGAACGCGATGCGCTCGGTCGGATAGCCCGGATCGACCGGCAGGTATGCGGCGCCGCTCTTAAGGACCGCGATCATCGCGACGATCAGATCGGCGGTACGGGGCAGCGCCAGCGCGACGAAGCGCTCGGGTCCGGCGCCGGCCTCGATCAGCAGCCGGGCCAGCCGGTTGGAGCGCTCGTCGAGCTCGCGGTAAGTAAGGAGACTGTCTCCGAAGCGCACGGCCGGCGCCTCGGAAGTGAGAGCGGCCTGGCGGGCGAACACCTCGGGCAGCGTGTGCGCCGGCGCCTCGGCGAGCGTTCCGCCGAACCGGTCGAGCAGCTCGCGTCCCCGGTCCGCCGCCAGCAGCGGCAGGTCGGCGAGCCGGCGGTCCAGGTCCTGCGCCATCGCCGTGAGCAGCGTCTCCAGGCTCGCCCCGAGTCCTTCGACGGTCGCCGCGTCGAAGGCGGCGGGGTCGTAGTCGAGGTTGACGGCCAGGGCCTCGCCGGGCTCCACCACGACGCTGAGTGCGTAGTTGGTCGGCTCGACGTCGCGCTCGGATTCGACGGCCAGGCCGTGCTTGCCGGCCGCGTCGGCGTCGAAGGGGTAGTTCTCGAAGACCAGGATGCTGTCGAACAGCGAGGTCCCGCCGGGCACCTCGCTCCAGGTCTGGAGCTGCGCCAGCGAGACGAACTCGTGGCGCCGGTCCTCGGACTGAACGGCCTGCACGTCGCGCAGCCATTCCCGCAGCGGCAGGCGGCCGTCGATCCGGACCCGGGTCGGCAGGGTGTTGATGAACAGTCCGACCATCGAGGTCACCCCGGCCAGGTCGGCGGGTCGTCCGGACACGATCGTGCCGAAGACCACGTCGTCCCCGCCGCCGTAGCGGGACAGCAGCAGCGCCCAGGCGCCCTGCATGACGGTGTTGACGGTCAGCCCCGCGGCCTGTGCCGTCTGGCGCAGCCGCGCCGACACAGCGCCGTCGAGGATCACCTTCACCGACTCCGAAGAGCTGGCCTGATGCGCTTCGGCGGGACGCCGGTCGCGGGGCAGTCCGGTCGGGGCGGGGAACCCGGCGAGCGCCTCCCGCCAGTACTGCTCGGCCCGAGCAGAGTCCTGATCTGCCAGCCAGCGCAGGTAGTCGCCGAACGGCGCGCGCTCGGGCAACCGCGGCCGACGGCCCGAGGTGAGCGCGGCGTATCGTTCGCAGACCTCGTCGAAGACCTGCGCCGCGCTCCAGCCGTCGAGCAGGATGTGGTGGAAGGTCCACACCATCCGCACCCGGGTCGGCGAGAGCCGGATCAGCGCCAACCGCATCAGCGGCGCCCGGCTCAGGTCGAAACCGGCGGCGCGGTCGTCGTCGAGCAGCCGGGCCGTCTGCTGCTCGATCTGGTCGGCCGGCTGCCCGGTCCAGTCGTGGTGGGCCACCGGGATGACCGCCCGCTGCTGCACGACCTGGACCGGCTGAGTGCTGTCCTGCCAGCTCAGCCGGGTGCGCAGGATCGGGTTGGCGTCCGCGGTGCGCTGCCACGCTTCGGCCAGCGCGTGAGCGTCGGTGACGCCGGACAGGACCAGTTGGACCTGGTTGAGGTACGTGCTGCTGTCCGGTTCGAGCAGGCCGTGGAAGAGCATTCCGGCCTGCATCGGCGTCAGCGGGTAGAGGTCGGCGACAGCGCGGCCGTCGCCGACGATCCGGTCCACGGCGGCCTGGTCCAGGCGCGCCAGCGGGAAGTCCGAGGGGGTGCGACCGCCGGCGTCGGCACTGTCGCAGTGGTCGATGATGCCTTCCAGAGCGCGCAGCATGTTCTCGGCCAAAGCGGTGACGGTCTGCTCGAAGTGCCGTCCGACGCTGTAGTGCCAGCTGATCTCCAGACTGTCGTCCTCGACGCGGGCGACCACGTCCAGCAGGTGCGCACGCGCCGTGTCCGGATCCTCGGCACCGCCAAGGCCGCCGGGGACGGCGCGGACCAGGACGGCGTCGTCCGCCGACCAGTCGAACCGGCCCAGATAGTTGAAGCTGACGCCGGGGTCCGGCACGCCGGCGAGCTGTTCGTCGCGGGCGATGTGGCGCAGCGCGCCGTAGCCGATCCCGCGCTCCGGGACCGCGCGCAGCTGCTCCTTCACGGACTTCAGCGCGGCACCCCAGTCCCCGTCGGGGACCTGAAGGGCGACCGGGAAGCAGGTGGTGAACCAGCCGAGGGTGCGCGAGAGGTCGACGTCCTCGAAGAGCTGGTCCTCGCGGCCGTGCCCCTCCAGGTCGATGGCGACCGTGTCCCGCCCGGCCCACGCGCCGAGCACCCGGCCCAGAGCGGTGAGCAGCACATCGTCAATCCGGGTGCGGTAGACGCCGGGAACCTTGCGCAGCAGCTCGTCGGTGCGCGCTCGGTCCAGCCGGACCGTCACGGCCCGGACGTCGGCGGCGGTGTTGCCGCCGCCGACGTCCATCGGGAGCGGCGTCGCGCAGTGTTCTGCGACTTGCCGCCAGTGGGCTCGCTGGTCAGCGAACCCACCAGTCTCGGTGTGGGCGCGCAGCCGCCGCGTCCACTCCTGCACGGAGGTGGTGCGGTCGGGCAGGCGCAGCGTCCGGCCGGCCAAGGCCTGCCGGTATGCGGTCTCCAAGTCCTCCAGCAGGACACGCCAGGAAACCCCGTCGACGACCAAGTGATGCACGACCAGCAGAAGCCGGGCCGATCGGTCGCCGCCGGTGAACAAGCGCGCGGCGAGCAACGGACCGGAGCTCAGGTCGAAGCCGGCGTGCGCCGCCGCTGTCGCCTGCTCTTCGACATCGAAGTCGCAGAGCTCCAACAGGTCGGGGGCGGTGTCGTGCGCGGCGACGCAGTCCTGCCGCCAGCGGCCGTCCGCCCCGAGAGTGAACCGGGACCGCAGCGCGTCGTGGTGCGCCCACAAGGCTTTCAGCGCGCGGCGCAGGGCGTCCGGATCGACTTCATCAGGGGCCTGCAAAACCACCGACTGGTTGAAGAACGCAGCCTGCGGCGGCTGCGGGTCCAGGAACCAGGACTGGATCGGGGTCAGCCCGACCTCCCCGCTCACCGGCTCGATCCCGGCGACCGTCCTGGCGGTGTCGGTCGCGGCGGCAGCCAGCGCGGCGATGGTGGGATGCCGGAACAGGTCGCGCGGGGACAGCGCGAGCCCGGCGCCGCGGGCCCGGGAGACGACCTGGATGCTCAGGATCGAGTCGCCGCCGAGCATGAAGAAGTTGTCGTCGGCGCCGACCCGGTCCACGCCGAGCAGGTCGGCCCAGATCGCGGCGAGCACCGTCTCGGTCTCGGTGCCCGGGGCGCGGTAGGCGGCGTCGCCGCTGCCCGCCGCCCAGTCCGGCGCGGGCAGCCGCCGCCGGTCGACCTTGCCGTTGGCGGTCAGCGGCAGCTCCGGCACAGCGACGAACGCGGCGGGGACCATGTAGTCCGGCAGATCCGCTGCCAGATGCGCCCGCAGCTCGGTGGCCGAGGGCACCTCGGCGCCGTCGGCGGCCACGAGGTGGGCCGCGAGCCGCTTGCGCCCGCCGTCCTCGTACAGCGACACGACCGCCTCGGCGACGGCCGGATGGGCCCGCAGCCGCGCCTCGATCTCGGCGGGCTCGACCCGGAACCCGCGGATCTTGATCTGGTCGTCCACGCGGCCCACGAAGTCCAGGGAGCCGTCCTGGCTCCAGCGGACGACGTCGCCGGTGCGGTACATGCGGGTCCCGGGCGCCCCGAAGGGGTCGGCGAGGTAGCGCGCGGCGGTCTCGGCGGGCCGGCCCGCGTAGCCCCGGGCCAGCCCGGCACCGGCGATGTACAGCTCCCCGGCGATGCCGGGCGGCTGCGGCTGGAGGGCGTCGTCGAGCACGTACACGCGGGTGTTGTCGAGCGGACGCCCGATGGGCAGCACCGGGAACAGCGGGTCGCCGGCGTGGAAGGGCCGCCGGGTGGCGAAGGTGGTGGTCTCGGTCGGGCCGTAGACCGCGACGGCGGTGAGATCGGGGCAGGCTTCCAGGACCCGGCCGATCACCGCGCCCGGCACCGCCTCGCCGCCGGTCCACACCTCGCGGGCGCCGCGGAAGCAGCCCGGATCCTCCTGCGCGAGCAGGCGGAACAGGCCGATGGTCAGGAACAAGTGGCGGACGCCCCGCTCGGTGATGGCGCGCCGGACCCCGGCCGCGTCCAGGTCCTCCGGCGGGGCCAGGACGGCGGTGCCGCCGCGCAGCAGCGGGGTCCAGACCTCGTAGGTGGACGCGTCGAACGCGTGCGGGGAGTGCACGAGGACCCGGTCGTGCTCAGCGAAGGCGCGGTCGAAGGCGAGGGCGACGACGTCGCGCTGGCGCACCGCGACGCCCTTGGGGTTGCCGGTCGAGCCGGAGGTGAACATCAGGTACTGGACGTTGTCGGGGTCGACGGCCGGGGCCGGGGCCGAGCTGGCCGCCGCCGGCCGGGTGCCGGTGTGGGCACGCGCGTCGGTGTCGTCCAGGCGCAACACGTTGTCTGCGGGGCTCAGCTCGCGAGCGGTCCGCTCCCACTCGGCGTCGGTGAGCACCAGCTCGGCCTTGGCCTCGCTCAGCATCGTGCGCAGCCGCTCCTGTGGCGCCCGGCCGTCCAACGGCACGTAGATCCCGCCGAGCCGCACCAGGGCCAGCTGGGCGACGATCAGCCACACCGAACGGCTCATCAACACGGCGACCGACTGTTCGGCGCCGATACCGCGCGCGGCCAGTCGGCCGGCCAGGGCGGCGGCCCGGGCGTCCAACTCGCGGTAGCTGAGCCGCTCGTCGACGGCGTCCAGGGCCACGGCGTCGGGGGTGCGGCGCACCTGAGCGGCGAAGAGCTCTGCGACACTGCCGGCCGGCAGCTCGGTCGCGGTGTCGTTCCAGGCGTCGAGCACCTGCGTGCGCCGCTCGCCGGTCAGCAGCGGCAGCCGGGACGGCGCGCGCCGGGCTCCCCCGGGCAGGCCAGCAAGCAGGACCTTGAGATACTCGGCCATCTGCCCGGCCGTGGCGGCGTCGAACAGCTCCGGGTCGTAGCACAGCCGCAGGCCCAGCTCCGGTCCCGGATAGGCGACCAGCGTCAGCGGGTAGTTGGTGGTCTCGGCGCCGTCCAGGCCGCTCAGGCGCAGCCCGTGCGCGGCGGCGAGGTCGTCGTCCACCGGGTAGTTCTCGAAGACGACGATGCTGCCGAACAGCTCGGCGCGCTCCGGAAGGCCGGTGAACGAGCGCATCCGGGTCAGCGGGACGTAGTCGAAACGGCGGTCCTCGCTCTGGTCCTGCTGCAACCGGCGCAGCCAGTCCAGCACGGTGCCCTCGGCCGGTACCTCGGCGCGGGTCGGCAGGGTCGCGATGAACAGGCCGGTCATCGCCTCGGAGCCGGGGAGCTCCGGCGGCCGGCCGGACACGGTGGTGCCGAACACGACCTCGCGGTGTCCGGCCTGACGGCCGAGCAGCAGCGCCCAGGCGCCCTGAACCAGGGTATTGATGGTGAGGCCGGAGGACTTCGCGAAGTCTTCCAGGGCGCGGGTGGTGTCCGCGGGCACGGTCATCTGGATCGAGTGGCTGGACTCCGCGCGGTGGCTCTCGCGCGGTTCGCGGTCCCAGGGCAGCGGCGTGGCCTCGGTGAGGGTGCCGAGTCGGGCACGCCAGTGGCGTTCGGCCTGGGCCCAGTCGCGCTCGCGCAGCCAGGCCACGTAGTCGCGGTAGGGAGGACGGTCCGGCACGGTCTGCGGCACCGGAACGGATCCGGACAGCTCGGCGTGGCGGGCGAAGACGTCCGAGAGCACCTGGAACAAGCTCCAGCCGTCCAGGACCAGGTGGTGGAAGGACCACACGACGCGCACGCCGGTGTCGCCGATCCGGGCCAGCGTCAGCCGTTGCAGCGGCGCCTTGGCCAGATCGATGCCGGTGGTGCGGTCCAGGCTCAGCAGATCGTCCAGCCGGCCGGCCTGCTCGTCCGGCGTCAGCGCGCGCCAGTCCAGCCGGGTCGCCGTCACCTCGGCGCGGCGCTGGATCACCAGCAGCGGCTCGGGCACGTCCTGCCACACGACCCGGCCGCGCAGCACCGCGTTGCGGTCGGTCACGTGCTGCCAGGCCGCGGCCAGCTTGTCCGGGTCGGGCACGCCCTCCAGCACGAAGGTCAGCTGCTGGAAGTAGGCGGCGCTGTCGTGCTGGGACAGGCTGTGGAAGAGCATGCCGGCCTGGGTCGGCGTCAGCGGCAGGACGTCCTGCACCGCACCGGGGTCGCCGTCCGCGATCCGGTCGACGGCGGCCTGGTCGAGCCGGGCCAGCGGGAAGTCGGACGGGGTGCGTCCGCCGGCGCCGGGCCGGGCCGCGTGCCGGGCCAGGCCGGCCAACGCGTCGGCGAACCCTGATGCCAGGGCCTCGACGGTGGCCTCGGCATGCCGCTGGTCGCTGTAGAACCAGGTGAATTCCAGCACGTCGCCGTCGAGCTGCCCGACGACCTCCAGGGCGTGCGGGCGCGCGGTCAGGGGATCGACGTCCAGCTCCAGGGAGCGGAAGGTGCCTCGGTAGAGGCTGTGCGGGTCGCCCGCGAACGCCATCCGCCCGAGGTAGTTGAAGCTGACCTCGGCACCAGGACGATCCGCCTTGAGCCGGCCGAGCCCGTCCAGGACGTCGTGGCCGATGCCGTGCCGGGGAACCGCGCGCAGCTGTTCCTTGACCTGCTTCAGGACCGTGTCCCAGTCAGCCTGTGCGGGGACGGCCAGGGCGACGGGATGCCGGGTGGTGAACCAGCCGAGGGTGCGGCTGATGTCGAGGTCTGCGAAGAGCTCTTCCCGGCCGTGCCCCTCGATGTCGACCAGCACCTGTTCGTGCCCGCTCCAGGCGCACAGCACCCGGCCCAGCGCACTGAGCAGGACGTCGTTGGCCTGCGTGCGGTAGGTGTCGGGCAGGGTGCGCAGCAGCAGGGAGGTGTCTTCGGGGCTCAGGCGAACGGTGATCGAGGCGGCCGAGGCGTAGGTGTCGGCGCCGTCCTGGTCGGCCGGGAGCGGTTCGGCGGAGTCCGGTATCGCCTGCGACCAGTACTCGGTTTCCTCGTCGAAGCCGCCGCCGGCGGCGAAGGCCTCAAGCCGGTGCGCCCACTCCCGCAGCGGCGAGGACTTGGCCGGCAGGGCCGCCGCGCCGTCATTGCCGTCGCGGCGGGCCTGGTAGGCCAGATCGAGGTCTTCCAGCAGTACCCGCCAGGACACGCCGTCCACGACCAGGTGGTGCACGGCCAGGTGCAGGACCGGCGGCCGGCCGGGTCCGCGGTCGTGGAACACCGCGCGCAGCAGCGGGCCGTGGCCCAGGCCGAAGGGGCCGAAGTGCGGGTTGTCGGTATCAGGGCCGGTATGCCAGTCCAGGCGTATTCGGGGCTGCCGGTCCTCGATGCGCCAACGCGGCTGAGAGTCGCCGCCGTCAGCACCGCCGTCAGCGCCGTCGTCGGCCGGGAAGACCGAGCGCAGGGCGTCGTGGTGGGTCACCAGATCGTTCAGCGCGTTCTGAAGCGCCTCGGCGTCCACATCGTCGGGCAGTTGGAGGGACAGCGCCTGGGCGAAGTGGCCGGGTCGCCCATCGGCGCTGTCGAGCCACCAGCGCTGGATCGGTGTCAGAGGGCTGTCTCCGACGGCGGCCTGGGCGGCGGGAGCTGCGGTTTGCGCACGCCCGGCGGCGTCGGCGCAGCGAGCGAGGGCGGCGACCGTCTGGCAGCGGTAGACGTCCCGCGAGGTCACGGTCAGGCCCTCCTGCCGGGCCCGGGCCACCACCTGGATGCTCAGGATGGAATCGCCGCCGAGCTGGAAGAAGTTGTCGTCCGCGCCGACCGGATCCACCTTCAGGATGTCCGCCCAGATGGCGGCGAAGGCGCGTTCGGTGGCCGTGCGGGGCGGGACGTGGCGCGCGGTGTGCACGGCGGGGCCCGGATCGGGCAGCCGGCTCCGGTCGAGCTTGCCGTTGGGGTTGAGCGGCAGCGCGTCCAGCACCACGACGGCCGACGGCACCAGATACCCGGGCAGCGTCAGGCCGAGTTCTCGGCGTACGGCTTCCGCATCGGGCGCGGCGGAGCCGTCCGGGAGCGCGACGACGTAGCCGATCAGACGCCGGTCTCCGTCACGCTCGGAAACGGTCGCCGCCGCCTCGCCGACGCCCCGGCAGCCGCGCAGCGCCTCCTCGACCTCGCCCAGCTCGATCCGGAATCCCCGGACCTTGACCTGCTGGTCGAGCCGGCCGATGTACTCCAGCCCGCGCTCGGCGCTCCAGCGCACCAGATCCCCGGTGCGGTACATGCGCTCCCCCGGGACACCGAAGGGGTCCGCGACGAAGCGGGAAGCGCTCAAGCCGGGCTGTCCCAGATAGCCGCGCGCCAAGCCACCGCCGCCGAGATACAGCTCGCCCTCGACACCCGGCGGCTGCGGGCGCATCGCCTGGTCCAGAACGTAGGCACGCGTCCGCGCCACCGGCACGCCGATCGGCGGCGCCTGCTCGGACAGCCCGTCCTCGGCGAACCAGGCGGTGGCGTAGACGGTGGCCTCGGAGGGCCCGTAGAGGTTGGCGATCCGGGAGCCGGGCATCGCCTCGCGTACGTCGCGCACGACCTGCGCGGACAGCGCCTCGCCGGCCAGCACGACGATGTCGGCCCCGACCGGGGCGCTCCCCCCGGCCACCAGGTGGGAGATCACCGACGGCACGCCGCTGATCAACCCGACCCGGCGCTCGTCCGGCGCGTCGGCGAGCGCCGGCAGGTCGGCGACGACCTCGATGCCGCCGCCGGCCAGCAGAGGACAGACCAGCTCGAAGACCGACACGTCGAAGTTGAGCGACGTGGAGGCGATCACCTGGTCCAGGTCGTGGAGGCCGAAGCGCTCCCGGACCCAGGCGGCGAGCGCCACGACGCTGCGATGGGTGACCACCACGCCCTTGGGACGGCCGGTCGAGCCCGAGGTGTAGATGACGTAGGCGGGGTGGTCTGGAAGCAGGGGCCGGAGCCGGTCGGCATCGGTCAGGTCGGCGTCGGTCAGGTCGGTGTCTGCCAGGTCGGTGTCGGTCAGGTCGGCACTACCTTGCCCGGGGTCGGCGTCCAGAACTCCGCAGTCCTCCAGGATCAGCGGATCCCAGCCCTCCGGCAGCGCGTCGGCGGTCTCGCGGGTGGCGATGACCAGCGCCGGATCAGCGTCCTGAAGCATCAGCCGGATCCGCTCGACCGGATACGCCGGATCGACCGGCAGGTAGGCCGCGCCTGCCTTCAACACCGCCCACAGCGCCGAGGGCAGCTCTGTAGAGCGGGGAAGGCAGAGCGCGACCAGCTTCTCCGGACCGGCACCGCGCGCGACGAGCAACCGGGCCAGCCGGTTGGCGCGCCGGTTCACCTCCGCGTAGTCCCGCAGCTCCGAGCCGCAGACGACGGCGGTCCGCTCGGGGGTCCGGGCCACCTGCTCCTGGAACAGGTCCGGCAGCACACTGCCGACCAGGTCGCCCTCGCCGGGCGCCGGCGGGTTCCAGGCATCGAGCAGCGCGCGCTGCTCCGGGTCCGAGAGCAGGGGCAGCTCGACGAGCCTGCGCTGCGGGCCGTCCGCCATCTCCGCCAGGAGGCGGTGCAGATGGTCGGACATCCGGGTCACGGTCTGGGCGTCGAAGAGGTCTGTGTTGTACTCGACGGTCAGCACGCAGCCGCCCCGGGCGTCCGGCGCGAACTCCAGGACCAGGTCGAACCGGGCCGCCGGCCGGGGCAGCGGATGGTCCTCCCACCGCAGGCCGCCGGCGTCCGGCAGGTCGGCGGCCGCCTGCTGCTGCACGACGAGCACCTGCACCAGCGGGGTACGACTCGGATCCCGCGGCGGCGCCAGCTCCTCGACCACCCGGTCGAACGGCACCCCGGCGTGCGCGAAGGCATCGAGCACGGTGGCGCGCATGTCCTCGACGAAGCGGTCGACGGTCACCGTCTCGTCCACATCGGCGCGCAGCACGACGGTGTTGGCGAAGAAGCCCACCACCTCTTCCAGCTCACGACGCTCGCGCCCGCTGGTGACGGTCCCGAACGCCACGTCGTTCTGCCCGGAGTAGCGGTGGAAGAGCAGCGCCGACGCCGCCGCGAACAAGGTGAAGACAGTCGTGTCGCGTCCGCCGGCAAGGTTCCGCAGCCGGGCGACCAGCTCCGCCGGGAGGGCGTGCCGATGCGCCGCGCCGGCCGTGGTGCGCACCGGCGGCCGGGGCCGATCGGTGGGGAGCTCCAGGTGCTGCGATCCGGACAGGCAGCGCTTCCAGTAGGCGAGGTCGGCAGCGTCGGCGGCGGCAGCAGCGGCGTCGGCGTTCAACACGCCGGCGGCAACCGCGCCATCCGCGGACTCATCTCCCGCCGCGAGCCTGCGCTGTTCCCACACCGCGAAATCCGGGTACTGCAAAGCCGGTGCGGGCAGCCCGTCCGGCTCGCCGCCGACCTCGCCCCGGTACAGCGCCGCCAGCTCGCGGGTCAGCACGCCGACCGACCAGCCGTCGGTGATGATGTGGTGCTGCCCCACCAGCAGCAGGTGCTCCTCGGCGGTGAGACGGACCAGCAGTGCCCGGGCCAGCGGACCGGTCGCCAGGTCGTAGGGCCGGCTCAGTTCCTCGGTCAGCAGCGCCTCGGCCGCCTCGGCGCGCCGGTCGGCGGCCACTCCGGACAGGTCGGAGATCTCCAGCGGCACGAAGGCTTCCGCGGCGATCCGCTGGACGCCCCGTCCGTCCACCGTGGCGAACGTGGTGCGCAGCGCGTCGTGCCGGGCGGCGAGCCGGTGCAGGGCGCGGCGCAGCGCCTCGGGGTCCGGTGCCCCGAGCAGCCGCAGCACGAAGCCGGTGTTGTACTCGTTCCCGCCGACGGTCAGGTCGTCCAGGAACCACAGCCGGCGCTGGGCGTTGGACAGCGGGAGGTCCTGCCCGATCCCGCCCGCCTCGCGCGCGGCGGGCGGGATCGGCTCGGGGGGCGCGGCGGTGTGCCCGGCGTCGGCACGGGCGTCCAGCATGGGGGCCAGGGCCCCGATGGTGCGTGCGGTGAAGATGTCCCGGACGGTCAGCCGGTGGCCCGTCTCGTCCCGGAGCCGGGCCAGCATCCGCGTGGCCAGGATCGAGTCCCCGCCGAGGTCGAAGAAGTCGGCGGTCCGGCCGACGGCGTCCAGACCCAGGATCTGCGCCCAGATCGCGGCCAGGATGCGTTCCTGGGGCGTCAGCGGCGCCTCCGACGTGCTGACCGCGACGCTCTGCCGGACCGGAGCCGGCAGGGCCCGCATATCAATCTTGTTCTGCGCGGTGAGCGGCATCGCTTCCAGAACGACCACGACCGAGGGCACCAAGTGCGCCGGCAGCTCGGCGGCCACGGCCGCGCGCAGCGCCGCCGGATCCGGTGCCCGGCCCTCCTCGGCGGGCGTCACGTAGCCGACCAGGCGCTCCGCGCCGGGCTCGTCCTCGCGGAGCACGACCACGGCCTCGCCGACCGCGGGCTGTCGGCGCAGGGCCGCCTCGACCTCCCCCGGTTCGATGCGGAAGCCGCGAAGCTTCACCTGCCGGTCCACGCGTCCCAGGAAGTCCAGCTCCCCGTCGGCTCTCCAGCGGACCCGGTCACCGGTGCGGTAGAGCCGGGCGCCGGGCTCGCCGAAGGGGTCCGCGACGAACCGCGCGGCGGTCAGGCCGCCGCGGTTCAGGTAGCCGCGGGCGACGCCGTCGCCGCCGATGTACAGCTCGCCGGCCGAGCCCGGCGGCTGCGGCCGCATCGCGGTGTCGAGGACGTGCACGGTGGTGCGCGGCAACGAGCCGCCGATTGTCGGCGTACCGGTGTCCGCCGACAGCGGTCCGGTCCAGGTGGCCACGATCGTGGCCTCGGTGGGGCCGTAGGAGTTGATCATGCGCCGGCCCGGGGCCCACCGGTCGACGAGCGCCGCCGGGCAGGCCTCCGCACCGACAATCAGGGTACTGAATCCGCGCAGCGTGGCCGCCGCCGAGGCCGGGACGGTGGCCAGCGCCGCCGGCGGGATCAGGGCGTGCGTGATGCGGTGTTCGTCCAGGACGGCCGCGAGCTCCTCGCCGAGCCAGGGGCCGTTCGGCGGCACAACGAGCGTGGCGCCGGCCAGAACGGAGATGAACAGCTCCAGCACCGAGGCATCGAAACTCGGCGAGGAGAACTGGAGCACCCGGTCGCCGGGCCGCACCGCGTAGCGCTCGATGGCGGCCTCGGTGAACGCGCCGATCCCCCGGTGGGTGACCGCCACGCCCTTCGGCGTCCCGGTGGAGCCCGAGGTGTAGATCAGGTACGCGGTGTGGTCGGGACCGAGCGCCGGGTCCAGGGCGCCGGCTGTGTCCGCGACAGCACCAGCACCCTCTATCAGGGCACGAAGACCGGCCGGATCGTCGAGCGTCACCGCGGGCGCCGCGTCGGCGAGCATCATCGCCCGCCGCTCCGCCGGATACGAGGGGTCCACCGGCAGGAAAGCGGCACCCGCCCGCGCCACAGCCAGCTCCGCCACGATCAGCTCCATCGAGCGCGGCAGGACCAGCGCCACGGTCCGCTCCGGCCCGGCACCGCGCCGCGCCAGGTGGCCGGCCAATGCCTCGACCCGGGCCGCCAGCTCCTGGTAGCTCCAGGTGCGCCGGCCGTCGGTCAGCGCGGGCGCATGCGGCGTGCGGGCCACCCACGCGGCGAACAGCTCACCGAGCGTCGGATACGCATGCGGCCCGCTGAAGGCGGCGGTGGAGTGGTCAGCCATGGTCGGTGTCCTTCCGGATCGGAGCAAGGCGGCAGGCGCCTCCCGGACCTGGGGCGGCGGCTCGGGCGGCGCGGCGGTGGCAGTGCGTTGACTCAGTTGACTCGGTGACTCAGTTGACTCAGTGGCGCAGTGGTGCGGCGGTGCGGGCTCGAGCCGATCTGCGGCTCAAGCGAAGCTGGTGTTGCGATGCGAACTCGACCCGAGCCGAGGCGCGGCTCAAGCGGAGCAGGTGCTGCGGTGCGAACTCGAGTAGCGGTGCGGGTCTCGAGCCGAGCTGCGGCTCAGCCGGAACTGGTGCGGCGCGCGGTCCGCCCCGATATCTGCACCCTGTCGATGACCCCGCTGTCCGGGTCCCGGTGGAACCGCCCGCCGGGCTGGCGGCGGCCGGTGGCCGGATCGACCAGATCGCAGGTCAGGTCGGCGTAACACACCAGCGGCAGCTCGAGGTCGCCGTCGATGGACAGCGTCGGGGAGCCGCCGGGCTGGAGTGCGATGTCGTATCGGGTGCTGCCGTTGGCGTAAGTGCCCGCACAGTCGGGCAGCGCCACGGGGTCGCTCGCGTTCACCGGCTCCATGCCGGCCGGCACCGCCATCCCGGCTATTCGCTCGAGGTCCTCGGCCAGGTCCCGCCACAGCGCCGTGCCGGCGCCGGCGTTGCCGGTGAAGGCGACCACCACTCCGCTGTCCGGCTCCACGCGCAGGTGGCACGAGGTGCCCTGAGCGTTGCCGTCGTGGCCGCACCAGGTCTGGTCGCCCTGCTCGAACAGGGCCAGGCCCAGCCCCCAGCCGTCCGCGAGCGCGCCGGCTTCGGCGCCCGGTTCGGCGCCGCTCATATGCTTGACGATCGCAGAGGGCAGGCATAGGCTTTGCCCAGCTACAGCACGACCCAGAACGCCGAGGTCGATGGCGCTCGCGAGCAGCGCGCCGGCCGGAGCCTCCAGCGGGGCCAGATTCTGTTGAACCGGACGCGTTTGGCCTGTCGCGACGTTGAAGCCGTGCCCGGCGGCCACCGGACGCCCGGCTGGCACGCCCAGGAACGCAGGCATTATGCCCATAGGTTCGAGGAGTAGCGCACCGACGGCTTCGTGCCATGGCATACCGGTCACCGTCTCGGCGATCCGCCCGGCGGCGACATATCCCGCGTTGGAGTAGGAGAAGTCGGTGCCGGGCGCGAACAGCAGGTCGCGCGCGGTGCACACAGAGGCCAGGTAGTGGGCCGCGGTGGTACGTCCGGCGGTGTCGGAGTCCGGTCCGGTCGGCAGACCGCCGGTATGGCTCAGGAGCTGGCGGATCGTCACCGTGGGGACGTCCCGGAGCTCCGGGAGGTACTCGGCAGCCGGATCGTCCAGATCCAGGTCGCCGTCGTCGGCCAGGAGCAGCACGAGCGCGGCGGTACACGGTTTGGTCAGCGATCCCAGAGGGACCGCGGTGTCCGCGGTGAGGGGGGTGCCCGTGGCGACATCAGCAGTACCGGTGTGCACGGCGACGATCTCCGAGCCGGTGTCGACCACCAGTTGGGCACCGGGCACCTTGTGGGTGCTCGCGAGGGTGTCCAGACTGTGCTGCAGTTCCCGGCGCAGCAGGAACGGCGTGTGTGTGGGGTTCATGAGGAAAGCACTCCCGTTGACATGGGTATCAGTTGACTGGTTCTCATGCGCGGGTTCGGCGCCGGCCGCCGGCGAGCGCGGCACGGACGCGGTGGTACTGCGGCTACATCCTTGCGACCTCGACCGGCAGCCGGCGCACACCCAGCAGAACAGCAGGGTTCTGATAAGTGACGTCCTCGTAGGACGGGATCGTCAGGATCCTGAAACGCTCCTGGAGCGCGCGCAGGGCGATCCGCGCCTCCAGCCGGGCCAGCGGCGCGCCGAAGCAGAAGTGGATCCCGTGGCCGAAGGTCAGGTGCGGGTTGGGGTTGCGGGTCACGTCGAACACGTCCGGCGTGCCGAAGCGCGACGGATCGCGGTTGGCGGCCCCCAGGTGGGTCATGACCATGGTGTCCGCCGGCAGTTCGTGACCGCCGAGCACCACCGGCCGGGCGACGCGGCGCCCCAGCTCGGGGAACGGCGGAAGCCAGCGCAGCACCTCCTCGATCGCGCCGGGCAGCAGGCCCGGATCGGCGCGCAGCGCCTCGTTCGTCCCGGGGTTCCGGTCGAAGGTCACGATCGCGTTGCCCAGCAGCGCGGTCGTCGTGACGTGCCCGGCGACCAGCAGCAGCGCGACGAACCCGACCATCTGCTGGTCCCGCAGCCCGACGCCGTCCACCTCGGCGGCGATCAGCCGGCTGGTCAGGTCGTCCCCGGGATGGGCACGGCGGTTGCCGATGTGCTCCAGCATGTAGCCGTTCATCTCCCGGACCGTGGGGGCGATCGCCTCCAGGGCCCGCTCGATGTCGGCGGCGTCCGGCGCCTCACCGAGCTGGTCGCCGCTGAACAGGACGCTGGCCCACTCCTGGAACAGCAGGTGTTCCTCGGCGGGGATCCCGAGCAGCTCGGCGACGACGATGATGGGCAGCGGATAGGCCAGCGACTCCACCAGGTCGAACCGGTCCTGGTCGGCGACCGCGTCCAGCAGCTGCGCGACCAGCGCCTGGATACGCGGCGCGAGCCCTTCCACGACCCGCGGCGTGAACGCCTGGCTCACCAGGGTGCGGAGCCTGCGATGCTCCGGCGGGTCCATGCCGACGAAGTTGCCCTGCGTGAAAGTCTCGAAGTCCTCCTGGGTGGGGGCCAGGGAGGACAGGTCCGAGGAGAAGGTCTTCGGGTCGGCCAGCACGGCGGCCGCGGTGTCGTAGTCCGAAACACGCCAGACACCCAGAGCCTCGTCGTGGCACACCGGCCCGGACGCGCGCAGGGTGCGCCAACGCTCGGGTATCTCCTCCAACGGGATCGTTGGAACGTGCACTGGTTGGGCAGTCACATTCGCTCCTCGGGTCACGGCACGCGGGCATGGCAAAGCCCAGACGGGGATGACGGACACGCGGCAGCGCGCGGCGGAACAGCCGCGAACTACCCCGGGATGCCCCGGCCGGGCGGCCGGGCACGGCGACAAACATCCGCAGCCGACCACCGACACAGGGTGATCGGATATGGACAATCGCTTGTCAGCCGAGTTTCACAACGACGGTGTACAGCGAAGTAAAAATCCGTATACTGTAAGGGGATGGACTCCCGCAGTCGGGCCTCGTTCTCGGCCTGGATTGCTCTCGGCCTTGGTTCCATGTTCGGGTCCGCTTGGCAGACCGATCCGACATAGGCATTCCTCTCGGCGATCCGTCCTGCGCGGCCGGAGCCGCAGACGACGCACAACTGATGCCACGGGCAGGACGCTGCCCGAATCGGGCACTTTCCCACGTCCAATGCGGCACAGTCTTCACGATAGGTCACGCCAAGGCAACCCCCCGGAGTCACCAGAGAACCAAAGCTCTGATTCGCCATGGCCGGCCGCGCTCCCCCTACCGGATCGTCACATGTCATCGCAGCAGGTGGCGCGATACGCGTCCGGCGTTCGCCAGGGGGCGCACGCCCCCGGGGGCCGGACCTGCTCAAGCGCGGCCCGTGTCCCCCGATTCACCTAACGCGGGACCGCGTTCGCCGTTGCCGCGTTAGGGAATCAGAGCTCTGGGTAGGACCGGACGCGGGATAGCCCGCCGGCGGCCCGGCGCGCGAAGGTGAAGGAGGATCCTGATATGCGCCCTTGACATCCGCGTGCCGTCGTGTTGACAGTGCCGAATCAGTCCTCTGAGAGGCCTGACGTCATCACGAAACTCTCGACGAGCAGATCGACGAGCCCGGGCCGGAAGGCGAACACGAAGTGGTCCGCCCCCGGGATCTCCGCCAGGCGGGCACGGGGAACGGCCGAACGGAGGTACAGCGACACCTCCGGCGGTACCTCCTGCCCGACGGTGCTCGCGATCAGCAGCGTCGGCACCTCGATCCGCCGCATCAGGGCACCAGGTCGCCGTCCTGGACGGCGAATACGTGGCAGGCGGCGGTGGAGTTGTCGCAGCGGCTCGGGTTTCAGTCGGAGGCTTAGAAATCCGGAAGACTCTTCAGCTTAGCCAACGAGGTGATAACCCTGATACCCGTGTCGGGGACACCGGAATCAGCACCGGCACCGGCCGAGCGGTCCAGCCAGATGGCCTGCAACCCGGCATCGCGCGCCCCGACAGCGTCGGTCTCATAGTTGTCACCGACATAAGCCACCTCGACGGGGTCCAGGCCCAGCGCCTGGCAGCCGGCCAGGAAGATACTCGCCGCCGGTTTGGCGACGCCGTGCTCCTGGGAGCAGATCAGCGGCTCGGTGAAGTAGCCGAGCAGCCCGATCGCCTCCAGTTTCGTGCGCTGGTGCGCCAGTGCCGAGTTCGACACCACACCGAGCCGGTAGCGGCCCGTCAATGCGTCCAGCGCCGGTGCGGCATCGTCGTACGCCAGCCGGGTCCGGTTCTTCCGCGCCGCGTAGCTCGTGAACCACGCCGCGGCCGCCTCGTCGGTCAGCGCTGCTGCGTCGGCCACGCCGGCCGCCGCGAGGAAGCGCCGGGTCCGCATGGCCTTCTGGCCGGTGAATGTCACCTCGCCGCGCAGGAACCGGTCGTATTCGTCTTCCTTGAGGTCCCGCCACAATCGCAGGGCTTCAGCCGGCGACGCGAACCTCTCCGCGAGCCCCTCGGCCACCAGGTGTTCGTGCAGGCCGGCTTGCTCTGCCTCCTCGAACGCGTACAAGGTTCCGTCGATATCGAACAGCACGCCCCGGATCGCCATGGTGATCATTCTGTCGTAGGCCTCGCGATGCGGTCGCCGCGGCTTCACACCGCGGCGACCGCGCCTTATCGCTTCACTACTCGATCAGCTGCCCAGGTTGATCACCACCTGCGTAGCACCGGAGGTGGCACTCACCGACCGACCCGCGCCAAGGCCATTGTCCGAGCCAGCGTCCGGCCGCCGCGCAGGGGGTGATGGCGACGCCGCCTGCTAGGCAAGCCACAGCTCACCACGCCGCGCAACGGCGTAGATCCGTTGCTGCATGTAGGGGCTGAGCGTCTGCGGAGCCGCGAGAAACACACGCTCCAGGCGCTCTCCCGGGACGACGAGCACGTCCGCAGGCGGTTCTTTCACGGTCAGCGACTGGACGCCGACGAAGGCAAGAACGCCGGCGACTCCGACAGGCAGACGGCATGCTGAGGACAAACGCTTAGCAGCAGCCGAGGCTTCATGCCTGCTGTTCCGGACGTAGTGGTTGAGCTGACCGTTGACGCGCACGAAGTCGCCATTCGCCGTGACCCGCGCGCCGGGGTGATGCTTCGTGTTGATCGTGAACACCCCGCCGGGTCCGACGACGAGGTGATCGATATCCGCGCCGCTCTTGAGCGGTATGGAGTGCAGGACGTTCCAACCACGAGCCTCAAGCCGATCAAGGCGGCTGCCGACGCGACGTTCACCAGCCGCACCCACTTCCCAGGACGTCGCATCCGTCCGAAGGCCGAGGAGCTTCGCCGCGATGCGCTGGAAGCGTCCCGGCGAGAGCTCCGCGGCCCGCTCCCGGACAGCGTTCCCGGCGACGTTGTTCGTCAGATCCCTGCCGGGCGCGGGCGGAGTCGCATCGACGACATGGGCCAAGGCACTGATATCGCCGCCGACGAACGGCGCCAGCGCCTCCAGTGCCGGGTATCGCATGGCCGGGTCTTCAACGTGCAGCGCGCTGGTCTGCCGATCGTAGTAGCCGACGTTGCCGCCAGTGGCGGTGTAGGTGACGTACAGGCGATCCTTGCCGTAACGCTTCCACGCTTTGACCGTCAGTTCCCCCACGCTTTCCCCCAAAGCAGGTTGCCCAGTGCATGCTCGGAGCAGCCTAGAGCGGGAGTGGAGGTTTGTCAGGACTCTGTGATATTCGGCCGACCCGGCCGGCACTGCCATCGGTGGCACCTCTGACTTGCGTGTGGGCCGGTGTGGGGGTGGCGCGGGGGTGTTGGTGCGGTCGGCTGGTGGGTTTTAGGGGCGTTTTACGGCTTCGCGCATGGTTTGCGGGATCCGTTGGTGGCGCGGTTCGGTGGCGCCGCTGGTTTCGCGGGGCGGCGGTGGTGTGGGCAGGTGGTCGGTTCTACTGCCACAATCAAGTTCAAGATCAAGTTCAAGATCAAGGACGACAGGCAGGAGCAAAGGTCAAGGGCTTACAAGCGCCTCCGGCGGCGCCTGCGCGGCGAGCGGCCTCGTCTCGGAGGGATCACCAGACCCCGCGTGGGTGGCGGTCTGAGTGTTGGTCGCCTCTGTCCCGGATCCCTCGTCGCTGTCGTCGCCGTAAACGGAATCATCCCGGCCTGGCGGTATCAAGTCGGATCACACGCTGCTGTGGTCCGGTTTCGTCCGACTTGACACCGCCAGTCCGGAATGATTGGCAGAGCCCGCCGACAGCGACGAGGGATCCGGGACAACCCCACCTGTGGGAAGGGATCCCGCACTACCAGCTCGCCAGTCACCACCGCAGCGTGTGCGTCACCGAGTGGACCCGTCCACACCACAGGTGGGGTTGTCCCGGATTCCCCGTCGCTTCGGCGGGCGAAGCCAAGCAGGCCGGGCCGGTGGTGTCAAGTCGCTGATACTGGACCAACAGCTGGGCGATCCGACTTGATACCACCGGACCGGTCTGCTTCCGTCAGGCGCCGATGCGACGGGGAATCCGGGACAAACGCAACCACAAGCAGCGTCCGCCGCCTAGCAGCGCGACCCCCACTCCCCGGAGCGAGGCCGCTCGCCGCGCAGGCGCCGCCGGAGGCGCCGCCGGAGGCGCCCTTGACTGTCGCAGTAAACCCCACCACCTACCCAGACCATCAGCAGCCAACGCAACGCCGCCCACCACCCCACGACCGCGCCACCCGGCGGATCCCGCAAACCATGCGCGAAGCAGTAATAAGCTCCTAAAACCACTAGCCGACCGCACCAACACCCCCACGCCACCCCAACCCGGGACGCCCCCCATCGGTGGCGGCCGCGCGGGGCCGGCAGGTGCTCCGCCGACCCCGTCGCGCCGGCGCTACAGGAACAGGAGCAGCACCAGCAGGTCCGTGAGTTCGAGGCCCTCGCCCACCTCGGCGACCTCCACGATTGTCTCGGTTCCCTCGAAGATCTCCTCTGTCGTCGTCACCTCGGAGGAGGATTCGCCGAGGTAGTCGATCGCTTTGGAGGTGTCCTCGCCGGTCATGCCGAGGCCTTCGTCGTCGGTGACGATTTCGAGTTGGCCTTCGCCGAGTTCTGTCTGGGCTTCGGCGTTGACGTTGTAGTCCGGGTTGCGGAACTCGGCGGGGTTCTTGGTGAAGTCGTTCACGTGGTCGCCCGCCGCGTGGTCGACCTCGCTCATCAGGCCGAGGTTGCCGGACTCCGTCGCGGCCTGGGGGGTGCTGGACATCGACTCGCCGTGGGTGACCTCCCAGGCGGACTCCAGGCCTTCCTCCTCTTCCTCCAGGGTCACGAACTTGCCGGTCTCGGCGTAGCCCTCCGCGAGGTCCTGCGCCGTGTCGAGGCCGTAGCGGTCGATGAACTCCTCCACCTGCGGGGAGTGGATGCCCGACTCCATCGATTCCACCAGTTCTTCGCCGAACGTCTTCGAGGCCTGCCTGCGCAGCCAGTTCGCCACGCTGGAGGCGTACTTGTAGCCCCCGGAGGGGAGGAAGACGCCGGCGGCCATGACCGGGGTGCTCGTGCTGACGCTGGAGCTGGAACCAGAACTGGAGCTGGAGCTGGAACCAGATGAACTGGAGCTGGAGCTGGCCGGCGTGTAGTTCAAGGCATCCGAGGCGGAGCTCGTGTTCGCCGGCGTGTAGTTCAGCTCGTCCGAGGCCGAGCTGGTGTTCGCCGGCGTGTAGTTCAGCGTGTCCGACGACGAGCTCGTGTCCGCGGGCGTGTAGTTGAGCTCGCCGGCTCCCTCCACATTGCCCGCGGGCGTGTAGTTCAGATCCTCCCCGCCCGACGCCTGGCTGCTGGAACAGGAACAGACCTGGTCGTCATCCGGATCCCGGCCGGAGGCGTCGGTCCAGCGCACCGGATTGTCCCGGACGAACCGGTACAGGTTCGGCCCGTCCGTCAGTCCGGCGGGGTCCGGGCTGAGCCAGCGGGCGAGCCAGGGTACGTAGTAGCGCGCCGCGTTGTAGTAGAGCCCTGTCTCCGTATCGCGTTCCTGTCCCGTGTACCGGTAACGCTTAGGCGTTTCCACTCCGGTGCGGACGGCTTGGTACGCCGTCGTGCCATAAGGGTGGTACTCCTCATAGCTGATCACCTGGCCGCCCTCGTCCAGCTCCAGCACCGAGGAGTCCTGGTGGTCCGCGAGCTGGAATCGGATCAGCTCGGACGGCCCGGGATCGGTCCCGACCGTCCGCGTCTCGACCAGCGCCAGGCGCTGCTTGTCGTCGAAGACGTGCAGAGTCTCACGCTCCAGGGTCAGCGCGCCGTCCGGGCCGTATTCACGCAGGATCTCAAAGCCGCCCAAGTACAGCCGCTCGTGCTTCCTGTCCCCCGCGCGCCGCTCGGTCACCTTGCGAACCCGCTGGCCCGTCGCGTCATAGCCGTAGTAGGTCCGGTCGTGGCCGACCGCCGCGTCACCATGGCGGGACGTGGCGTGCAGCCGGTCCGCGTAGTCCCACCGCATGACCGGCAGCTCCGGCATGGACGTCGTGTTGCCCTGCTCGTCATAGCCGAGCCGGGGCACCGGAACCTCCGACCGTCCGGGGCCGGTGCCGGTGCCGGAGAGCCGGTTGCCCGACCGGCCGGGCTCCAGCAGGCTCGGCTCGTCGTACTCGTACGTCCTGCGCCAACTGCCGCGCGCCCGATCGGACGAGCGGTGCCTGACGAGCAGCGGGTTGCCCACCTCGTCATACGTGTACCGCTCGGTATACCGAGCCATCGCGGACCCGTCGCCCGGCTGCTCGGCGGCCGGAATCCCGGTCGCGCCCGACGGCACCGCCCGCGCAGGCATCGCGGTCTGTCCCAGATGCTCCCGGCCGGACGCCTCGACGAGCCGGTACAGCGCGTCATAGACGTACCGCGACGTCGGGCTGACCACCTGGTTGCGGAAGAACGTGTCCTGCTGTGCACGATCGCTGATCTGCGTCGGATTGCCGGCCGGGTCGTACGTGTACCGCAGGTCCTGCAAGCGCCGACGCCCGCGCAGCGTGACCAGCCGGACCAGGCGGAACGTCTGCGGATCGTACGAATAAGCAGTCGACGTCCCGTTGCCATGACGTACCAGCGTGCGCTGACCGCGCGCGTTGTACTCGATCTTCGCAGCGAACGTGGTCCCTGTGACGCTCCCGCGCAGCCGCGCGGCAAGGCTCTCCAGCCGCCCGGCGGCATCGTAAGCGGGCAGCTGAACACTGTCGTCCGGCGTCCTTAGGCTGATCGGCCGGTTCAGCGCGTCGTAACCAGAGGAAGAGGCATATGAGCGCGGCTCCATCGGCACGTCCGCCGACCAGTCCAGGGCGATACCCGCATAGGGCTGCGCGAGCTGTCGGGTCGAGCCGAGCACGTTCGCCTTGAAGTCATAGCCAGTGGTGACCGTGATGCCGACTCCGTCGTGCAACCGGGCCGCCCGGCCCCGCAGATTGCGCGCCTGCGCATCGCCGAGAGACTCGCCGTACTCGGTGACCTTCGTCAGTGCCCTGCCTTCGATATCCGGCCCTGCCACATATTGGCGTACGGGCCGATGCAGCACGTCATACTCGCTACGCACCTCGAAGTCCCGGGAGTCGCGAGCGTAGACAGGCTTGCCGAGCACGTCCGGCAGTTTCCGGCCCCCGCCGATGTCCATACCCGCACTGGCGATCGCGCCGCCGATCATCGCATAGCTGTAGCGCATGGCCGCCCGATCGAGCGCATCACGCACCTCGTGCTGGTTGCCTTGGATGTCGAGCAGGCCAAGCGTCCGGCAGTACTGATCGACCAGCTCGTCCTGCCCCGCCGCGGACACTCGGTTGTGCTCGACGACCAGGAACGTCCGCCCGAGCGCGTCGAACCAGCTCCGCGTCGGAGTGCCGGCGGCATGCCGAGCCGTCTGCTCAGCAGCCCGCTGCGCGGCTCGGCCGAGGTCCCCGCCGACGCGACGCGCGTACCACGTCGCCCAGCCGCCGGGCTGCTCACTGAGCCCTGCCAAATAGCGGCCCACGAAGGGGGCGATATCAGGATCCTCACGCGGATCGAGCAACACGGTGTCGGACGTGTCGTGGACATCGTTATGCCAGGGATCGAAGGTGGTCTTGCCATACCCTCCGTCCGGGGTGATCGTGGCCACCACCCGCTGGGCCGGATCGTAGAACACCACCGGGCTGACCCCGACCATGATCGCGAACTCGAACCCCGGTGTAGCCGTGAAGAACGGCTCGTAGGTACGGACCGCCTTGCCCTTGTTGTTGAACACGGTCCAGCCGCTGGCGATCCACCGGCGCTCAAGCTCTGGACCACCGGCGAACAGCGGGCCGGGAGCGGCCTGCCCCTTGCGCTGAATCTCGCGGCCGAACCCGTCGGAGTAGCTGAAGCGCGGTTGGAGCCTGGTCCGCTGCCCGGGCTCAAGATCGCTGACATGCGTTTCCCTGGCCAGCTGGGATACCCGCGCAGGCTGGTACCCGCCGCTGCGGCGGTAGCTGTCCGGATCGTAGAGCACGCGCATGGTCGCGCGACCGAGCAGCGCGTGCGCGTGGGCGAACGGGTCGGCGAAGTAGGCCTCGACGACCGCCGGCGACGGGTCGGCCTCGAAGCCGTCCAGGCTGTCGCCGAGCGCTTCCTCCGGCTTGCCCATCGTGGCGGTGCCGGCGACCCGGCCGAGCACGTCGAACGCCACCGCGCCCCGGTTGCGGTTCGCATCGCTGACCAGCCGCGGCGCGAGCACCCGGTAGTCGTTGCCGTCGGCGGTGATCTCGTCGGCCTCGTCGCGTTCGCCCGCGGTGACGAGATTGCCGAGGGCATCCCTGGTCTGCCGCACCAGCAGGTCGTACCGGTCGTAATCGACGCTCGTGACATTGCCGAACGCGTCGGCGTAGCGGCGCGGGAGGAAGAAGTGCCGCCGCGCGTAGTCCAGTTCGGCAGCCGCTCCGTCGGCCGACCCCGGGGAGTAGAACACCTTCCCGGACGGCAGCCACCAACTCCCGCTGTCACGCAGGTATCCGGCCCGCTCCAGCATCGCGGCGTCCACGGCGCCGCCATAAAGCTCCTCGACCAGGCTGTCCGTGAAAACCTGATGCCGACTGCGATACGGCAGCGCCAGGGATTCCAGCACGCCGAACGGCAGAGGCCCGGACAGGTCGTCGCGACGGTACAACACGACCGAGTGAGCGGTCAGCCGACGTACCGGCGCACCGGACAGCATCGCCGGATCGGCATCCCAGTCCTGGAACGGAATCTCGACCGCTATCGCGTTCAGCGCGTCCCGCAACTCCTCGAACCCGAACAGCCGCCGCGCCGGACGCGCCCCGACCACTTCGAAGGCGCGAACCGAGGCTGCTTGCGGCGTCCGGTGTGCGTCCGGCAGCTCGACCGCGTTGGTGTAGTCGCTGTCAGTGTGGACAAGGCGCTGCCGCGCCTGTGCAGCCTGATCGGCGGCCGTCAGCAAAGGATCGGGGTGAAGCCGGCCGTATGCCGCCGTCGCGCTCCGCAGCGGATTGCCGAAGTCGTCGATCGCCAGCACCAGGTCGTGCGTGATCCGCGGATCGGCGCGCAGTTCACCGTTCGCGACGCGGTACAGAGTGCGCTCGTATTGCGCGGTAACGCTTTCCCGGGCATGGGTGAGCAGCACCGCATGGTAGTTCTGCGGGCCGTCGGGAACCGGGGCGATGGCCGGTTGCAGCAGTTCGATGGTGTAGTTGTGCTCCGTCACCTGGTACGGCCGCGGCTCCGCCTCGCTTCCGTCGAGCGCGTACACCTCTGTCCGCAGCGGCAAGCCCTTCAGCGCCCGACACGCCTCCCTGGCCTCGGTCCGCGACAGCCGCCACGGGCGCGGCGCGTGCCCGGGCCGCCGGAGCGTGGTCGGCAGCGCGGTGTCCGGCAGGTCCGGGTCGCCGCCGCCGGGCTGGCGCCAGTAGTCCCGCGCGTACTGCCTGCTGATCCAGTGGTCGTCGGGGAACACTCCGGTGTGCATCCAGGTCCGGGTGAGGACCGGCGGCAGGTCCGTCGCAGAATCCTGGTTCATGAAGCTTCCGGAACCGGCCTCGAGCACGGCCAGCTCTTCGGTGTCCCACTGCTCGAGCATGCCGAACCCGCGGAACTCCCGCTCGAACCCGTCGAAGTAGCCCTGGTGGTAGGCGTGCCGCGTGGTGAACCTGGTCTGGTTGACCCGGTCGATGGTCTCGACCCGTTCCACCACGTGGACCGGGAACGGCAGCCGGGTGAGCCAGGGCCGGCCGGCTGCCTGGTCGGCGAGCGAGAATTGCGTGGACGGGCTGTACCGGACCACGGTCTCGGCGCCGAGGCTGTTGACGATGCCGGTGAGCAGATAGGGCTTGCCGGCGGCCATCAGATCGACGTACCGCACCTGCCGTCCGGCCTCGCCCGCCAGCGGCGAGGACCAGACCAGGCACGCCGTACCGTGGCCGAGCAGGTCCACGACCGTCACGTGGGCCAGCGTGTCCAGCCCGGGAAAGCCTTGCGGCAGCAGGTGGGGCGGCCCGTAGCCGTTGCCCGACCGGTTGAGGTACACCCGCACGCCGTCGACGCCCAGATAGATCAGGTCCGTGCAGCCGGTGCCGTCGACGTCGGCGAGCCGGACGCGGCGTTGGTCGAAGGAGCCCGGGTGGTCCAGCTGCGGACTGTCGTCCATCGTCACCTTGGCGCCGAACCGGCCGTAGCCGGTGTTCGGCCAGTAGCAGACCTCGCCGTCCCAGACCCGGATCAGGTCCGGAAGGCCGTCGCCGGTCATATCGCCGAGGTAGACGCTCTGCCCGGGGTCGGACAACACCAGACGCGGCCCGCGCTCCTCGCTCCACGGGTCGGCGCTGTAGCTCCGCCGCGCCGGCCCAAAGCCGTCCAGTCCCAGTGACGGGTACCAGGTGAACGCGCCGTCCCCGGTGATCAGCACGTCCGCGAGGCCGTCGCCGTCCAGGTCGACCAGGCGCAGGTCGGGGTCGTCCCAGGCGATGTTCGGGTGGGAGGGGAACGGACGGAACGGATGCCAGCCGTCGTCCCCAGCGCGCTCGTAGTACCCGGCCAGCGGACCCTCGAGCTCGGTGAACTCCAGACGCCCGTCCCCGGACAGGTCGAGCAGCCGCTCCTGACCCTCCGCCCCGACAGCCCCGACCGAGGCGGGCTGCGTGGCCAGCAGCCGGGAGGGCGTGAACCGGCCCTCACCGAGATTTTGCCGGTAGTACCAGGCGCTCCCCTGCTTGGCCAGGACGCCTGTCAGGCCCTCGCCGTCGAGGTCGACCCACTGATAGGCCGAGCCGTCCACGCCGAAGGGGAGTTCGGCCAGCGTCTGCGGACTCAGCGTACGGACTTCGCTCCCGACCGCGGGTCTGCTGTAGCTGAGTTCGAGCGGCGGCAGTGAGCGGGACAGACAGCCGCCGTCGTGCCGCCGGTAGCCGGTGTGCGTGACCGCCGCGATGGTCGTCATACCGCTGCCGCCGGTGTCGGCGTAGGCCAGGTCGGTGGAGGCGACCAGGCAGTCCGCGCCGACTTCCGGTTCGTCGGGGAAGTGGTGGAACATCAACACGCGGTGACACCGGCGGTAGGTACGGACCTCGAAACCCGCCCGGCTGTTGGAGAACGGGTCGGGGCGGACCGGCCAGGGCCGGTCCGGTGCCGGCATCGGGCTGTCGGCGCGGTGGTCGCCGTAGTCGAACACCACTTCGAACAGCCAGTCGCTGCGCCGGTCGTGGTCGGCGCGCAGGGCTGCGACATCCGGCCACCACGGCTCGGTGTTGCCGTAGCGGATGCGCTTGAGATACCGGTTCGCCGATCGGGAACGCTCGGTGCGGTTCTGCTCGCTCGGCAGCGTGGTGTCGACGCCGACACTGTCCTCGGTCCCGTACTCGTACCGGGAGACGCTTCCGGTGTCGTCGTGGGTCGCGCAGATCAGCCAGCTGAACACGCGGGACGGATCGGCGGGGTCGGAGATCCGGCTCTCCGTGGTAGCACCGTAGAAGGTGGTCACGTTGGCGCTGGACATCGTGCGCCAATGCGTCTCGCCGGTGGCCCGATCACGCCAGCGCTCGATGCGCGAGAACAGCCCTTCGATCCGGGGCCGGTAGCCCTGGACCAGGTAGTCCCGGCCGCCCTCGGAGCGGCGGGTCGGCGTCTGGCGCCAGGTGCCGTCCTGCTCGGTCCGGATCGGCACCAGGTCTTCGGAGCCGGACAACAGGAACGTGTCCTCGTCCGGGTCGTCCTGGAAGTGGGGAAGTCCCCGGTTAGTCTTCCGGGTGATCGCCGGCAGCGCCACGGTCCAGCCCAGCCCGAACGGACCGTTGCCGCTGCCCGAGTCGTAGGACAGGCTCAGCGACGGCCCGGAACCCGCCCGGCCCGAGCTGGTCGTCACCGGGATGGTCAGGGTTCCGGTCCCGGTCGCGGCGCCGGCCGAGAACTTCTCCCCGATGTCGGTGACGGCTCCGCCGCCTTTCGGCAGGGTCACCGCAGGCGGTGGCGGCGGACCGCCGGGAGCCGGCTGCCACCCGCTCGCCGCGTCGGCGGACGCGTAGTCGCTGCCGGACGGCGCCGACCCCTGCGTCGGCGATGACGACGACGCCGCTGACATTGACGCTGAAGCTGACGACGACGCCGGTGACGACGACGTTTCGGAGCCGAAGGCGTCCCTGACCTCACTCACATCCGCACCCGCAGTCCCGCTCGCGCTCCTCGCCGCACCGCGGCCGACACTGCGCGGTGTAGCCGGCCAGCAGGTACGCGGAGCAGATCTCGCCGACGTGCTCGGGGAAGTCGAGCGTGAACAGGACCTCGGACCCCGCTCTGGGGACGGGACTGATCGGGGTGGCGCGCAGGTCGACCACGCCGAAGAACAGGCCCGGCCACGCACGGGAGGCGACGCAGGTCACGTCCTGCACGGCATCGCGGTCGGCCCGGTCGTCGTGCTCGTTCTCCACCGGCCGGAAGCGCACCAGGTGGTGGCTGCCCGGATCGGCGTCCGGCGCGGCGAACAACAGCATCAGCTTGTCCACGTGGCGCACCCGCTTGCCCTGGACGAAGGGGAAGTGCGCGGCGCTCAGGCTCGGTCGCAGCTCCCTGCATCTCCCCTCCTCCCACCGCCGCGGACGCAGCGCGGCCCACGCGTCCGGGAAGTCGTGGCGGACGTCGAACAGCCGCACGCCGTCGCCGGGCAGCCGGTCCCGGCTGTCCGCGGCCGCGGCCTTGCGCAACGCGTCGCCGCCTTCGCGCGCCGTGTAGTCCACGCGCAGCACCAGATCGGTGATCGAGTCGAAGTCGAACTGGTTGTTCTCCCGGGGCAGCTCGATGCGCCACCGACTGACCGCGCCGGCGAACTCGAAGGGCAGGTAACGCTCGTCCCGGAAGTTCAGCTCGAACATGCCGGTGTCGTTCTGCCCGGTCGAAGTCGCGATGGCATCGGTCGCCGCGAACGAACGGACGATGCGCGGGTCGCCCGGGATCGGGCGGTAGCCCTCGGCGTCGCCGTGCGGCTCGTCCCCGCCGCAGCGGCAGTCGCAGTCACAGTCACCGCGCGAATCAGCATGCGTACAGCAACGCTCCACCGGTCCGTGCAGCCGGGGATCGATGCGCGTCTGGCTGCCCACGAGCGTCAGCCGGCAGTGGACGCCGGTGTACGCGGGGACGACGCAGGGGACGGTCACCGAGACGTTCTTGATGCTGCGCAGGTAGTGACCCGGGTAGTCGAGGTCGAACATCCACTCCGGGATCTCGATCTCGCACTCCCCGTCGGTCTTGAGTTTCACCAGGGCCAGCGGGAAGTCACGCCGCAGGGAGATGTGCTTGGTCAGCTCGTACTCGCGCCGGTTGCGGTCCAGATAGGTCTTCTCCATGCGGCGCAGCGCGGTCTCCAGGCGCTCGCCGGCGAGCAGGCCCTCGTGCAGGTCGTCCCAGAGCTCGCCCTCGACGAACCGCTCGGCGGTGTGGCCGCGCTCCAGGTTGAACGCCCGCTCGGCCTGCCGTGCCAGGTCCACGGCCAGTTCGTAGACCTGGCGGTAGAGCGTGGCGGTCTGGCGCTGGTGGAACAGGTACAGCGCGTGGTTGGTGAACTTGTCGCGCAGGAAGTCCTCGGTTTCCTTGGCCTGCTCGATCATCACCTGCTGGATGTTCAGCTCGCGCAGCGCGGCGTCCGAGCGCCGCTCCGCGCCGAGGATCTCGCGGATCAGCCGCTCGATCTCGATCGTGTAGATGTCGATCTCGTGCCGCCACTCGGCCAGCCGGCGGTCCCAGCCGCCCTCGGTCAGCGCCAGGTTCGCGCCGCCGAAGAGGTCCTGCGCCAGGAACCCCAGCCCTTGGCCGGCGGAGTTGAAGAAGTTGGTGAAGCTGGAGCCGGTCATCGGGATCTTGACGAAGTCCACGGTGCCGACATAGGCGTCCGGGATCACGCCGCCGATCTGCGCGATCATCTCGAACACCTGGGCCGCCACCTCCAGCCCGATGCCGACTCCGGTCAGGTCGACGTACAGGTTCTCGTTGCTGTTCAGGCCGCCGTCGACCAGGCCGGTGTAGTAGGCGAGCTGGTTGTGCGCGCTGAGCTTGGCCTGCTTCAGCGCCTGGACCTGCCAGTCGGCGTCGCGCCACTGGTCCTTGCGGACGGCCAGCGACAGGGTCTGCACCTGCCGTTCCTGCCCGGCCCGCAGCGCGGCCAGGTACTCCGCGTCGCCCTTCTCATAGGCGGCCAGCAGCGCGCCGCCGAAGGCCCGCACCTCGCCGGCCATCTCCAGCGCCTTGCCGATCAGGAACTGGAAGCGGTAGGGACTCGGCGGGCAGCATGCGGTGTCGCAGCAGCCTGAATCAGCCGTCTTCCAGCCGTCGCGGACTGGATTGTCGCCCCAGAAGGAGCGGGAGTCGCGGTCCTCGGCGTAGCGGCGGCGCCGGAGGTTGTCGCGCTCGTGGATCAGCGTCAATCGGTCGCGGACCCGCTCGTACACCGAGACCAACCGGGGGTTGAGGCGAGGGCTCAGCGGCGTGAAGTCTCCGATGGTCTGCACCGGGTTCTGTGCCGGACCCAGCACGACGGTCCGCGGCATCGGGCCGAGGATCCGGTCGGCGGCGTCCAGGACGGTGCGAGCCATCGCGGAGGATTCCAGAGAACCTCCCGACTCCACCGATGCGCAGTCGCGATGCGCGCCGAGGAGCCTGTCGCCCCAGTCGAGCAGTGTCTCCAGTTGGGCCAGGATGCTCGCGCGGCGGCGGGCCACGGTCGGCGTGGGCGGGGTGTTCTGACAGCAGGCGTCGTTCACCTCGGTGGCGTCCGGAGCTCCATCGGCCGCGCCGTTCGGTGGCGGCTGGTTCCGGTTCGGGCACTGACTCCACTCGTTGTCGCCGGTGAACGGGTCGTAGTACAGCCGGTACCAGTCCAACGCCGCTTCGAATCGGCAGTGCGCACGCAGCGCGTCCGCCACTGCCGCAGCCGGTGCGAAGGACGAGAGCGGCAGCAGCGGCGCACCCGGGCTGAAGTACACGAAGAACGGATAGGCGGCCAGCCCGCCGAAGGCGCTTGTCCCCGGCATCGGCGCCGGCAGCAACACCGGATCCGGCGCGGTGACCACCAACGGCAGGAGCACCGCGTCGTCGTCGGCCAGGTCGTAGCGCCAGCCGGTCTCGGGGGTCCAGCCGGTGTAAGCAGCCTGCCAAGCGAACCCTGTGCCGCCCTCGAAGGCGGGGATGGTACCCGTTCCGCCCGAGCCGTCATCGACCCGGAAGACCAGCGAGTCGGCGCGCCGTCCGCGAAGTTCGAGGGTCGGCGGCCCGCCGGGGTCGCCGAGTTGTGCGGGATCGAGCGCCACGCCCTGGCTGGAGCGGCGCAGTTCGCCGAACTCCCCGTTGTGGACGCGGCTCCAGTGCAGGTGCACCATCGGCTGCGGGTCCCAGGCCAGCAGCTTCGGGAACTGCGCCGGGTTCTCCCAGTCGGAGTCGTCGTCGGTGGCGCCGAAGCGGTCGGCGTCCTGGGGGTCGGGGAGGTCGTAGTACTCGGCTTCGGCGAGCCAGAAGTAGTACTCGTCGACGCACGGAGGGTGGATCGCTCCGCACTGCGCGCAGCAGGGCCCTGATCCGTCTTCGACCGCCAAGGCCGAGGCGCCCGCGGGCTCGCCGGCCGCCGCCACCCGCAGGAACCGGACGCCGAGCCGGACCGCGGCCTCGATCCAGTACGGCAAGGGGTTCGCGTCCGCCGGAGGCGGGACCACCACGGCTGCGGCGCCGTCGGCGACGTCGGCTACGTCAGGATGCTGATTGCGGTCGCGCGGCTGCCCGCCGGTCGGGTCGCCCTGCTGCGGCGTCGGCGGCTGCTTCGTCGTCAGCAGCGCCAACCACGACGGCCGCGCCGCCCGGTCCGGACGCCCGAGCAGGCCGAACGCCTCGGCCGGGACAGCGGCGGCCGACACCGAGGACGGATCCGCGGCGACGGGCAGGTGCAGCGTCGAAGGCTGTCGCGCTTGCAGCACCGGCAGCCCGGGATGCGACGGCGGCTGCGGTGCGGTCCAGTACTGGATCCCGGCCGGAATCGGGATGGTCAGCGCGTGGTCGCGCAGTTCGTGTTCCAGGAACCGGAAGCCCTCATCTCGGCGCGCGGCCTCGAGTTCGGACCACTCGATCGCGTTCTCCGGGTACAGCTCGCGCCGTCGGCAGGCCTGCCAGCAGCGGAACGAGGCGAACCGGCCGTCCCAGAGTTCGAGGAACGGCGCGGGCAGCGTCGTGCCGGGCTCCAGACGCAGCCGGGCACGCCGCACGAACGCCTGCACGGCGGTGATCGCGTCCTCGATCCGGCTCGCCCGCTCCCCCGGCCCGGCCTCGACGTCGAGCAGCAGCAGATCGGAGAGGTCCTGCGGCCGGGCCGCGAACGCCGGGACCGGCCAGGGCAGGGACACCCGGTCCAGGCCGCACAGATAGGCCAGCAGCGCACGCCGGGCCCGTTCCCGCAGTCCGTCGTCCAGGGCGCGCAGGTCGCGATACCGGTGCGGGCCCCCGGATTCGAGCATGCCGTCCTGGACGAACGCGGTGAGCAGGTCGTTGCCGGACGGCGATCCGGCGGAGGGATCGGCGGCGGCCCACAACGCGGGCATGGCGCTGCCGATCGGCTCGCCGACGCGGCGGGCCTCGACGGCGCGGGCCCACAGTTCGGCGTGGAAGCAGCGCACCGGCCAGCGTTCGTCGAGCAGGTTCTCGGCGGTCAGTTCCGGCTTGCCCAACAAGGCTTGCAGGCCGTCGTAGGTCTGCACCAGGTCGTTGTGGTCGAGTTCGACATGCAGGTGCGGGGCGAGCTGCAGGACGTCGGCCGAGCCGGCCTCGCCCGCGTCCTGGAACAGCCGCCACAGGCCGCCGCGACGCCGATGGCCCCGGGGTGCGTTCTCCCCGCGCAGGCGCGCGTAGTCGAACAGCCGCTCCCACCAGTCGAAGAGCGCGGCCTGCCGGCCCAGTGTCGGCGCGACGCGTTGGTCGTCGGCCGGCGCCGGGGGCAGGTAGGGGTCGGTGACCGGCAGGAAGTCGAGGTCGAACCAGGCGGGCTGGGCGACGAAGCCGCCGCCGCTCCGGCGGAACGCGGCCCCGGCGAAGTGGTCGGGGTGGTCGATCCGGTATCCGAGCTCTGATTGCCCGTCCTCGTGGCGGCGCGCAGACAGCTCGAAGCGGTCGGTGAGGCGCAGCGCCAGGAACGCTCGCTGGTAGGTGCGCCGGATGTCGCGCAGCGTCGAGGGGTACCGGCCGTCGATCGCGGCGCGGGCGGCTTCGGAGTCCAGATCGAGGTCGGCGCCGAGGGTTCCGGTCTTGGCGGCGATGAACAGCCGGCTGCGCGGGACCGTCACCAGTTCCTCGCCGGTGTCCGGGCCGGCGTACTTGAGCTGGAAGCCGGTGTGCTGGGGACGGAGGTCGTCCGGCTGCCGGAATCCGGGCGCGGGTCGCTGGAACTCCACGGTGATCGTGTAGGCGCCGCGCCGCATGTCGAGTTCGGTGTGGTGCGCGGTGTCCGGCTGTCCGGCCCAGCCGTGGCTGAGCAGGAGCCAGGTGCGCGGACCGCGTTCGAGCCGGATCCGCCAAGCGTCGTACTCGGCGCGTTCGAAGTCGGGGTGCTCGTCCTCGGCGGTGGGCGCCCCGGCGGCGAAGCGGTGGCGGCCGCCGCGCTCGATCAGCAGGACGCCGGTCCAGGCGACGGTATGGCCCTTAGCGCCGCCCAGGAGCCGGTCCGACTCGTCGGAGAAGGCCAGGCCGTTCTTGACGGTGACGTTGACGCCGGCCGGGGTGCTCGCGTCCAGGGCCGGGAGCAGGGTCGGAAGCGGGCTGTTCCGGTGGTCTCGGATGTGGCCGAACGCGTCGAGTCCGCCGGAGGTCTCGCGCCACAGCGTGCTTCCGTCAGGGGTCGAATACTCGGTCAGCAGGCCGGTCCCGCACAGTCCCAGCAGCGCGGCGAACGCCCCGCCGGTGGCCTGGGGCCAGGTGAGCGGCGGGGGCGAGCCGTCGGGCTGCTCCCACGGTGCGGTGGCGGCGTTCTCGTCGGCGTGCAGCGACTTCAGGACCAGCCAGGCGCGGTCGAAGGATTCGCGCTCGCGGTCCTTGTCGCGGTCCTCGTCGCGGTGTTCGTCGTGATGCGGGTCCGGGTCGGCGTGATGTGCCAGGTGCTCGGCGATGATGCGGCACCGCTTGCGGGCCAGGACGAAGGCGTGCTGGAAGTAGTGCCACCGCGCGTGCTCGTCGCCGTGCTGGATCAGGTGCCGGTCGGCGTCGGCGAGGTCGGGGAACAGGAACCCGAGGGCCGCCAGGTCGGCACGCGGCTGCCAGTACAGTTCCTGGACCGCCAGCACCTCGCTGTCCCCGGCGGCGCCGTCCTTGAGCTGCCGCAGCCGGGCCAGCGACTTCAGCACGTTCTCGTCGGACAGCGGCAGGTCGGTCCACAGGTTCGCGGTGGCGGCGTCGTAGTGGAAGGCGCCGTCGGGGTCGCCGTTCCACATGCCCGGGGTCGTGCTGCCGATGCTCAGAGGGCTGAGATAGCGGCGCTGGACCGGCGTCACCGGCTGACCCTCGCGCTCCAGGACGTGCGGGAACGCGTGCCGGGCCAGGGACGTCAGCGGATCGCTGGAGCCGCTCGGGGCGTATCCGAACTCCTCGGCCAGCGCGCTCTGGATCCGCGGCCAGGTCCAGCGGTCCAGGTCGTCGCCGTCCACCTCGGCTTCGAGCAGTCGTCTGCGCAGCGCCCACAGCGAGTGTCCCCGACCGTCGTCGGGCAGCTCCAACGGGTCGTCCTCGGCGTCGCCGGCGGACTGCGGCAGGAAGGGGTCATCGCCGCTGACGTCGGTCCCGGAGCACAGCAGCTCGAGCTCGCCGACGGTGAAGGACGAGGCGTCGATCTTCGCCAGCACCTCGACGAACCGCAGGGTGCGGGTCGGCGTGGCGTGCCAGGTGTCGGTCGCGACGGTCGGGTCGAAGCCGGCCAGGACCGACAGCCCGTCCAGGACCGCCGGTTCCAGCTTGACGTCCTGCGTGTCGTGGCGCGGACGGTGGTGGACCCGGACGGCGTACTCCTGCAACCGGTCGAGCAGTTCGCCGACCGCCCAGGCCCAGTCATCGGGCGCGGCGTTCGGGTCCCAGAGGGCGAGCAGGCGAAGCCGGATCTGACCGCCGAACAACTGCTCGGTGTCAGAGTTCTGGATCGCGACCTCGCCGAGCGGCAGGCAGAGCAGGTCGCGGAGCATCTGGAAGGCGGCCAGTTGCTCGATGAAGTTCGGGTTCAGGGTTCCGTCGGTGTCGAACAGGCCCAGGACCGTGCAGATGTCGGCAAGTTCGGCGAAGGTGTAGCCGCCGCAGCGCTGCTTCTTGAGCTTGCGCCACAGGCGGATGAACACGGCCAGCTGGCCGAGCGCGGTGGCAGTCGGCGAACCATTGCCGTCGCCGTTGCCGTCGCTGGAGTCAGAGCCCTGAGGGAACCGAAGCCAGATCTTGTCGAGGTAGCACGGCGGGCAGTTGTCGAAGCCGCCACCGCCTTCCCGATCGCCCTCGCGGTCGCCGCGCCAGAAGGGAACGAAGCCCGAGCGCCACAGATCGACGAAGTCGCAGTAGTCCAGGCCGGTGCGCTTCAGGAACTCGCCGAGAATGACAGTGGTCTGCGTCCAGTCGCCGCTCTGCGTCGACTGCTGCGCGAAGCCGTACAGGGTCCAGGCATCGATCGGCGTCGTGAACAGCGCGTCGGCCTCGGCCGGATCGATGTCCAGGTACTCGACCGCGATATCGCGCCGCACCGGGAACCGCCACAGCGTGCTGTCGAATCCGGCGGGGTCGGTGGTGTCGAGCACGAATCCGGTGATCTGCGCGCGGAAGTGCCGCAGCAGCTCGAACCGGTCGGTGCCCAGCTCGCGCAGGTGCGAGCGCGAAACGTCGAGCGGCTGGCTGTACGGCAGCTCGGGGCTGGAGAAGTCGGACGCCAGCGCCGCGTAGCCGCTCGGCTCGGCCACCGGGCTGGCCGGCGAGGAGAATTCGGGCAGCGCGCGGAACAGCGTCGCGGCCTCGTGGCGGAACGGCGGTCCGGGCTCGCTCTCGGCTCCGGGCGGTGCGAGGCGGTGGTCGCGCACAGAGGACACGGCGGTGTCGTGGACCACGCCGCCGACCCCGGTCGCGGTGCCGCCGCCGGCCACCACCGCGGCGGCCAGGTGCTCCAGGCTCTCGGTCACCAGATCGACGAGCGGGATCGGGGTGACGAGATTCGCCGCGTCGGCTTGCAGGGCGGCCAGATCACCGCGCCGGTTCTTCAGCAGCGTGCCGAAGTCGGCCCCGGACGGCGACACCGGCTGCGCGCAGGTGGAGTCCGGGCCAGCCTTCAGCAGTTCGCTGAGATAGGCCACCGGGCCCAACGGCGACAGCTCTTCCGGCGGAATGCAGTCCGTCAGACAGCCGTCGGCGTTGACCGGGACAAACGGTCCCGGCGACCCACTGGGCGGCGTCAGGCTGCCGCCGGCCGCCGTCCAGATCGCGCCGGCCCACTGATGGGCCACCGAGCCGGCCACCGCGGTCTGGAAGTCGGCCTCGTCCAGCGCCGTGATGGCGTCCTTGCCGGTGAAGCCGCGGGTGTACAAGGCCTCGATGATGGAGAACTGGAGGCTCGCGGCGTTGGCGGACGCCGCCGGGATCAGCCCGTCGGTCACCGCGGCGAGCTCGCCGATGCTCTTCACGGCCGCGGCCAGCCAGGCCGCCGCGTCGGCGTCGTCGGGGAAGACCGCCGCGATCGCCGTCTGGGCGGCCGCGTCGTCGGGCGCGCTGGTCCCGAAGGTGAACGCGGTCCCGGTGCCGTTGTAGTACTCGATGAGGAACGCCTGCAACGGGTCGAAGCCGTAGCGGTCGAGCTGCGGCGCGCTGCCCGGGGTGAGGACGACGTCGGACGGCGTGGTGGTGCCGACACTGTAGAAGTGCTGCAAGGTGCGCAGGAACGCCCGGATCCGGTCCGGCACCGAGACCGTCGCGCCGGGCGGGCTGGTCGAGGCGGGCAGGAACTGCGGGTGCGCGGTCAGGAACGCGGTCCACTCGTCAGCGGTGACGGCGGCCAGTCCGTCGGCGTCGGTGACGCCGAGCCCGCCGTTGCCCGGCGGTGTGCCGAGCGGCTGCTGGACCGCCGCGACCAGGTCGCTGAGCGTCGTGGCCGGCGCGACGTCGTCGAATCCGGTCAGCGCGCACAGGATCAGCCGGAGCTGGCCGCGCCGGTTGGCGGCCTTGGCCGCCGCGCTGCCGGTGGTGAGCAGCGCGCTCCACAGCGTCGCGTCCGGTTCGGTACTGGCCAGCCAGGCGGTGACCAGCTTCACCGGGTCGCCGATCGGGCCGATCTTGCACGGCGGATCGGTGCCCCGGGTCCCGGCCAGCGCGATGATCCGGCGCGCCGCCTGCAGCGGCGTGATCAGGCCGCTGACATCGATGGTGCCGTCGTCGATGGCCTGCTGGAACAGGTCGACGAGCGCGGACTCGGACTTGCCGCCGGCGATCGTCAGCCGGGTGGCGGCGTCGATGGTGGCCGGCATGGTGCTGCCGAGCGCGTAGAAGTACTCGGCGGGAACCTCGAAGCTCGGCGTCAGCCCTGGCATGGCTGCCCCTCATGGTCGCTCAGCCGGAGCGCCTCGGGCGGCGGCGGGCCGGCCCGGGCGCTCGGGTGTCTCAGTTGTGAAGAACCACGCCGGCCTCGGCGGCCTGCGCGGTGCCGGGCGTCGAGGTGACGCGCAGCGGGAAGGTCAGCGCGGCCTGGGCCGCGGCCTTCGTGAGCCCGTTGCAGTTCAGGGCGGCCGACCAGGCGTAGATGAAGCCCGCGAGACGGCTCGCCTCCGCATCGAGCGTGGCGTAGTAGGACTGGAGGGTGGATTCGAAGTGCTTGCGGTCGTCGTCGCTGCCGGTGGTGTACAGGACCGGCACTGCGGAGGAGGGCGCGGGCAACGGAGCCGCGTACCGGTTGCTGACCAGCTCGCGCGCGATGTGCAGGCACTGCTGCGCGGTGAGGTCCGTCGGATCGCTCATGCCGGTCGGGTCCTCGGCCAGGATCGCGTCGACCGCGTTCTTGATGTCGGAGAACGAAGGAGCGCTGCCATCGGCCGGCGGCACCAGATAGGCGGTCCCGGACCCGGCGTCGAAAGCCGGATCGGGCAAGGGCAGATACAGGCCGACGACTCCGCCGCCCGGCGAGCCGTCCAGGGTGAGCGACGTGCCGGCCACGCCGAGCGCGAAGGACGACGGGACGGAGTAAGGGCTGCCGCTGCTGCCCCACAGCTGCACGTCGTAGTCGAGGCTGTCCTCGCGGATCTTCTTACCGTCGCGGGTCACCGAGAGCACGACGTTGACCAGGCTCTCCGGCGAGGTGTACTTGGCCAGGATCGCGCTGTCGACGTCGATCACGGCCACCGCCGCCGAGTACAGCGTGGTGTCGAACAGGTCGGTGAGCTGGTAGATGGTGTTCGTCGAGTCGTTCGCGGCCGTGTAGCCGGCGGAGCCGATCACGGCGTGCGGGGGCGCGGCCAGCGTGTCCGGGTGGCCGAAGTCGACCTGGTACGCGGTCACGGCGAGTTTGTGGAGGTACTGCTCGAAAGCCAGCGGATCGCCCACGACTTTGGGCGGATGCAAGACCACGAGCAAAGCGACACCGCTGCTCATCGGCCGACCTCATCGGAATCCATGCGTCCCGCCTTCCGCAACGACTGCTCGCCACGGCGGTGGTACCCGACGAATGTGGACGTGATGCCAGGTTTCATGAGAAACCCCTAGAAGAGTCGAGATACAGGATATTCGACCGTTGGGGCCTTCTAAGTTGCTCAGACGTTACCTCTGCGGCGCGGACACGGACACTCGGTCATAGCCCTTACGAGGGTCCTGACGAGGGCCCTTACGAGGCCACGCGACGGCCAGACCGAGGACACATCCGGCCAGCAGACCCGCGCCGTGGTTGTTCTCGATCGCGCCCAGGAACACACCGGCCGCCAGGATGGCGATCGCCATCACCCGCTGGCGCTTGGGGTTGGCGGTACGCGCCAGGCACACCGCGGCCAGCGCCCCCACGAGCCCGCAGATGGCGATGGAGCACCCGCCGCCGTGCCGGCTCCAGCCCGCCTCGCTGACGATGTTGGCGGCGACACCGCTGCCGAAGAAGATCAGCAGCCAGCGACCGGGGCCGAAGCAGCGCTCGGCGACGGGGCCCGCGACGGCCAGCGCGGGCACGTTGATCACGATCTGGAGCAGCCCGGAGGACTGGATGAACAGGGCGGTGAAGACCCGCCACCACTGGCCGTCGTGGAGCGCGTCGGGCTGGCGCATCAGATGGTCGGACAGGCCGTGCACGCCGTACTGCAGGCCGATCATCACCAGCACCGCCGCCAGGACCACGGTGGTGGCCCACGGCCAGGGCCTGCGGCGCCAAATGGCCGACAGGATCTGGACCGGGCTTCGCTCTTCGGGCCCGGTGCCGGACAGCGCGATCAGCAACGGTTGCCCCGCCCCGATGACGACCGCCGCGCTCGCGTACAGCTCCAGCTCGTGGATGTCGGCCATTCCCAAGCCCCCCTTGGCCCCGAATTTCTTGATCACCTTATAGGGCCCGGCAACCGACTCCGCCATCAGTAGTGTCTCGGCGATATCGCCGCTCGCCTCAGACTGTCGCGAGCGACGCCGAGACTTCGATGGCGTTCGAGCAGGAGCACATACTGAGCCCGGCGTCGTCGTGGCCCTTCGCCATCGCCCTGCGCTGCTCGTGGAAATACGTGACCGCCAGGCCGCGATGGGTTTCGCAGATTCCTGCGACGTCGCCGAGCGCGCGGTACAGCCGCAGGGCACGCCTGAGCTGAAAGCGCGCGGTGTCGTATTCGCCGACGAACACCAGGTCGCGTGCGATCTGCCGATGAGCGCGCGCCTGCGCCGCCAGGTCGCCGAGCCGCCTGGCGGCGGCCAGGCCGAGCCGCACGGCTTGGCGCCGATGCCCGGGTCCGCGCCGCACATCGGCGTCGTCGGCTACACCCTCGGCGGCGGGCTCAGCCCTGTGTTCGGCCGCAGCAAGGGATACGCGGCCGACCATGTCGTCTCCATCGACGTCGTCACCGCCGACGGGGAGCTGCGCACGGCCACCGCGGACGACGATCCGGACCTGTTCTGGGCTCTGCGCGGCTGCAAGGGCAACTTCGGCGTGGTCACCGCGATCGAGATCGAGCTGTTCCCGGTCGCCCGCGTCTACGCCGGCGGCCTCTACTTCCCCGGCGAGCGCAGCGCCGAGATCCTGTACGCCTGGCGGACCTCTTCCGGGTCAACCACAATGTCCGCCCGCTGGAAACAGGACTCTGAGACTTCGGCCCCGCCCGGATGGCTTCCGGGCGGGGCCGATATGGGACTACCTGGCTACGTGGTGGCTACTTGTAGCTGACCACCAACTGTTGGCCCACCGACTGGCTCGGCGCCTTGACGGTGAGCGTGTGGGACGCGCTGTCCCACGTCCACTTGTCAGCCGTGGCCTTCACTCCGTTGATCGTCACCGACGTGGGTGCCTGTGCGTTCTGGAACGCGACCGTCCACGACCGCTGACGCACCTGGCCGGTGAAGGTGCCCTTCGCCGGGGCGATGGTCACCTTGTGGTCGGCGTAGCGGATGTCGGTCGTCGCGCTCTGGGCGGTGTTGGTGGTCGTGCCGTTGTCCTCGTAGAGGGTGAACGCGCCGGGTGCGCCTTCGGCGACCGTCACCGTGGCGCTCGTCAGCGGGTTCTGGTCGTCGTTGGTGACGTTGCCCGTGCGGGTCGCCATGATGCCGCCGGACTTGATGAACACCGGCATGGTGTCCAGGCCGGTCGTGATGTTCTGGACGGTGCCGCCCTGGTAGGTCTGGCCGGTGAAGTAGTCCGTCCAGGTGCTGCCGGCCGGGAACCACACCTGGGTGGTCGCCGAGTCGCCCGACGTGGTCACCGGCGCCACCAGGACGTCGGGACCGTAGAAGTACTCGCTGTCGTCGAACGCGTAGGCGTCCTGCTGGTCCGGGTACTGCAGGTAGGTCGGACGGGTCACCGGGACGCCGGTCGCGGTGGCCTGATGGGCCAGGGTGTAGGTGTAGGGCACCAGGTCTTCGCGCAGGTTCAGGAACTTCTCCGCGGAGTCCTTCGCCGCCGGGCCGTACTGCCAGGGCAGCCGGTCGCTGTGGTTGCCGTGCAGCCGGTCGACGGGCTGGAAGGCGCCGAGCTGCACCCAGCGGGCGTAGAGGTCGTCCGGCAGCTTGGTGCTGCCGGGCTCGGAGCCGGTGGTCTGGTCGCCGGCGTTGTTGAAGCCGCCGATGTCGTGGCTCACCGCGGACAGGCCGGTCGAGGAAGCCTCCCCGGGGGTGTATCCGACCTCCATGGCCAGCGTGGCCCAGCTGGAAGTGGTGTCGCCGGTGAAGTGCACCGTGGTGCGCTTGTCGGCCCACGGTCCGGTGGCCAGGCCGACCGAGCCGCTGTAGCCGCCGGCGTTGAGCGAGGAGTAGGCCCGCGAGAAGGCGAAGCCGCGGCCGACGGTGGAGTCGGTGTCCCAGGCGTAGTTCTGGTTGATCCACGCGTCCGGGGTCACCCCGGCCAGCGACGAGGTGGAGCTGTCACAGCACCAGTCCAGCCACCAGAAGTCGTCGCCCTGGTTCTGGATCTGCTGGTGCAGGCCGAAGTACGCCGACAGCTGCGCCGGGTTGCCCCAGTCGAAGCAGTACTGCCCCGAACCGCACGACGGCAGCGTGCCCCCGGCCGCGGCCAGCGCCACGGGGTACTGCGGGTCGGTCTGCTGGACGCTCGGGTGCACGTTGAGCGTGGTGTGCAGGCCTTGGGAGTGCGCCCAGGCGAAGTACGCGCTCGGGTCGGGGAACTTGGAGGGGTCCATCTCCCAGCCGTCCCAGGTGCTGACGGCCTTGAAGTCGGTGTCGGTGACCAGGACGTCCAGCGGCGTGTTCTGCGACCGGAAGGTCGGCAGGATGGTGTTCTCGTAGTCGGCCGCGGAGTGGTCGTAGTACTCGGAGTACCAGACGCCGTAGGCCCAGCGTGGCAGCAGCTCGGACGGACCGGTCAGCGTGGCGAGGTCCTTGAGACCCTGCTGGTAGTCCTGGCCGTAGCCGAACACGTACCCGTCCTGGTACGGCTTGCCGCCGGTGGACGGACGCTGCGACACCTGGTGCGACGCGCTGTTGAAGATCGCGGAGGAGGTGTCGTCCAGCAGCGACCAGCCGTCCTGGTAGAGCAGGCCGGGCGTGGTCAGGACCTCGCCGTTCTGGCCGTCCAGGCCGCGCCGGTAGCCGCCGAGCGCGGCGTGCGGGGCCAGCAGCGGGGTGTTGTTCTTGACGACCGCGACCGTGTCGAGGTTGACGTGGCAGGAGTCTGCGGTGGGGCAGCCGAGGGTCACCGTGTTGTCCCCGGCGGCGAGCGTGACGGGGATCGAGACGGTGCGCCAGCTGTCCCAGCTGCTGGTCTGCGCGAGGGTGGTGGTGGCCGGGGTGCCGGAGCCGACGGCGACCGAGATCGTGCGCGGGCCGGCGGCCCCGGTCTGGCCGAGATCGGTCTGCCAGTTGGCGTAGCGCAGTTGCAGTTGGTACGAGCCGGCCTGCGGCACGCCGGTCACGGCGATCGCGTCGGCGGCGGTGGTCGAGCTGAGGCCGCCGACGAAACCGGATCCGGCGTAGTCGTTGTGGTTGTTCTGCGGGGAGGCGCCACCGGTGAGGGCGCCGTTCTCGGCCTGGCAGATCGTGCCGAAGGCGCAGGGCTGGGCCTGCGGCGCGCCCGGGCCGGGGTAGCTCGCGCCCGGCGTGACGACGGCCAGGCTGTCGATGTTCACGTTGCCCGAGTCGGAGGCCGTACGCGCGACGGTGACGGTGTTGACTCCGGCGTTGAGCGTCACCGGCACGGTGGCGACGGCCCAGGTGTCCCAGTTGGCTGTGGTCGGCAGGCTCAGCTGTGCTGCGGCGCCGCTGCCGGCGGTCACGCTCAGGGTGCGGGTGACGTTCTGGCCGTCGCCGCCGGTGCTGTTGGCGTAGCGGGTGGCGAGCTCGTACGTGCCCGCCGTCGCCGCGGTCACTTGGAACGTCAGCGAGTTGCCGGTGGCTTGGAAGCCCGCGGCGAAGCCGGTTCCGGTGAAGCCGCTGTGGTCGCTGGCAACCGAAACGCCGTTGAGGTTCAGGCCCTCGGCCTCACACAGAACACCGAACTGACAGGACGGCGTCGGGGGCGGCGCCCAAGGCTGGGAGGTGACGCTCTGCTTGCCGGCCCGCTCGGTGATGATCAGGTTCCCGGCGGTGAAGGGGCCGGAACCGACCTTGTACCGCAGCTGCTCCTGGCCGGTGTCGATGGTGAGCCAGCCGTTCGCGGTGGTCTTCGTGAAATGCGTCGGGGTGAAGCCGTCGCGGCCGATGGCGTTGAACGTCGGGTCGTTCTCGAAGGCGCCGTTCCCGGCGTACTCGGTGCGGATGAGGGTCGGTGAGAGGACTTCGAACCTTGCGTCGCCGGACACGACGGCGTGCTTGGCCGCGCTTTGAGCTGTCGCGGCCGACGCCGACACGGCGGCGGTCACGGTGCCTGCCAGGACGAAGCCGGCGGTGACAGCCGCGGTCGCGGCACGCCAACGCCTTCTTCGGTGGGGACGGACGGGCATCAGGAAGCTCCTTCGGGAGGGAGGGAGAGAGGGAAGGAAGGAGGAGGAGGGAGGTGGAGCGGTACAGCTACCGGGCGGGGACAGCGTCGAACGCGGCGATCCGCCCGGGGTTCGAGGAGGTGGGGACACAGGACTGGTCGGTGAAGCGGTTGGACTCGGACAGGACGAGCGCCAGGGCGCCCATCAGCGAGGCGCGGGGGCCCAGCGCCGAGGCGCGGACCGCCACCGGCGCCCCGAACGGGACGGTCGCGAGCTCGGCGTGGACGGGGTCGAGCAGCAGCGGGCCGAGCGCCGTCAGCTCGCCGCCGAGGGCGATCACCGAGGGGTTCAGCACCAGCGCGAGCGCGCCGAGCGCCCGGGCCAGGCGCCGGGTGCCGTCGCCGACCACGGCCAGGACGTCGGCGTCGCCGGCCTGGGCCCGGAGGATCAGCTCATTGACGTCGTCGATGCGGATCCCGCGCGCGCCGAGCCGGGCGAGCATCCCTTCGGCGCCGGCGTACAGCTCCAGGCATCCCCGGCGTCCGCACCAGCATTGCGGGCCGTCCGGGTCGGAGGTGACGTGCCCGATCTCGCCGGCGTACCCGTCGCGCCCGCGGTAGATGCCGGAGCCGAACGCGATCCCGAGCCCGACCCGGCTGGCGACCTTGACGTAGAGGAGGTCCTGCCCGTGGGGCGTCGCGGCGACCGACTCGCCGAGCGCGCCGAGGTTGGCGTCGTTCTCCACGGCGGCCGGGATGCCCCAGGTCCGGCCGATCTGCTCGGCCAGCGCGGGCCCGTTCCACCCCGGCAGCACACCGGGAACGAGCAGCCGCCCGCTGTCCGGCGCGATGGGCGCGGCGATACTGATGGCCGCCCCGACGATCTGGTCGCGGTCCGCCTCGGCCTCGGCGAGCGTGGTCTCGATGCTCCGCATGACGATGTGCATGCCGCGCTCGGCCGAGTGCCCCTGCGGCAACGGCACCCACCGCTCGGCGAGCACGCTGCGCGACAGGTCCCCGACCGCGACGGCCACATGCCGCACCCCGACGTCGACCGCGATGGCCAGCCCCGCGGCCCGGTTGAGCGCGAGCCGGCTCGGCGGCCGCCCGGGACTGTCCACGGCGGACTGTGAGTACTCCGAAACCAGACCGCGATCAGCCAGCTCCCCGATCAGACTGGACACCGTGGCCCGCGACAACCCGGTCCGGACGATCAGCTCAGCCCGCGTGGCGCTCCCGGAACGCCGCAGGATATCGACGACCCGCGCACGGTTCCCCGCACGGATCGCCTCACTGGTCGGCTGCACCCTGCGCTGCATTGAGCCCTCTCGGGTCGAAGACTGACGCCACACGCCCTTCGCGCGCCGCGGAGTTCCGTCAAGACTTCGACAAAAGGCTGTAGTTTTGCCAACCCCCGGGTAACTGGCCCGCTATCGCTAGAGCCCGGTGGCCGCTGTGCGGACCGCTTTCGCACCTTCGGTGAAGGTCGCGGTCAGAGCCCCGCACCTCTCGGCGGCCTGATTGAAGTCTTGCCAGCCCTGCGCCGAGAGCCGTCTGCGTAGCTTCTCAGCGATCGTGTCGAGTTCGACGTATGCGTTCGTGAGCTCCCTGGCCAGTGACGTCACCGGGTCAGGAGCTTCCAGAAGCAGGATCGAGTACGAAGTCCACCGATCGTGCTCGTGTTCAATGACCTGGGCGTACAGACGATCCCGCTCTTCGGCCGTGCTCACACCTTCGCGCAGACTGATCAAGAGCCTTCGCCACGCCAACTCGTACTCGACGCCCGCGCGAAGGAAGTCCGCGTATATGGCCCTGGTCACCCTGGCCTGTTCTGCCGCGATCGCCGCCTGAAGCTGCGTCTGACTCATGCGCAGCTGAGTCCGCGCGGTGGTGACACTGCCCCAGATCGCCGCCCCGGCACCGAAGGCCGCACCGATGAGCCCTGCTATCGCGCCGGCGGCCTCTGACCCCATGATCCCGAAGCATAACAGAGTTCTGATTCAGTGCGCCGTCCGCTTCTCCATGAGTGCAAAATACCTTTTCGCTATACCTACGAAGCCCTCCGTCAACACAGGAAGACATCCCTGGTGAATAGCCCGCCGCAGCGGCCGTCCGGCGTCGTGCTCACCGCCGAAGAGTACATCAAGGATTTCTTCCCAAGGTTCTGGCACATCTCCGAGGGGGACTTCTGGAAACTGGAACGGATCCAGTCATTCCAGGAGGAGGGCAGTGAAAGCTGGAACGCCTTCGCACGAGGCGACCGAGCCGAAGCCTTCCGCCTGATCGAGGACCGACGACACTCGCTGGCGGAATACTATGCCAAAGTCGCACAGAATGGCTTCACAACTTACCGCGCCCGCGTAGTCGAGGAAGAAGTCACCCCGTATCTCCAGTGGGAGCTCCATTCGCTGCGGCAGCGGAACGAACTCGGCGAGCAGATCAGAGTGGTCAGCGCGAGCAAGGTGGCGCCGCTGGAGCGGCAGGGCATGCTTCCTGAGATCGTGACGCTGGAAACCGATGCCGTCTACGAGGTGCTCTACAACGAACAAGGTTTGAACACCGGTGCGGTGCGCTCCGAAGCGCCGGCCGATGTGAACGGCTGGCGAACCTTCATCAGGGATCTCTTTTCTGTAGGCCAGGATATTGACATCTTCCTCGACCGGCAGACCACATCATGAATCAGCCTCCCCATCGAGACGAAGCGAACGAGAACCGGCATCAGGCACCCAGTGGGGCAGACTTCTCGGCACCGCGCCAGCTACCAAGCGATATCCGTGGTTTTGTCAACCGCGACACGTCCTTAGGGCAACTCGACGTGTTCTTCACCGAGGATCGCGAGCAGGCCCAGATCTCGACGGTCTGTGTGGTTGTCGGCACCGCCGGCGTCGGGAAGACATCATTCGCCATCCACTGGGCCCACGGAATCGTCGACCAGTTCCCTGATGGCCAATTATTCGTCAATCTGCGCGGCTACGACCCGGGGCCTCCCATGGCCCCCGACCAAGTGCTGGAACGCTTCCTGAGCGCATTGGGCGTCCCCCACGCCGCCATCCCGACCGATCTGGAATCCCGGGCGGACCTCTACCGCTCCCAAGTCGCCGGCCGCAGGGTACTCATCGTCCTCGACAACGCCTCCAGCGTCCGCCAGGTGCGTCCACTTCTGCCAGGGAGCCCCGGGTGCCTGGTGCTCGTGACCAGTCGAAGCCGGCTTTCCGGGCTCATCGCGCGGGACGGCGCTCGGCGCCTGTCACTGGACATGCTCAGCGACGTGGAAGCCATCTCGTTGATCCGGAGCCTGATCAACGAGTACCGGCCCCAAGACGATCCGACGGACATAGCGTACTTCCGAGATATCGCGGTCCGGCGCCGATCCAGTGGGCGATCCGCAACGGAGACGGCTCAATCGGTGTCACGGCCCACTGGATGGACGAACGAATCGACACGGGGAGCATCATCGTCCAGCACGATGGCATCCCGCTGCCCGAGTACGTGAGATTCGATGAGCTCTGGCACGACGTGGCCCCGACGATCCGTGCTCTCGTCGCAGAAGCGGCGACCCTGGCCGCAGATGGTTACGGCGGGGTCCCGCAGGACGAGAACAAGGCGACCTACGCGGGCATGTTCACCGCTGAAGACTCGACCATCAACTGGTCATGGCCATCGCACGACGTGCACAACCTGGTCCGTGCTTTCCACTTCGGCACGGGTATCCCGGGACCGTTCGCGACGATCGATGGAGAACACGTCCGGGTTCTCCGAACCCGTCTCACTCCCGGTTCGGGTACCCGGGTCGAGCTACCGGATGGACCGCTATGGATAGAAGAGGCTGAGCCCGTCGCTCAGCGCTTCCCGTGATCCAGCGGAAGCGGCCGCTGCTCGGCCCACAGCGCCGACGCGGCGCCGGCGGCCAGCGGGCGGGAGTACAGGTAGCCCTGGCCCGCGCGGACGCCGAGTTCCAGCAGGCGCCGGTGTTGGTCCCAGCCCTCGATGCCTTCGGCGATGGTGCTGATGTCGAGGGTGTCGCTGATGGTCAGCAGGCCGCGGACCAGGCGGCGCATGCGGTCGGAGGTGGTGAGGCGGCTGGTGAAGGACTTGTCGATCTTGATGATGTCGATCGGCATGTCGTGCAGGGAGATCAGCGAGGCGTAGCCGGTGCCGAAGTCGTCCAGGGCTATCGCCACGCCGAGGGCGCGCAGGTCCTGGAGGCGCTCGCGGACGCCGACGTCCTCGTGGTCCAGCAGGGCTGTCTCGGTCACCTCGAGGACCACGTAGCGGGGGTCGATGCCGGTCTCGGCGAGGACGTCGCGGACCGCCTCGACGAAGCCCTCGCCGCGGAGTTGGTGGACCGAGACGTTGATCCCGATGAAGCAGCCCTCGCCGCCGGACGGGGCGCTCCACGTGACGGCCTGCTTCACCGCCATGCGGAGCATCTGGCCGCCCAGCTCGCGGATCTGGCCGGTCTCCTCGGCGAGCGGGATGAACACGTCGGGGCCGAGCAGGCCCAGGGTCGGGTGCGGCCAGCGGGCCAGGGCTTCGAAGCCGGCGATGCGGCGGGTGTGGAGGTGGACGACGGGCTGGTAGAAGACCGCGAGCGAACCCAGGGCGAGCGCGTCGTCGAGGGCTGAGCGCAGTTCGGCGCGGCGGACTGCCTGGTCGAGCAGGGCCGCGTGGTAGCGGCGCCAGCGGGCCTTGCCCTCGGCTTTCGCCGCGTACAGGGCCAGGTCGGCGGCGCGCATCAGGGCGTCGGGTTCGGAATCAGGGTCCTCATCCGCGTCGGGGTTTGGTTCGCCGCCGCCGGCACCGCCGCCGGCACCGTCCCCGGCACCGAAACCGGAGCCGGAGCCGGACCCCTCCGTCTCGCCGAGCACCGCGAGTCCCAGGCTCGCGGTCACCCGCAGCGGCCCGGCGTTGGACTCCACCGGCTCGTCGAAGGCGTCGAGCACGCGCTGCGCGATCGCCTCCAGGCCGGTGCGCTCCAGACCGGCGCGCTCCGGACCGGCGCGCTCCACGCCGGCTCGCTCCGGGTCGTGTGCCATCAGGACGGCGAACTCGTCGCCGCCGAAGCGGGCCACGGCGTCCTCCTCGCGGACGTTCGCCGTCAGCCGCTCGGCGACCGCGACCAGCACCTCGTCGCCGATCGGGTGCCCGAGGGTGTCGTTGATCTCCTTGAAGTCGTCCAGGTCGACCATGAGCAGGCCCGCGGCGCCCATGCGGCCTGAGGCCGGGTCGCGGTCCTCCTGCATCAGGAGCCGCAGTCCCTGCCGGTTCATCAGGCCGGTCAGCGGATCGGTGAGCGCCTGCCGGCGCAGTTCCTCCTCCAGCCGGCGCTCCTCTGTCACGTCGCGCAGCGTCAGCACGATCCCGGCCACGGTCGGGTCCGCCCGCAGGTCGCTCCACCGGGCCTCGGCAAGCACGATCCGGCCGTCGCCGGTCTGGACCCGGACCGCGCCGGGCCAGTCCGGGGCGGCCTGGGGGTCGCCGAGCTGGTCGAAGCACCGGGCGACCAGCGCCTGGTCCGGCTCGGAGAACAGGCCGGCCACCGAGCCCTCCTGCAGCCGGTCGCCGAACAGCTGCTTCGCCGAGGGGCTGGAGAAGCTCACGCGGCCCTTCGGCGAGACCACGATGACGGCGTCCTGCGCGTCCGCGATCAGCGTGTGCAGGTAGGCCTGCGTCTCGCCGCGCAGCGCGTTCGCCTGCCAGGCGCGCATCGCCTGGACCAGCCGGGCGAAGACCAGCAGGAACAGCACGACGCAGCAGCCGGCGAGCACGAGCGTGTCGGCGGGATCGGCGCGGTAGGCGGTGACGAGCAGGAGCACCGGGCTGACCAGCGCCGCCGAGCACAGCAGCGCGACCCAGGTACGCGGCGCGACCAGGGCCCACGGCCGGCCGCTCAGCGGCCGCACCAACTGCGCCATCGACGGCATCAGCGCCGCCAGACCCCACGCCACATAGAACGCCGCATAGCCGAGAATCTCGCCGGGCACCGACCAGGTCGGATGCAGTTCGGCGACCGCGAAGTACTCGTCGGAGTACAACATCCCGAGCGCGCCGAGCAGCAGCAGCGGGACCGGGGCCGCGCGCAGCCGTCCGGCGAGGGGGAGTTGCAGCGCCAGGGCCAGCACCAGGGCGTCGCCGAGCAGGTAGGTGATGAGGACGGTGTTGTTCAGCATCGACTCGTACGCCAGATGCCCGGACGGGATGACGAAGATGCTCCAGGACAGCGCTCCCAGGCCGATGGCCACGATGAGCACGTCGAGCAGCGTTCCCTGGCGGTACTCCGGTTTGTCCCGCAGGACGAAGCCCAGCAGGGCGAAGACCGCGAGCGGATAGACGCCCAGATAGATCGCGTCAGCCGCGCTCGGGAACGGGCCGCCGCCGCCCACATTGCCGCCCAGCGCCTGGTACACCACGTCGCCGATGGACTCCAGCAGCAGCGCGCCGGCCACCAGCACCCAAGGCAGGACCGGACGGGGCCGGTAACGCACGATCCCGACCACCACAGCCGCGACGGAGGTCATGCCCAGCACCGTCCACCACAGCAACTGCCCGGACGGCAGGAGCTCATACGCGGCGAATGACACAGCCGAGAGCAGCAGGAAGACGGCGATCAGGCCGCGAGTCGCGCGGGCACGCCGCGTGGACTCAACGACCCGCGTTGCGTCGCTGAGTGGGGGAACCTGGTCAGGCGTCGAATCCCACAGATCCAATGATGCGCCTGGTGCCGCGACTCCAGCAGCGTAGGTTGCGCCAAACGAGCGCGCCCGGCTCCGCGGCAATTCCGTTGCGGCGCGGGCGACGCTGCTGCGACCATCGCGACCATGAACACGCGGAAGAACATACGGAAGGTCGACGGCACCGCCGGCGCATGATCCAGGCAGAACGCCGGGAGGCGTTGCACCAAGCCATGGTCTACCGGGACTTCCCGGTGATCGAGGAAGCACTGCGGGGAGACGACCTCGCTCTCAGGCGGGCCGCGTTGCGGGCGGTCAGGGCGCTCCCGGTGTCCGACGACGCCGCGGCGGCGGTCCTGACGGACGCCTCGCTCGAGCTGCGTCGGGCCTTCTACCGGACCCTGCTCGACGCTCGGCGGACCGCGCTGGCCGACCGGCTGCTGCCGTCGGTGCACCGGCAGTGGGGCGACGGCGAGGCCGCGGCTCTGCTGCCGGCCTGCTCGGCGAGGGTGGCGGCGGACCAACTACCGGGACTGGCGCACGCGGTGGGGTCGTGGACCACACTGGCGCGGAGGCATCCGGAGGCCGTGCTGGCCCACATCGAGAGCGGCGATCCGGCGCTCGGCCTCGGCTACGCGTTCTGGCGGCGGTGGGAGACCGTCCTCACCATCCTGGCGGAGTCGCTGCCGGAACGGACTATCGCGTTCCTGGAGACACAGGACACGCGCTACGGGCTTCATCTCCCGGCCCGCGCGATGACCGCGCTGGTGAAGGCCGACCCAAATGGGCGCCTGGACTCTGGTGGCCTCCGACGAGCGTCCGCGAACGAACCGGCTGCACTACCAGGCCGTGGAAGCCCTGGACGACGCCGGGATCATGGCCTACGTGGACGGCGACGTCTACACGCTGTGGGCGGTGCTGGGACACCTGCCGACGGCGCGGCGCGAAGGCCTGGTCGACGCGTTCGTCGCGGCGGCGCCGGAGCTCCAACCGATGTGGGCCGAGCCGCTGCTCGACGTGCTGCCGCCGGCGCGCGCCGCGGCCGAGGCCCGGCGGATGCTGGAGTGGCACCGGTCGCAGTGGCACCCGGTCCGGGGGCGTTCCCAGGCCGAGACGGTCGAGCTGACGCTGGCGTCGTATCTGCCCGTCGCCGGGGCGGTCGCGGTGCTGACCGAGGCGGCCGGGTCGAGCACCTCGACGGTCCGGAGGTCGGCCCGGTCGCTGCTGCTGGAACGCGTGGCGCGAACCGCGCCGGCGGCGGAGGTGCTGCGGCAGGTCGAGGCGCTGGTCACGCGCGTGCTGAACGAGCCGGATCCGGTGCGCGGCAGCTTCCTGGAGGCGCTCGGCAAGCTGCCGGTCGCGGTGTTCGGCGAGGACTGGGTCCCGGTGCTGGCGCGGCTGACGACGGTCGTGATCGAGGCGCGCGACTGCTCGGAGTCCACGCGGCGGTCCCTCAGGATCCTGGCCGGCCGGACGCTGCGGCATCAGACTTCGCCGGGTTTGCAGGCGTGGGCGTTCGACGTGTACCGGCAACTGGTGGCGCGGTTCGGGGCGGAGGGGCTGGCGGTGCGTCCCTTTCTCGCCGGCCTGTCCGAGAACAGCCTGCGGGAGCAGATCGCCGGCCGGCAGCCGCCGCGGCCGCCGGCCGGGCTCCTGGCCGCCGCCCGCACGTTGGCCGATCGCGGCGATCTGGCGGGCGGGCTGGTGGCCGTGCAGATCGCCGGGCTCGTCGCGGCCAGCGCGGCCAGCGCGGCCCTGGACGCGTCCTGGCTCGAGGTCGTGACCACCCTGCGCGGCTCGGCGCATGGAGAGGTCGCCGAGAACGCGGGGGACATCAGGTCCCGCAAGCAGGGAGAAGAAGGACCCTGATATGCCGGGCTACGGTGATGCTCGTGGCGAAGACAGCGATCGGACCCGACGAGATGGGCCGCCGGTACGACCAGTCGGCCTCCATCACCGATGTCATGAACGAGGGGCAGGTGCACCTGGCGTACTGGTACGGCCGGGAGGACACCACGCCGCTGCGGGAGGCGTCCCGGCGCATCACCGGCAAGGTGGTCGACGCGCTCGGGCTGCGGCCCGGCGAGCGCGTCCTGGACGCCGGCTGCGGCCTCGGGCTGCCCGCCCTGGACGTGGCCGAGGCCACCGGCGCGCACGTCACCGGCGTCACGGTGAGTCAGGCGGAGGTGGACGCGGCGACGAAGCGGGCCGCCGAGGCCCGGATGCAGGAGCAGGTGCGCTACCAGCGGGCGGACTTCATGGCGCTGCCCTTCCCCGACGCCTCCTTCGACGCGGTGCTGGCGATGGAGTCGCTCGTCCACGCACCGGACCTGGACCAGGCGCTGCGCGAGTTGCACCGGGTGCTGCGGCCCGGCGGCCGGGTGGGGCTGGTCGAGTACACGCTGGAGTCCGAGGCGGCCGGGCTCGAGGTCGAGGAGTTCTTCGGCAACCTCGGCCTGGGCAACGTGCTCACCATGCAGGGCTGGATCGAGGCGTTCGCCAAGGCCGGCTTCGCGGTCGAGGAGTACACACAGTGCGGCCCGCGCGTGTTCGGCATGGGGCCGAAGTACATCGAGGCCGCGCGCGGGATCCGCGAGCGCGTCGTCGCGCAGTTCGGGACCGAGGCGTACGAGGGGCTGGAGGGCGGCCTCGCCGGGTTCTTCGAGATCAGCGCGGGCCGGGTGGGCTATGTCGTCGCGGCGTTCGGCAAGGTGCGCGGCTGACATATCGGCACCCATGTCGCTTTCCCCAGATCCGCTCCGACCACCAGTCAAAGGCGCCACGCGCGGGGTGCCACCACTGTGGTTAGCGAGAAAGGATCTGCCATGAGTGACAGTGACACGACCCAGCCCGAGGCCCCCCTGGCCGGGCGCCGGGAGTGGCTCGGCCTGGCCGCACTGGCGCTGCCCACGCTGTTGGTCGCCTTCGACATCGGCGGCCTGTTCCTGGCGTTGCCGCATCTGAGCGCCGACCTGCACGCGACCGGGACCGAGCAGCTGTGGATCACCGACATCTACGGGTTCATGCTCGCCGGGTTCCTGATCACCATGGGGACGCTCGGTGACCGGATCGGGCGGCGCAAGCTGCTCATGATCGGGGCCGGCGGGTTCTTCGCCGCGTCGTTGCTGGCGGCGTTCTCGACCAGTCCGATGATGCTCATCATCGCGCGTGCTCTGCTGGGTGTCGCGGGGGCCACGCTTTCGCCCTCGACGCTGGCGCTGATCAGCAACATGTTCCGGAACCCCAAGCAGATGGGGACCGCCATCTCGCTGTGGGCGTTCTGCAGTTTCGGCGGGGCGGCGCTCGGGCCGGTCATCGGCGGGGTGCTGTTGCAGCACTTCTGGTGGGGTTCGGTGTTCCTGCTCGGGACGCCGGTCATGCTGTTGCTGCTGATCGTCGGGCCGATCCTGCTGCCGGAGTACAAGGACGCCAACGCCAAGCGCCTGGACCTGATCAGCGTGGTGCTCTCGCTGGCCGCGATCCTGCCGGTGATCTACGGCATCAAGCAGCTGGCCGCCGGGCAGAACAGCTCGCCGCTGGTGTCGGCGCTGGCCATCGTCGTCGGCGTCGTGTTCGCCATGCTGTTCACCCGCCGGCAGCTGCGCCTGCCCAACCCGCTGCTCGACCTGCGGCTGTTCCGCAACCTCAAGTTCAGCAGCTCGCTGTTGGCCATGCTGCTGGCCTCCGGGACGCTGGCCGGCCTGGGGCTGATGACCAGCCAGTTCATCCAGAGCGTGCTCGGGATGGAGCCGGCCAAGGCCGGGCTGTGGCAGGCCCCGACGGGCCTGGGCATCGCGATCGGCGTCCTGATCACCCCGGTGCTCGTCCAGAAGATCCAGCAGAGCACCGCGATCCTCGGCGGCCTCGTCCTGGCCTTCGTGGGCCTGATCCTGCTCAGCACGGTGCGCAGCACCAGCAGCGCGGGCCTGGTGGCGCTGAGCGTGGCGCTGGTGGCCCTGGGCATCGGGCCGCTGTTCGTGCTCGGCACCAGCCTGGTCGTCGGGTCGGCCCCGCCGGAGAAGGCCGGCTCGGCCGCTTCGATGTCGGAGACCAGCAACGTCTTCGGCTCGACCCTGGGGCTGGCCCTGCTCGGCAGCGTCGGCGCCGCGGTCTACCAGTCGAGCATGTCCGGCTCGACGGTCGCCGGGGCCCGGCAGACGCTGGCCGACGCGGTCTCCGCCGCCGCCAAACTCCCGGCCGGCCAGGCCCAGCCGTTGCTGAGCAAGGCCCGCGACGCCTTCACCGACGGCCTCGACATCGTGGCCTACAGCGGCATCGCGATCATCGCGATCGTCTTCGCCTTCGCGTGGATGACGCTGCGCCAGAAGGCGTCCGCGCCGGCGGAGTCCACCACCAGCCCCACCGAGTCCCCCGAGCCGGATCCGGTCGCCGAACGCCCCATGGTGACCGAGTCCTGATGGAAGTTCCGCCCGGTACCCGCCCCGCATCGGGTACCGGGCGGAACGCCGTCCGGCTCAGCCGTTCGCCGCCTCAGCCCGCGGTCGCCGGGGCGCTGGCCTCGGTCTCCAGCGCGGGCACCGGCCGCCGTGACCGGGGCCGAGACCACTTGCGCATCACCGGCATCTCGACGAACCGGTAGAGCAGCCAGGCCAGGAAGATGCTGATGGCCAGACAGGCCAGCAGGAACAGCACCGCCACCGGCGTGCTCCACGCCGTCAGGTCGTAGTCGCCGTATCCCATCCACTCCCCCTTGAACGCCGCCTGCACCGTGTGCAGCACGTTGAGATGGATGAGGAAGAACGCATACGAGATCTCGCCCAGGAAGACGGGCACACGATGCGTCAGCACCGTCCTGCGACCGGCGATGTCACTCGTGGCGGCCGCCGAGACCAGCAACCCGAGCGGGAAGCTGTACGTCGCCGCGAACACCCACAGCTGGGGCAGCCACAATGACGGCACATAGAGCACCGCGACCATGAGCACCGCCGGGCCCAGGCCGAGCCGGATGAACCGCCCGCTGATGACGATGCGCGCGAACAGGATGCCGACGACGAACTCCAGGCAGCGCACCAGCGGGAACTGGTAGACGAACCACATCTGCGGCCAGGAGAACTGGGTGTACCCCGGGAACATCGGCGAGTCCGGCACGAAAGCCTTCGCCAGCAACGGAACCGACAACGACAGCGCCGCCACCCCGATGACCCAGTACCAGAGCCGGTCCTCTCGGATCTTCGCGGCGGCCAGGACCAGGAACGGGAACAACAGATAGAACACGATCTCCGCGGACAGCGACCAGGTGACCCCGTTGACCGCGTAGAGCAGGTTGTTCATGCTCGGCGCCCAGGAGTTCACCAGGAAGAGGTTGGCGATCGCCGGCTCGACCATGGTCTTGGTCCCCGACACCACCAGCATGACGAGGATGACCAGCCAGATCACGGCGTGGTTCGGGAAGATCTTGAAGAACCGCCGGCGCCAGAACTGGCCCTTCGAGTCGGTCGGCCTCGCGACCCAGGTCAGGACGAACCCGCTGAGCACGAAGAAGAACCCGACGCCCATCGTGCCGGCGCTGTTGGTGATGAAGTCGTAGTGCTTCTCCAGCCGGGTGTCACGGAAGACACTCAAATAGGTCACATGGTAGGTGAAGACCAGAAAAGCGGCGACGAATCGCAAGGCGGTGAGGGAAGGAAGCCTGGCCGGACGTTGTGCCATTGCCTCTGTCATGGATACCTGCCTCGTCGATGAGGGGTCGGGAGAGAGCCACAGCGGGTCTACGGGAGTGGAGTCTGCGGGCCGCCCGGCCGGGCGTGCATCTTCCAGGGTGCGGGGTTGGGCCGAAGCCGCAGCCGATGCGTCCGCATCCGCGAAACGCACCGGCTGCTGTCGACGCCACGTCCGCTACATCAACGGATTCGCACCGCGCGGCCTGCTGGAGAGCTCCTCGTGCGTCCGCTCCAGCAGCAGAAGCGGGTCCTGCGTCTCGACCTGGCCGAGGCCGGGAGGGCAGCGTTCCCAGCCGAGCAGGCGCTGTACTTCCTCGGGCAGGGTCTGCACGGTCTCCCGGGAGACCGCAAGGTACTGATTCTCCTCCTGCCGCAGGTTGCCCAGGTCCAGCGCGAGGGACAGGCTGTAGCGCGGCACGTCCGTGGTGTTGGCGCCGCCGCCGTGGTAGACCCCGCCCGGCCAGATCAGCGCCGAGCCGGCGGGCATGACCGCCGGGACGGTCTCGGCGTACGCCGGGGCCCGCTCGTCGTCCCAGTGGTGGCTGCCGGGGATGACCAGGGTCGCGCCGTTGGCCGCGGTGAACTCGGTCAGCGCCAGCATCAGCTGCAGCCGGCACGGCGGCCCCGGGTGCCGCCACAGGTGCATGGCGTCGTCCCGGTGCAGCGGCTGGCGGCCCTGGCCCGGATCGATCCTGATCGCCTGGGTGAAGCTGACCTGGATGCTCGGGGTCACCTCCATCCGGACCTTGCCGATCCACATGTGCGCGGGCTGCTGCAGCAGGCGCCGGGCCGCGCCGAGGAACTGCGGCTGCAGGACCACGCCGGTCATCGGGCCCGGCGAGTGCTGGAACAGGCTGGAGAGCCGCTTGGTCTTCTGCCCGTCGTAGCCGCTCTCGCTGTAGCCGGCCGTCTCCAGGCCGGGTGCGAGGTCCGACCGGAGCGCGGCGAGCGTCGCGGCGTCGGCGAAGTCCTCGACGATCACCGCCCCGTCGCGGTCCAGGACCTCCACGACGTCGTCGAGCGCGGTGGCGGGGGTGATGTGGGTCAGGGTGGGTGCGGCCATCGGGCTCACCCCTCGCGGGTCCGGATGCCCGCGCGGGCCTGGATGTCCCGGGTGAGGGTCTCCAGGTCCGGGTCCTCGAACAGGTCGCCGATGTCGAGGGTGACGCCCAGTTGCTCCTCGACCGCCGCCGCGATCCGCACCGCGGCGATGGACTGGCCGTTGAGTTCGAAGAACGTGGCGCCGGGCCGGTCGGAGCCCGGGCCCAGGACGTCGGTCCAGATGGCGGCGAGCCGCTGGGCGACGTCGGCGGTGGCCGGCTGCTGCTGAGTGGTCATGTCACTGCTCCTTGCGGGAAGTAGGAGGTTCAGGGGTACGGAGATGGACCGGAAGCTCTGCACGGCCGTTCATGATGAACGTGCCCTGACTCGCCAGGTCGTCCGGCTCCACGGCCAGCCGCAGGCCGGGGAAGCGCGCGAACAGCGCCTCCACCGCGATGCGCACTTCCATCCGGGTCAGAGCGGGACCGACGCAGCGGTGCACGCCGTGACCGAACGCCACGTGCCGCTTGTCCGCGCGCCGGGCGTCGAAATCCCCCGCGTCGGCGCCGTACAGGTCGGGGTCGCGGCCGGTCGCGGCGTAGCCGACGATCACGGGGTCGCCCTTGGCGATGGTCACGCCGGCGATCTCAATGTCCTGTGTCGCGTACCGGAACGGGATGTGAGCGACCGGCGCGTCGGCGCGCAGCGTCTCCTCCACCACGTCGTCCCAGTCCACATCGCCGTCCACTGCCAGGGCACGCTGGTCGGGGTGGGCGAGCAGCGCCAGGACCGCGTTGACGATGAGGTTCCGGGCCGGTTCGGCGCCGGTGTTGATCACCAGCTGGGCCAGGCCGACGAGCTCGGCGTCTGACTCCGCGGCGGCGCCGGTGTGGGCCACCGGACACCCGCCCGGCAGCGCCTCGATCAGGTCGCTGATCAAGTCCTCCCCCGGCTCCCGGCGCTTCGCCGCGACCAGAGTCTGGATCTTGCCCTGCAACGCCATGAACTCCGCGCGGGCCTTCTGCGGGTTCGGCTCGACGTATCCGGCTCGGTCCAGGACGCCGTCCGGGTCGCCGTCGGGCACGCCGAGCAGCTCGCCGATCACGCGCGAGGACACCAGATGCGCGTACCGCAGCTTGAGGTCCACCGGCTCGCCGGGCCGCTCGGCCGCGTACTCGGCCAGCTCGTCCAGCGCCCGCGCGACGACCTGCTCGACCCGCGGCCGCAGCATGGCGATCCGCTGCGGGCTGAACGCGCCGACGACGACTTTGCGCTGGCGCGAGTGCGCCTCGCCGTCGGCGGTGGACATGTTGTCCATCCGGGCCCAGGCGATCAGCGGGAAGTCCGGGCCGAGGGTGCCCTCGGCGTAGGCCGGCCAGTGCTCCCGGGCGTTCTTGGCGAACCTGTCGTCCGCCAGGACCTGCCGGGCGGCGTGGTAGCCGGTCACCGACCAGGCCTCGACGCCCCCGGGCAAAAGCACCCGGGTGATCGGTCCGCGGGCCCGCAGCCGGGCCCCCTCGCCGTGGATGTCGGTGCCGGCCGGATCTATGACGAAAAGCGGATCGTCGTCCACGTCTACCTCCTGTGCAGCTTCAGTTGCGCGTATCCGCGGTTGGCCACGGTGGTGAGCAGCACGGCGGAGCTGGCGTGCGTACGGCCGGTGGACAGGTCGCGCCAGACGCGTTCCAGGCGCGTCCCCTCGCGGACGGCCGGGCTGCCGGCGGTCGGCTGGAGGATCTCGTCGACGGCCCGCCAGGCCAGTTCGGTGGCCTCCCGGCAGGTGATCGCGACCCGCAGGTCCTCCTCCGCCGTGAACGCCCCGACCGGCTGCTCGGACAGCTCGTGCCAGCGCCGCGAGGCCGCGAGCACCAGGGTCTCGGCGGCGTCGATCATGCCGCTGGCCTTGCCGTACCAGAGCTGATAGTCAGGGTCCTGAGCGCGGGGTGCGAACGGTGGCAGGATCGTTGTGCGGCTGAACATCAGCTCGGTGTAGGCGTCGAGCGCGCCCTGGCACATGCCGACCGCGATGTGCGCGCCTTCCAGGGCCATCGAGCTGGCCGGCGCGCCGCCGTACTGCGGGTGCTCGTGCAACTCGCGGCCCGGGGTGCCGTCGGTCACCGAGATCTCCTCGAAGTTCACCTCGATGCCGAAGTGTTCGGGGATGCGGCCGCCGGAGATCCGGATGCTGTGCGACCCGCTGCCCTTCAGTCCCAGCTGGCCGCCCCAGTCGTCGAGCATCTCCCACTGGTCGCGGGGCGCGATGAACAGCAGCCGGCGCGGCGGGGCCGCGTCGTCGGCATCGTCGGCACGGCCGGCGTTGCCGGCATCGTCATCGCCGACGATGACGGTGTTCCCGATCAGGTGCGTCGCATACGGCGCGCCGGAGCAGTACCGCCACACGCCGTCCAGGATCCAGCCGCCGTCCTCGGCGCGCCTGGCCGTCCCGTAGGGGGCGTTGACCAAGGGCGCGATGAAGTCGCCGGCGCCGAAGATCTCGGCCTGCGCCTTCTCGCCGAACATACTGCCGGCGAACAGCGAGTGCGCCGCTCCCAGGCAGTACATCCAGCCGGTGGACGCGCAAGCGCGAGTCAGGATCATGGCTATCTGCAGGAAGGTGTCGAAGCTGAACTCGTAGCCGCCGTACCGCTTGGGCACCGTGACGCGGTAGAAGCCCGCGTCGCGGAACGCCTGGTGGGTGTCCTCGGCGTAGTAGGTCCGCCGCTCGGTCTCGTGCTGGCGTGCCACCAGGCCGGGCACCATCGCCTCGGCCCGCTCGATCAGCAGGGCCGGGGTGACCTCGGATTCGGACGGCGCGGCCGCGGCCCGCACGGCGTTCTCAGTCGTGGTCATGGTCCCGCGCCTCAGATCGCCGAGTCCGGGTCGGCCACCATCTCGCCGATCACTCCGAGGAACACGTCCACCTGCTCCTCGACCTCGGCCCGCGCGAACAGGTGGCGGCTGAAGCTGAGCCCTCCGACCACTTCGTCCGCGCCGAGGTGCATCGACCAGATCATGCCGTCCGGGGTCTCCGAGCCGAGCGGCTGCGGGATGACCCGCCGCCAGATCGCGCTGTATTCGAGGTCGCCGATCCGCTCGCTCTGGGTCAGGTAGGGCGGCTGGACGGCCTGGAACAGGGTCGGCACGGCGTCGGGGCCGGCCGAGGACATCAGCTCCGGCGCCTCGGCGAGCAGATGCAGCAGCGGCAGCTCGTGGGAGAAGGCGCCGATGCAGGCCTTGCGGGTGCGGACGATGACGTCGCGGAAGGTCTGGCAGCCGTCCAGGTCCACGCGCAGCGGGACGAAGTTGAAGAACGACCCGACGGTGGACTGGAAGCGCGGCTCGCGGCCCGGCCCGAAGGTGGGCACCACGATGTCGGTCTCCTTGGTGCGGCGGTTCACGAAGACGGTGAACGCGGCGAGCAGGACCATGAACGTCGAGCTGCGCGTCGCCTTGGCCAGCCGGGACACCTCGGTGCTCAGCCGCGCGTCGGTGGTGAAGCGGTGGTAGCTCGTCGCAGGAGTCTGATCCGTGCGGTGCACCGGCGCGACCAGGATCCTGGCGCCGCGCAGGGTTTCGCGCCAGTACGCGCGCGAGGCGGCCACTGCCGGCCCGGCGGCGTCCTCGTGCTGCGCGGCGACATACTCACGGTACTGAGTCGCCTCGGGCAGCTGCGGCTCCTTGCCGGCCACGCGGGCGGCGTAGCACTGCGCCACATCCCGCAGGACCACCTGGATCGACCAGACGTCCGCGGCGCTGTGGTGGGCACACAGGACCAGGACCGAGTCCTGCTGGTCGAAGCGGCCGAGAACCGCGCGCAGCAACGGGACCCGGTCGGCCGGGAACGGCCGGGTCTCGGCCTCGATCATGAGCTGCTCGGCGCGGCGGTCCCGGTCCGCGCCCGGCGCCTCGTCCAGGTCGACCAGCAGCAGCTCGGGCGCCACGGCCGGCAGCACACTCTGCCCGCCGCCGTCCTCCAGGCGCACCACGGTGCGCAGCGCCTCGTGCCGCTCGACCACGTCGGCCAGCGCCGCACGCAGGGCGTCCACGTCGATCCGGCCCTGGACGCGCCAGCCGAAGACCTCGGTGTAGTGCGGCCCGAACGGCCCGGCTTCGAAGCCTTGGGCGAAGATGCACAGGAACTGCTGCTGCAGGGACAGCGGCGCGGTCGCCTGCTGCGTTTCCGGAGTCGTGGTCATGTGAGATCTCTCCTGAAGTGAAGGCTGACGCTGGTTTCAGTTCCAGGGCTTTTGGACCGTGACGACGGCATAGCCGATCCGGTCCGCGCCCGGGGCGAAGAAGTGCTCCAGCGTCTGCCGGAGCTCGTCGACGGCGGCCGGGCCGAAGCGGGCGGCCAGCTCCTCGCGCCGGGATTCCACGGCCTGCAGGTACTTGGGGCCCATCCCGAACACGCGCGGCCCGCACTGCAGGTACTCCAGCAGCTCGAAACCGTTCTCCCGCAACGGATCCAGCCACTCGGCGACCGACAGCAGCCACTTCGCGCCGAAGGCCGTCGCGTGCTCGCTGGCGGCCACGACGCCGAGCCCTTCGCGGGTCGGCTCGGTCAGGGTCAGCCGGCCGCCGGGGCGCAGCACCCGGTGCAGGCCGCGCAGGGTCGGGCCGAGGTCGCGGACGTAGACCAGGGCCTCCATCGCCACGACCGCGTCGAAGCTGCCGTCCGGGAAGTCCAGGGCGCTGAAGTCCGCGGTCACGAACGCGACCTGATCACCGAGCCCGGCCGCCGCGGCCCGGGCGTGCGCCTCGGCCACCTGGCGGGTGCTGATGTTGACCCCGGTGACCTGCACCCCGTACTCGGTCGCGAGCTGGATCGCCGGCGTGCCGAGGCCGCAGCCGACGTCCAGGACCCGTTCGCCCTTGCGCAGCCGCAGCGATTCGGCGACCTTGCGGGTCAGCCGCTGCGTCGCCTCGATCAGCGGGGACTGGTCCTCGTCGTCGTACCAGTAGGCCAGGTGCACCTGGCCGTCGTTGAACGCGTCCGACATGTCGGTGGACTCGTCGAACATCTCGGCGATCTGGGTGGTCTCGCTCTCCATGGCTTTCATGGTCGCCAGGGCGCCGAGGCCGGGCATCTTCATGGTTGCGCCGGTGGACTCGGACACGGAACAGCCTCACTCCGCGCGCAACAACCTCACCCCGCGCAGAACAGTCTCACCCCGCGCGCAATCCAGGAGATGCCCGGCCCGGGCCGCAGCGCCGATCGTGAAGCTCATCAGCGCACGATCTCCAGGAGGTGGGCCAGATGCCCAAGGAAGCACCCCGGCCGGCGGCCGACGGCGACCCGACCCGCGCCGTCGTGCTGGGCGGCAGCATCGCCGGGCTGTTCGCGGCCCGTGTGCTCGCCGAGGCCTACGACGAGGTCCTGGTCGTGGACCGGGACGCGGTCACCGGCATCGACGGCCCGCGCCGCGGACGCCCCCAGGGCAAGCACATCAACGCCATGCACGTGCGCGGCCGGGTGGTGATGGAGGAGCTCTACCCCGGCATCACCGACCAGCTCATCGCCGACGGCACCCCCTTCGGCGACTTCTCCGGCTCGGTCCGCTGGTACTTCCGCGGCCGCCCGGTCAAGCGCGCCGACATCGGCTACATCGCCGTCCCGGCCTCGGCCCCGCTGATGGAGCGCCGGATCCGCGAGCGCACGGCGGAGCTGGCGAACGTCCGCTTCGTCGAACGCTGCGACATCCTGGGCCTGACCGCCACCGCCGACCACGCGCAGGTGACCGGCGTCAAGGTGCAGCGCAACGGCAAGGCCGGCGAGACGATCACCGCCGACCTGGTGGTCGACGCCACCGGCCGCGGCTCGCGCACCCCGGTGTGGCTGGAGGAGATGGGCTACCCGCGGGTCGAGGAGGAGCGGACCAACATCGGGCTGGGCTACGTCACCCAGAACTACAAGATGAAGGCCGACCCCTACGACGGCGACCTGGCGATCATCGCGGTCGCCTCCCCGGACGTCCCGCGCGGCGTCATCTTCACCAAGACCGAGGGTGACAAAACCCTGATGACGGTCTACGGCATCCTCGGCGACCACCCCCCGACGGACCAGCAGGGACTGTACGAGTTCGTGAAGGGCCTGCCGGTCCCGGACATCCACGAGGCCCTGAAGCACGCCGAGCCGCTGGACGAGCCGGTCGCCTTCCGCTTCCCCACCACCCAGCGCCGCCGCTACGAGCGCATGAGCCGCCTCCCGGCCGGCCTGCTGGTCATCGGCGACGCGGTGTCCTGCTTCAATCCGGTGTACGCGCAGGGCATGACGGTCGCGGCACTGTCCGCACTCACCCTGCGCCACCACCTGCACTCCGGCGCGACCCCGGACTCCCAGCAGTACTTCCGCGACCTGGCGCGCGACGTCATCGACCCGCCGTGGGAGATGACACGCACCGTCGACCTGGGCTTCGACGGCGTCGAGGGCAAGCGCGACCTGAAGGTCCGCATGGGCCAGCGCTACCTGGCGATGGTCCAGGTCGCCGCGACCCGCGACAGCTCGGTGACCCGCGGCTACATGCGCGCCGCCGGCATGCTCGACCGCCCCGAGCAGCTGATGCGCCCCGGCATGGTCGCCAGGGTGCTGCTGAACGCGCTGCGCGGGCCCGCCGGCCCGGCCGCCGTGCCGCCGGCGGTGGCGGATGCCGGCGCCGAGCCGGTGTCGGTGCCGGGGCGGGTGTGAGGGGAGCGCGAGGGCTGCGCGGCTGAGGAGCCCACCGGGGCGGCGACCGATAGAGGGCGGTCGCCGCTTCGGTGTGTTCGGGGCGCGCGAGCATCCGAGCGACCGGTTCGGCGAATAGGCCAGCAGAGTCGGCTTTATTTGGCGCGCAGAAGGGATCGACGGCGCGCCATTTCTGCGCACCGCCGATCCGTCCTCGACCTACCGCGCCGCCCGCCTCCTCACAGCCCCCGCGTTGTACTCGTCCAGCCGCCGCTGTGCCGTAGCCGTCGCCTGTGCGAACCGGCGTGCGGGGTCGGCGCCGTGGTCCAGCACGTCCGTCATCGCCTCGATCAGGTCGGCGTGCATGCCCGCGAGGTCTCCGGCCAGGGCGCCGGTCGCGGCTGGGGAGCCGTCGGATGCGGCGAGCTGCGCCGGGGCTGCGAGGTGGTGCGGTTTCCGAGTGAACCAGCCTTCTGCTTCCAGCAGGCGGTGCGCGCCGTGCGTCACCGGGATGAAGCCGCTGGACTTGTGCCACTCGGCGGCGCCCTCGGGGTTCAGCAAGTACTGCAGGAACGCCAGTGCGCCGTCCTGTTCCTCCGGCGACAACCCGGCCGCCAGCCACAGCGAGTCGCCGCCCAGGACGTCGCCGGCATACGGGACGGCGCCGTTGTGCGGCAGGCGGTGCGCGCGGACCTCGATCCCGGCCTGTGCTCCGGCCGACACCACCGGCTCGGCCATCACCGAGGAGTTCCACAGGAACGGCACCCGGCCGGCGATGAAGGCCTCGAACGTCCCGGCCCAGTCCTGGGCCACGCCGGTGTGCAGGTAGACCCCGTCCTTGTGCAGCCGCTGCCACCAGGTGACCCAGGCCAGGAGTTCGTCAGAGGCCAGATCCACCTTCTGCGCCCGGCCCGCGCGGCCGTTGGCGTTGTCGGCCAGCAGGCCGCCCTGCTGGGCCACCACGTGCTGGAAGAACCATCCGTCGTTGGCCCATGCGACGCCGTGCGAAGGATCGCCGTCGCTGCGCATCAGGGTCCTGCTGGCGGCCTCCAGGGCGTCCCAGTCCTGCGGCACCTCGGTGATCCCGGCCGCCCGCAGCATGGTCATGTTCGCGTAGAGCAGGCCCGTCGAGACGCTGAACGGCATCGACACCAGCTCGCCGTCGTAGCTGTAGTAGCGGTGCGCGGTGTCGACGAAGTCGTCGAGGACCACCGGCTCGCCGAGGATCTCCCGGCGCCCGCCGACCGCGCGCTGCACCGGGGTGAACAGCGGCCCGCCGGTCGCGCAGACGGCATCGCGGGCGCGCTGGGTCTCGGTGAAGAAGACATCGACGATCGCCGGGACGCGGCCGGCGTCCAGGATCCGCGTGAACTCGTCGCCCCCGGTGAAGGTCCGGTACGTCGAGATGCGCACCTCGTAGCCGGGGTGCGCCGCACCGAACTCGGCAGCCCGCCGGCGTACCGGATCCAGGAATCCCTCGCGAACCGGATGCTCGGCGAGCAGGATCCCGATGACGGTCGGCCCGTCGCCGCCCACGCCTCAGCCCTCCCGCGTCGCGGTGAGGAACACGAACGTCCCCGGCCCCGACTCCTCGACCACGGTCAGCCCGGCGGCGGCCAGCCACGACCGGATCTCCTCCGGCTCGAACAGCAGGTATCCATCGGGAGCGGCCGGGAAGATGTGCGAGTGCTGGAAGTACCGGTACACCGGATCGTCGGCCCAGCGGAACGTCATCAGGGTCAGCACGCCGCCGGGCCGCAGGCAGCGGCCGATCTCGCGAAGCGCCTGAGCCGCGTCCGGCACCGCCTGCAGGGCGTTCCAGAAGTTGACGGCGGTCAGGGAACCATCGGCGACGGGCAGCTCCAAGGCGCTGGCGCGGACCGTGGAGACCTGCGGCAGACGACCGCGCAGCCAGTGGAGCATGGCGTCGTTGAGGTCCAGGGCAATGACCCGCTCGGCACCGACGGCGTCGGAGACCACCCAGGTCCAGCGGCCGGCGCCGGCCGCGAGGTCCAGGATCGGGCCGCCGGGCCGGGTGGCGGCCGCCGTGCGCAGGCGCTCGGCGATGTAGGCGTCCTCGACCGCCGGAGTGACAGCGCCGTCCCAGTTCTGGCCCATGATGCGCAGGAAGGCCGGGCGCAGCCCGACCTCGTAGTGCTGGCCCACCGTGCTCATCACGGCCGCGTTCTGCAGCACGTCGGCCTCGACGTCCTCGGCCTCGTCGCTCACGCCGGCGCCGGAGCGCTCTCGGCGGGACAGGTCGAGGATGCCGCCGAGCACGACCGGGTAGAAGGTCGAGCAGCCGCCGCAGCGTGCGCCCTTCTTCTCGAACTCCAGCGGGCTCGCGCAGGAGGTGCAGCGCAGCGTGGCTTCGTGGCGGGCGAACGTGGTGCCGGCGGCGATGGCGGGCATCTGGTGCGGTGCCGACCAGTAAGGACTCTGATCGGCGACCGGGCTGGGCAGGCCGTTGGCCATCGACCACAGGGCCTTGGCCCCGGCGGTGGCCCACAGCGAGCGGGTGTCGCTCTCCCAGGTCGCGGTGATCTGCTCGGGGGTCAGGGTACTGATCCAGGCGCGGTCGAAGTCGCGTTCCTTCTCGTCGATGTCCCAGTCGAACGGCGAGGGCCAGGCGCGGCCCAGGTCGGGGTCGGCCGGGTCGAGCAGGGTCAGGCCGCGGTCCAGCCGGGTCGCGTCGTCGGGGTTCAGCGGCACACCGCTGAACGCGGACAGGACCCGGTCGCGCTCGTGCGGGAAATGCGAGAGCAGATACAGCGCGGCCACCGTGAACGGCGTGACGGTCGTGGTCCCGCGAACCTGGTCGAGGACGACGTCCAACCCCCGGCGCACGGCGGTGGCGACCGGGCCGTCCAGCTCCGGGTACTCGGCCTCGGCGAACAGGCCGAGGGCGATCGCGAGGTGTCCGCGATGCGGGGCGTCGGCGCCGTCGAAGGCGGCCAGCAGCTCGGGGACGGCTTCGGCCGCCAAGCCGGGATCGTTCAGCACTCCGGCGGTCCAGAACGTGCCGACCAGGCGGGTGAACGCCTCGGCCAGCACTTCGGGCCCGGCTTCACGGAAGGCGGTCAGCGGTCCGGCGACGGTGGCCGGCTCGGCATGCGGAGCCATGGCGAATCCTCTCTTCGACAGGTCTGTCTCCACGATCGATCCGCCCGGCGGCGGCCGACATCTTCGGGGATGCCGAACCGGTGCGGGCGCTTCGCACGCAGCGAGAAGGGCGCCCGCGGCGGCGTTGCTAGCGTCCGGAAGCATGAAGACTGCGCTTCGGACGTGTCCTCTGTGCGAGACCGCTTGCGGGTTGCGGCTGACCCTGAACGACTCAGGCTCCGTGCTGCGGGTCGAGGGCGACCGCGACGATCCGTTCAGCAAGGGCTTCCTGTGTCCGAAGGGGGCGGCGCTGGGTCATCTGGACGAGGACCCGGACCGGTTGGCGGGTCCGCTGGTCCGGGTCGACGGGGAGTTGCGGCCGGCCAGTTGGGACGAGGCGTTCGCCGAGCTGCACCGGGGGCTGAACGAGACCATGGCGGCGCACGGCCGCGATGCGGTCGCGCTGTACTTCGGCAACCCGACCTTCCACACCATGGCCGGTTTCCTGTACCGGCAGCCGCTGACACAGATGCTCGGCAGTCGCAATGTCTACTCGGCCAGCACCATCGACCAGATGCCCAAGCACGTCGCCAGCGGCCTGATGTTCGGCGATCCGATGTCCGTGGCCGTTCCGGACATCGACCGCACCGACTACATGCTGATCCTCGGGGCCAATCCGGTGGAGTCCAACGGTTCGCTGTGTGTGGCGCCGGATTTCAAGGGGCGGCTGCGGGCGTTGCAGCAGCGCGGCGGCAAGGTCGTGGTGGTGGATCCGCGGCGCACTCGTACCGCCGAGCTGGCCGACGAGCATTTGTTCATTCGCCCCGGGACGGATGCGTATCTGCTGTTCGGGATCGTGCATACGTTGCTGGGTGAGGGTTTGGCCGCGGTGGATGTAAAAGTCGCCGGGCTCGAGGAACTCAGAGCTCTGGCAAGCGACTTCACGCCGGAGGTCGTGGAGCGGGCCTGTGGCGTGCCGGCCGCGACGACGGTGCGGCTGGCGCGGGAGGTCGCGGCGGCGCGGACGGCCTGCGTGTACGCGCGGATCGGCACGTGCACGGCCGAGTTCGGTTCGACGGCGCAGTGGCTGGTCGACGTCATCAATGCCCTGACGGGGAACCTGGACCGGCCCGGCGGGGTCATGTTCGCCAAGACCGCGGGGCTGGAGATCTTCCGCAGCGGCCAGCCGTTCGCCACCGGCGCCTGGCACAGCCGGGTGCGTGGTCTGCCGGAGGTGCTCGGGGAATTTCCGGTCGCCACGATGGCGGACGAGATTCAGACGCCAGGCGAGGGTCAGATACGGGCTCTGATAACGGTCGGCGGCAATCCGGCACTGTCCGCGCCCAACGGGCCGCGCCTGGCCGAGGCCCTGTCCGAGCTGGACTTCATGGTGTGCGTGGACCCGTACCTGAACGAGACCACCCGGCACGCGAACGTGATCCTGCCGCCGCCCCGGATTCTGCAGAGTCCGCACTTCGACTTCCTGGTGCAGATCATCATGGTCCGGAACTACGCGCGCTTCTCGCCGCCGGTGCTCCCACTGCGCGAGGACCAACGTTCCGAGGCCGCGATCCTGGCGAAGCTGCTGCTGATCCTGGCCGATCAGGGCCCTGATGCCGACTCGCGCGGCGCCGAGGAGATGCTGCTCGGCCAACTGCTCGCGGCCGTGCCGGAGATGCGCGACGGCCTCGACGGCGCCGACGGGACCGAGCAGATTCTGGACGCGCTGCTGAAGCTGGGCTCCTACGGCCTGTCGCTGGAGGCGATGCGCCAGGCCCCGCACGGCCTGGACCTCGGCCCGCTCCAACCGCGTCTGCCGGAGATCCTGTGCACCGCCTCGGGCAAGGTCGATCTGGCACCGCCGGCCCTGGTCGCCGACGTGCCGCGGCTCCTGGAGCGGCTGGCGGACCCGGCCCCGGAGATGGTGCTGATCGGGCGGCGGCACCTGCGCTCGAACAACAGCTGGATGCACAACGTGCCCTCGCTGGTCGGCGGCAGCAACCGCTGCACGCTGCACATCCACCCGCAGGACGCGGCGCGCCTCGGACTCGGAGAGCGTGCGCGGGTCCGGTCGGCCGCCGGAGAGGTGGAGGTGCCCGTGGAGACCACGGACACGATCATGCCCGGCGTGGTGAGCCTGCCGCACGGCTGGGGGCACGCGGACAGCGCGCAGGCCGTGGCGCGCAAGAACGCGGGGGTCAACGCGAATGCGCTGACTGATGAGGCGGTCGTGGACCCGGTTTCGGGGAACGCGGTGTTCAACGGGGTGCCGGTGCGGGTGCTGGCGGTGTGAGAGCGGGCAAAAAGGGCGCCGCTGGTGGTGGGTTTAGAGGCTTCTTACGGCTTCGCGTATGGGTTTGCGGGATCCGTTGGTGGCGCGGGTCGGTGCTGGTGCTGGTTTCGCGGGGCGGTGGTGGTGTGGGTAGGTGGTGGGGTCTACTGCGATAGTCAAGGTCAACTGCGACAGTCGAGGGCAAGGTCAAGGTCAAGAGCTGAAGGGCGCCTCCGGCGGCGCCTGCGCGGCGAGCGGCCTCGCTCCGGGGAGTGGGGGGCCGCGTTGTCGGGCGGCGGACGCTGCTTGTGGTCGCCTTCGTCCCGGCTTCCCCGTCGCTTCGTCGCTTCGTCGCTTCGTCGCTTCGTCGCTTCGTCGCTTCGTCGCTTCGTCGCCCGGAGGGAACCATCCCGGCCTGGGCGGTGTCAAGCCGGATCGCTGTTGCTGGCCACCGGTTTCGTCCGGCTGGACACCGCCCAGTCCGGGATGGTTGTGCAAGCACCGCCGAAGCGACGGGGAATCCGGGACAACCCCGGCCTGTGGTGTGGACGGGGTCCACTTCGCCACGCACGGGTTTTGTCCACTGGCGTGGTGTAAGTAGTCTTCAGCGGTGAAGCCCCGGGTCACAGCTGCCGCAGTGGGCATCTGAGCCCATGGATGTGAAAAACCGGCCTGCTGATGGCCGGTTCTTCACATCCATGAAGATCACCACGCGCTCGGGCGTGCCTTGCGTCCTGCCCACGTCGAAGATTGCTTACACCACGTCGATGGACGTCACCGACGCACACGCGGGCGGTGAGTCTGCGGGCATGGGGCGCGGGAACCCTTCCCACAGGCGGGTTTGTCCCGGATTCCCCGTCGCTTCGGCGGGCGAAGCCAAGCAGGCCGGGCCGGTGGTGTCAAGCCGCTGATACTAAACCACGGCGGCAGCGATCCGGCTTGATACCACCGGACCGGTCCAATGCCGCGTAGTTAAGGGTTTGGCGGTGTCGTCAAATGCGGCTGTGAGCAGCTGTTTTATATAGTGAACGAGACCTCTGATACACCGGTTCTTGTCTAGGGAACCCAGGGATCGGAGGTCTCGTCGTGTCTGAGTCTGCCATGGTGCGTGTCGAGCGTGCTATCGAGGTGGCAGCGGGGGTGTTCGCGCCGGGACATTTGGGGGAGTTGACCCAGTTCCTGCCGTTCGAGCTGGTGGACGCAGTGCTGGCTGATACCGGGACGGTGCAGCAGCGGCTGCGGGTCCTGCCCTCCCGGGTGGGGGTGTACTTCGTTTTGGCTTTGGGCCTGTTCCCGCA